>CACRCM010000037.1:0-11552 GCA_902646575.1 uncultured Wolbachia sp.
GCTGGACTTGCTTGGGATTTACGAAAAAGTCAGCCATATGAAGTATATGATCAACTAGATTTTGATATACCAATCGGTCGAAACGGTGACTGTTATGACCGTTATTTAGTAAGGATGGAAGAAATTAGACAGTCTACTAGCTTGGTAAAACAGTGTATAGAGAAAATGCCTGGAGGGCCAATAAAAACTGAAGATAGGAAAATCTCTCCACCGCCAAGAGCAGAAATGAAAAAATCTATGGAAGCTCTAATTCACCATTTTAAGCTTTATTCAGAAGGGTACCATGTACCAGAAGGTGAGACTTATGTAGCTGTTGAGGCACCAAAAGGTGAGTTCGGAGTGTATATAGTTTCGGATGGAACTAACCAACCATATAGATGTCGAATAAGAGCACCTGGCTTTGCACATCTACAAGCCTTAGATTTCATGGCAAAAGGACACATGCTTTCTGATATTGCAGCAATCATTGGTTCACTTGATATAGTTTTTGGTGAGATTGACAGGTAGGTTTTTAGCTATACTCAGCTGTAAATAAGGTTAATTTTTTATTATTTATACTGCCTAGGTTATCTTTTACTACTTTGCTGAACAAACAAAAAATTTGTGCCCATTACTTATCAGATACTATATTTATACTAACCACTTATCTCCTTACTAAGGGCATATCTTCATTAAATAAGCAAACTGTGCTTGACCCCTTTCTTAAGGTAAATACAGAACCTACTTTTTCAAGTATAAGATAATCATCAAATGTACGAAAATTTATTAGAGATTCATACCCTTCAGAATTAACCATAAAGATTGCTGGAAAGTCAGAATTTATCTTATTAAACTGCAGATATGTGAATTTCCCGTCATCAAAGACTTTAGTTGGTACTATCGACTCACTACCCCTAATATGTGAGATAGAATAATTAAAGTTTAAGCCTTTCTTTGCAACTTCAATATCATTCATATCAGGAACAGTGGTGGGACTAGCTTGTTCAAGAATATCACCATTATTAGTTGTATAGATTTCTTCACTATTGAATAGTGGGTAAAGAAACCTCACTTCATATGCTAACCTCGGATCATCTAATCCAGTTGCTTCCTCAGCATGAAATTCAAAGTAATAAACTCTTTTATTAGTAATAATGGTTGCATTAGTATCAGCAATATCATCTATAGGTTTGATAAATAACCTATTACCCTGAGAAACAAGCTGCCAACCAGTCGAATCGCCCATTGAAAGATTCTGTATCACTTCACCTGGTTCAAACAGTATACTCGACTGATAACCATAAAAACCTGTGTATTTATGTATAGCCTGTGGATTATAATTTATTACCTTTATATGACTGTCTGCAGCTATTGAACGTGGTTCCTGTTTCGCAAATGTATCACCACTACAGAAAAATACCAACACTATAAACAATAAACTAATCATAATATCTAAATTGTATACTAATCATTAGTTTATCATTGAAAAGTATTTACTTCAACTGTCAAGGCATTATCTTATACGGCATTTATATAATATCTTAAGCAATTGTATAATTTATTGCTTCTTTAAACTCACCAATCAGAGTTTCTATACTTTCCGGTAAATCAAATTTAAATTCTATATACTCTTTACCTTTTAGATGATATATAATCTTCCAGTTTATATACATGTAGTGCTTGTCTATTAAAGGTGCAAATAAAAAACTAGAATCTTTTTTAGCATATTTTGTGTACTCTTGCTACGATTTTCCCCGCAAACTTTGATCACCAAACAATGGAATGTCTTACGTGATTTACATATACTCAAATTTGGTATGTTTTACCTGTTTTCAAAACATATTTTACTAATCCTGCTTGTTCTATAGTTCTCTACACTAAATAATGGGCAATTGCCAATCCCCCTTCCCGTCCATTACTGCTACACACATCATTTCTTTATTGTCACGTTTGAAGTGATATTAGTTTTTATGGTTCCTTAGTCAGAGGATATCTCAAAACACTGTTAAATATTCCCCATTTTAACTTAATAATAACCCGGACAAAAAGCTATGAACTTCGTCATTTTTTATAAATTACCATCAGCTCACTAATATCTTTATCAAGCCTATAAATAATTCCTAATCTTCTATTTCTTACTTATCAATATACTTTATAACAAAAGAAGTTAATTAAATTGTTCTAAGAACAACATAAACAAAACATAAGCTAGCATTAATCATGAACCAAAAATATCTGTAATTTAACTAAAACTGTTATAGTTTATTATTACTGTGATAACATAATAAGCTAAGAAAAATCGAAGCTAAGCACTCATAGCTATATAAGCAGAGTATTATTCACTTACAGAGTACCTATTTATTGCACATTATATCTTAAGAAAATAACTAATAATATTATCTAATTTTTAATTACATTACAATCTACCTTCAATTTAAAAAGGTCCTTCTAAGCACTTAAGCTAATAAATTACCCATATCTTCATTACTAACTATACATTAATCATAGCGTTAAACTAATCTTTTCTACTTATGCTAAAACCTACTCGAGTACACTTTATTAATTTCTATACCATATTTACTAACCAAATTTAATGTGTGCTATGTTTTTAGGTTAGCATATTCAACAATTTTAGTATTATAAACTAGACAATTAAACTTGCTTAACTGAATTATTAAGTCAATTCTATCACAATTTTCTATAATATCTTTTTTCTATGAACCAGCAACATTAACTTATTATTCCCTTTTGTTATATACACAGTAGTGATTACTATAATTGAGTCTTTTGTTTGAGTTATTGTATTTAGCACGATTAAAAATTCGACTCTACCAATTTACTTTGCCAATATTTTGATAGCAAAGCTCCTGCTTTTCCCAGAAAGAGATATAATAAATTATCACTCTTTTTAACAGCAATATTCCCAGCACTGACTAAGATATCAGGAAACCCTATTATATATAGGACCAGAAAAAATACCAAGCACAATAAAAAAAATTCCAAAGAAACACCAATTTCTTTTCCATAAATATAACCACAATAACCTAAATACCTATGATAATAATTGACAACGCAGGAAAAACGTGAATAGGAACAGAACTAAATATTGAAAACTAGCAATTGTATCTATTCTATATATTGAATACTATCAACTAAGCACTCTACAAGCAGTGCCATAATCTACTTAATACATCTAAAGGAATCAACAAATATAAATTTCTTCGCTTAGAATAATAAGCAATGTAACTATATTAGTACAGTAGCTAAATTCATGATGATAATATTCGTTGAGAAATAGTTAAAATTATCCATTGTATATATAACAGTCGCTAAGCTTGCTATTGCTGAACAAGTGAGATATTTTATTATTTTCATCCTAAATAACCTATTGACATTGATTAAATAACTAATAAACAGTATCAATACAGTGAAAATGATATCTGAAAGTCAGGTTTTAAAATTGCTTTTGGTTCTCTATTAAGAATCACCGAAGCAACAAACATAATCACTATTAATCTTTGATATTTCCCTCTTTATTATTGCAACGAATACCGAAACGACCATAGTTTTCTCAATCCATCTTTGTCTTCTTCACCAATCAGCAATGTAAAAATCACATCCGTATGTGTTTTTTTAACATTGTCTAAAAGCTTTCATAAATAAATTGAAGAAAAAGATTCTATGCTCTAGCCTTTTTGTACAGAACTATTTTGCTTGTTGCAAAATCTGTAGCACTTATTTTCTGACAACAAGTCATTCTTGCAAAAAAATATGTATATTCCAAAAGGCACAAACCTTCAAATAGAAAAGTCTCATTGATAATTTTACTTGATTGTCTATTTTGATATTTTCTTCTACCTTTTAGTTCTAACTGATATTTCTTACGTTGTTTAAAGCAACGTGCGGTCTCATATTCCAGCACATAACACTAAAATCCACAAGTTTTTCTCTAAATCTTAGTACCCATACACTGGAACAACAGAAGAAAGTTTTTTAACAAAGAGCAAGACTTATCTATATGAAACCTCGTTATTAATATCCTATAGCAACGAGATCTTTCATACAACTTTTCTTACCAAGAATTTAAATATTAACTAAAGCTGTTTTTTTAGCTTATCCAGCTGTAAACTCTATGAACATAACGCCAATCAAAGGAATACACAACACCGTGTACTCTTATGAAAATTACAACTAAGATCAATACAAGTAAAAGTAGAAGAAAAACAGATACAGTAAAAACATAACTATGTTTAGAATTTAAAGAGAAATAAACTAAAATCTATACACACTGACATATATAGAAAACCTTAGCATCAAATTATGCTCCTCATTGTACAGTATAAATTATTGGATATATAACTAATAATTGTATTAAGAAAAATTAATAAATACATAAAATATATATTATGAGGTAATTTTATTCTTTTATTTTCTATTATTTATACATATAATATCTAAATAGACAACGACGCGGGGTGGAGCAGTTCGGTAGCTCGTCAGGCTCATAACCTGAAGGTCGTAGGTTCAAATCCTACCTCCGCAACTTTATATCTATACTTAAAAAGTTATTTTTGCTTGCTTAATCAAGCCAACCTTAATGATAATAGGGAACTAAAGCTCTGCAGAAAAATTATATAAAAGAAACTAAAAAATTTTTAATGCTTCTTACTACACTATCAGTAGTTGTAATAGAGGCTTGCAAGTTCTGAACTAAGTTTTGCAGCTTTATCATCTTTGATCATAAGTGAGTTATTACCACCATTCCTGCAATATTATTTTATGCATATTGTGTATATAACAGTATACAAAAAAGGAACATTCTTCATAAAAGATTTTTTATATATACTTGGTTTATACACTGCAGGACCGCAATCTGAGTTGGTCTCTTGCTGCATCTACAGCTGCTATTTCTATGGTATAATGCTTAAAATGTACCATTAGCTTTATAAAACAGGTATAGTGATAGGAGCTTCACAGTACTAATTGTAGGATCTTTTATAACAAAATACATCATTGAACCAGCAGCTGAAAAAGTGAACAAGTACATTATATATTACCTATAATTGAACATTTTTCTTCAAAAGAAAAAGGGTATAAGATAGTTTAAGCTAAGGTGTTTTATATTATTCCAGTATACTATAGCAGCACAGCATAGCTGGCCGCAGATACATATTCCAAAGACAGTATATTATAGCTGTTTTTGTCTTGTTTCCTAGCAGAAATCATCATTAAATCATAGTGTTCATACAGTTTGTTGCATGGTCAAGGGTATAGCTGTTCTATTTTCCAATCGCTTCTCGCAATAAGAGTATATCTAAATCTAGTATGCCTCCTGTACTCACCCTCTTGCCAGAATTCAATTACCTTCGGAATTACGTAAAATCCTACCCAAAAACCAGGGCAGGGAACTTGTGCATTATCAAATTCCTTCTCCTTGAGTTTGATAGCTCGCTTGAAATTTTGCCAATTTTCCAGAACGCTCGATTGTTTTGAGCACCATGAACTAATTTGACTATTGCGTGCTCGGGAAGAAAAGTATTTACCAGCTTGCTCGCCATCTAAAAGCTTAACATCTCCTTCAATTCGAACTTGTCTAGAAAACTCTATCCAGTGAAATACTAATGCAGCTTTAGGGTTTTCGGTCAATTCTCTTCCTTTTCTACTATTCACGTTAGTGAAGAACGTAAAGCCTTTTTCACCGTATTCCTTGAGTAATACCACTCTTGCAGATGGAATACAGTCTTTGCTGCAAGTCGCCAGTGTCATTGCAGTTGGCTCTTTACATGAAGAATCAAGTACTGCTTTATACCACCTTGAAAATAAACCAAGCGGATCTTTTTCAGGTAAGAATGTCATCATATCTAAAAGTAAAACTTAGTTCTGGCATGCATTGCAAAAATAAGTGCTACGGCCATTTTGACGTATAAGTGTTATAATGTTATTACAAACTTTGCAAGGCTTTTGAACTCTACCATATACATAAAAACCATTTTGGAAGTATCCGATAGATCCAGATGGCTGTGCATAATTTCTTAACGTCGAACCGCCTGCAGTAATTGCATCATTTAGAACATTTTTTATTTCAGTAACGAGTCTTTCGCACTCTTTGTACTCCAAATCCTGTGCTGGCCTGAGTGGTGATATGCAGGCTCTAAATAAGCTCTCAGAAGCATATATGTTGCCCACACCAACTATCAGTCTATTATTCATTAATACTGATTTAACATTTGCTTTTCTGTTTTTCAGCAATTTCTGTAAATAGCGTCCATCGAATTCATCTGTGAGAGGCTCTATTCCAAAATTATTAAAAAAGTTTACTTTTTCCTCTTCGTTCAAAATAATAACTAATCCAAATCTTCTTGGATCATGAAAGATTATTGAAGTATTGTCGGAAAATAAAAATATCACATGATCATGTTTATTCCGTGCTCGATCATCTTCAGCATATATAAGCTTCCCACTCATACCAAGATGCATAATTACAGCTGTATCATTGTCTATATACCAGATTATATACTTACCCCTACGTTTAATATTGCTTATGCATCTGTTCTTTAGCACATCATCAATATTTTTCATTACTGGTACACGCATTCTCCAATTATTGACTGTTACACTGCTTATTTGCTTGTTTTTTATCTTATTAAGCAAAAAATTAGAGATCACTTCTACTTCAGGCAATTCTGGCATAATACCTTCTCAAAACTTAAGTTTTCGGTGGTAATTTTACTATCAAAGTTTCCTCAAATGCTCCTAAGCATTCCACGGAGCTTTTCCCCAAAAACTTCTCATCATAAACAAATTTTGAAAGTAATCTGTTTTGTCTAATCTGCTGCTGTTTTTTTCTTTTTAGAATATTTTGCTTTAAAGCTTTCGCTAATCTTTTTCTCTCTTCTTCTTTCTTCTTATTCTTTTTTATGTTATTCATATACATAAACCCTGCCGTTATAGCTTAGATGGTAGAGCATGTCATTGGTAATGACAAGGTCCCAAGTTCAAGTCTTGGTAACGGCACACTGACTATATCCACAATAAAAACTTAGAAGAAAATTACAGAGGTAGGTTATCATGCTTTTTCCATATCCCTTCTACTTTTTTGTTTTTGAGTAGCTCTAATGCTTTATGAAGGTGGTACCGTGTTTTACTTGGCACTATTATACTGTCAACGTAACCATACAATGCAGCAAAAAACGGATTAGCAAACTTTTCTTTGTATTCCTTAATTAAGGCTTGTTGATCCTTTTCATGTCGAAATATAATTTCAACTGCACTTTCAGGACCCATCACGGCTATTTCAGCAGTCGGCCAAGCGTAATTTACATCACCCCTCAGATGTTTAGAATTCATAACAATGTATGCGCCACCATACGCTTTTCTAGTAATTATACTAATTTTCGGCACAGTCGCCTCTGCATAAGCGTAAAGTAGTTTTGCCCCGTGTTGTATTATATTATTATATTCCTGACTTGTACCTGGCAAAAACCCTGGAACATCAATGAGTGTGATAATAGGAATATTAAATGCATCACAGAACCTTATAAACCTTGCAGCTTTTCTTGAAGAATCAATATCTAAGCACCCTGCAAGATACATAGGCTGATTTGCAACAATACCAACAGTACTCCCTTTAATTCTACCAAAACCAATTAGAACATTACGAGCAAAATCAGGTTTCAGTTCAAAAAATTTCCTTTCATCACACACTTTCTCAACAAGTTCATACATATCATAAGGAGTATTAGAATTATAAGGAATTAGAGTATTTAAAGACTCATCGACATCATTAACATCATCGCAGGTAGGTATAGGTACAGATTTTGGAGGCTCTTGATTACTTGCTGGTAAAAAGGTAAAAAACTCACGCACCTTCAGTAGCATTTCAACATCATTATTGAACGCAGAATCTGCTACTCCTGTTTTACTTGTGTGAATTTTCGCCCCGCCAAGATCTTCATGACTTACATCCTCGTATGTGACTTTTTTTACCACATCTGGTCCAGTTATAAACATGTATGAGCTGTTTTTCACCATGAAAGTAAAATCAGTTAATGCTGGAGAATAAACTGCACCACCAGCACATGGCCCCATGATTAAAGAAATTTGTGGTATAACTCCTGATGCATCAACATTTCTTTGAAAAATTTCTCCATAACCAGCAAGGGAATTGACTCCCTCTTGAATCCTGGCTCCCCCAGAGTCATTTAGCCCAATAACAGGAACTCTAGCATTAATTGCCATATCCATAATTTTGCATATTTTTTTTGCGTGAGATGCACCAAGCGATCCACCAAAAACAGTGAAGTCCTGGGAGTAAACAAAAGCTTTTCTGCCATAAATGGTGCCATGACCAATTATAACACCATCACCTAAGAAATTAGTATTCTGCATACCAAAATCAGTTGCATGATGTTTCACGAATTTATCATATTCTTCAAACGAATTTTCATCAAGCAGTATACTCAGTCTTTCTCTAGCAGTTAATTTCCCTTTTGTATGTTGCTTATCAACCCTATCAGAACCTCCTCCTCTTTCAGCTTCTAGTGTTTTCGCTTCTAGATTTTTTAACATCTCAAAATTTTGCATATCAGAAAAAGTGAATTATTCATTTAATAAAGTATACATTACTTTTTTGAAGTGTAAAAAATTCTGTTCCTGACATAAATAGTTTCTTAAGTAAGAAATATAAATGAAGCTATAAATAACAAGTAAAAAGTTCAGGGCAACATTTGTATTGTCTTGTTTGCTTTTTCGGTTAAGTGCTTATCTAACAGCATTCAAATGAATAACTTAGAAAATTTTTATTTTAAAGCTAACTACCTTGAAATATTACCTAATAACATAGAAAGTCTAAAAGGAAAAATGCAGACAATATACAACACAAAAGGAGTTTTTAGCTTCAATAGCGAAGATAAAATTGAAGCTGGCTATAAAATCCCAAGTATGTTCCAAGATTTTTGCTGCAGTAATAAAAACAGAGCATTTGTTGAGCATATGATAGTTGAATTTGAAAGCTTATATTCTTCAAACTAAATTATTCGATGGAAACTATGAGAATAAAAGTAACTTAAAGTACGTAAACCTCGCTATGATCAAAAGTACCCTGCTAGAGGAAAACGTGATCCACGCTAGAAGAGTATTAAATTTCTGAGAAGCAGAAAAATAATGTTAGAATAAATATTAAAAAGTGTGATAACGCTAATGTAGACTAGCATTAGAACAGATTCTTAGAGTCGCATTTAAAATGAAAAATGAAGGCTTAAATAATTTAGCTGGATGACCAATATATATTACAACTTCAATAGAGAAAGAATGTAATTCGCTCCGCACGTTGGTGGAAGATTAACTAAGGTCAAGTTTCTATAAGAAAAACAAGATATTTGTTTATCAAGCAAAATTTGGTGTTAATTGATCAATTTACAACATAAATAAAGGCATTTACCGTTCCGTGCTACTCTTAGTATTCCTAGCAAATAAGTTTAAAGGTATCTACAATCGCAATACCAAAAGGTTGGAAACATACCTTATACCTAAAGAAAGTAGCAAATTTGAATGAAATTATACATATTGAACCTACTCTATAATTATCACAAACAGTTCGGCATACAAGATTTTTAGGCTTTGTGTTAGATTATCATCCTTAGTTTAATATTTCAGGTAGCAGTGTAGTGAGGCAGAAAGTAGTTAAACAGATTGTTTTGCTGTAGTGACTTTAACCTGAGCTTACTGAGAACTTGTTTACTTGGCAGTGGTTGTTAAAAGGATGCTGTCACAACAATTCTGTTGTGAAAAGACTTTCCAGTTTCTTTAAAGAGTGTTGCTAATGAACACTTCTAAGTGCTCTAAATAATATTCTAAAATTAGAATAATAAAATATGTAAAAACCTCGTAATAATCTCAGCTATTTAAAGATAAAAAAACAAAGGTGCTATTTTGTTTTTTTACGCTTAAGCCAATAATATACGTAATCCAAAATTGTAGACATAATAGTCTATCTATAAAAAAGAAGGACTTAACAAAATATAGTGTATACACAATAAAAATTAAGCATGCATACACACTTACACACATTGAAGAAGACACACTACACTTTTTACTAAATTTTGCTTTTAGTTGAGAAACCTGTAAGTAAAAATGATAGACTTTGTACTTTAAAATACTAACGCTATTAGTACGGTAGAGCTATAAAAACACGCTAAGCAATTTTTTGCAATATAACCAACGTAGATATTTCACTATTGCATTTCCAAACATTTCATTCTTTTTATAGAAACATTTCAAGTCTTCTCTCTACTTTCTCCCAGTAAGATCAACCAGCTATAAAATTACATATGTTGATCGCTATAAAATCACATAATTGTTTTGTAGGATTGTGTCCTGTAATGATTACTATGCCATTTTGTTCAGAACGTGTTGAGATCAGATTTAGTACTAATTCACACGTTGTACTATCAAGATTACAAAACGGCTCATCTATCAACCAAATGTTTGCATTAGAAATCAAAAGGCGAGCAAGAGCAACTCTCTTTTTCCATCCTTCAGAAAGTTCACCGTATCTAATATTAAGTACAGGTTGTAACTGTAAACAATAAATAGCCGCCATAGTTAATTCTCTAGTATCCCGTATTCCTGCCCAGAATTCTATGTTTTGAGCAACAGTTAAGCTATTCTTACAGGCGTTTTTATGTCCTACATAAACCATAGAAGATACATAGGGTTGTAGGTTACTATATATATCTTTTCCACAGTATCTTATACTACCTAATACTGGTGGCAAGAGCCCAGACAAGCTTCTAATTAAGCTAGTTTTACCACTACCATTTGGACCAGTAATTAAAATCTTTGATTTTGGCTCAGCTTTGAAACTAAGATTTTTAAACAATATTCTACTATTGCGGGCACAGGATAAATCTTCACATTCAAGCATGGATTATCTACCTCTCCCTTTATGCTTCCCATTAGTTGAAGCCTGAGCTTTTATAAACAGTTCCCAAAATCCTTTCTGCCTACCTTCTTTATGCATCAATAGTGCAAAATGCTGCATTAAACTATTACCAATTACAACCATTTTTGTCCATTTACCCACTGGTTTTACTATGTTAAGTATCTTTGAATCCTCCTTGTAAACCTGTATATCCTTTTGCTTCTCACGTAACATTTCTTGACGTTTCATTAGCTCTTTTCGCTTGTTTTTTTGATATAACTCATTATATTTTCTATTTTCTTCGCATTCTTTTTTAAGAACTTCCTTAGAAAATAGGATTTTCCTAACCCAATCTTTATATATTTTTCTAAAAAAAAGAAATACTATAGCCATAGCAAGTAGTGCCACGCTACATACAATGATTTGTCCAAATGACATTTTTTGTACTCAGCTTATTGTAAGGACCATCTGTAATTATACTTTAACTATAGAAACTTCACAATTTTTTGTACAAAAAGGTAGTATGAAAAATGATATTAGAAAGCAGCATTAAACTTCAGAATTTTCCTTTATTCAAAAATTATACAAATACCCAAGTAAATGAGCTTGTATGCGACAATGTTTATTCTTATACTTCTTTAAAATACCGCTA
>CACRCM010000038.1:0-11339 GCA_902646575.1 uncultured Wolbachia sp.
TGTATCGTCTATATCAGTACCTCCACCACCAGAAGTAGTTGGATAACCTGAGAAAAGCAATACTACATATAGGATATTTAAAAATTTTCTTATTATAGAACCCATTTTCTTGCCTTTGATAATAAACTAATGTAGTAAAACTAATTTTAGCTTATGCATACTTATTTTAAAGTAAAGTCTATAGCTTGTCCATAAGTAAGATTTTACTACATAAATAAACCGCCATTAATATTTAGCACATGTCCTGTAATATATTTTGCCTCATCACTTGCTAAAAATAGAACCCCTGCTGCTACTTCTTCTACTGTTCCCATTTTTTTCATTGGAATATTATCTAATATTTTTTTCTTTTGTTCTTTAGTTAAAACTTCAGTCATCTTAGTAACTATAAATCCAGGAGCAACACAATTAACTGTTATATTCCGACTTGCAACCTCTTTCGCTATAGATTTGCTCATAGCTATTATTCCAGCTTTCGATGCTGCATAATTTGCTTGTCCAACATTCCCTGTTAATCCTACTATTGAAGAAATATTTATAATCCTTCCCCAGTTATTCTTAATTAGTTTCCTACATGCTTCTCTACTCAACTTAAACGTAGAGCTCAGGTTAATATCAATTACTTTTTGCCATGCTTCATCTGTCATTCTCAATAGTAGACCATCTCGTGTAATGCCTGCATTGCATACAAGCCCATCAAAACCTGCCATCAACTCGCTTGCTTTGTCTACTAGTTGATTTACTTCCTTGGCATTTGATAAGTTACAAGGAAGTACATGCATGTTCTTTTTATACTGCTTAGCAATTCCTTCGAGAATCTCTTTTTTTGTGCCAGAGATACATAAAATTGCTCCGGCTTTATGCATCACTTCTACAATTGCTCGACCTATCCCACCCGAAGCACCAGTAACAAGAAACTTTCTACTTTCCAATTGAAACATAATGACTTCATTTTTCTGATTACTAGCAGAACATTGTTTAGTTAGCAATGGGTTTCTTATATGCATAAACAGCTTTGGTACTCACTAAAAGCTTTAGTTTAGATAAAATATAGCAAAATTGTTGTCACTAAACGATTGATTCTGATGCTCCAGTCTAAATTAGATGCTTAAGTCATGAATTTTTTAGTTTTTATATATTACCTTACTACTAATATAAGCCCACAGTAATGTATAATAAGTAAGTTAAAAAAAAACTGAGTACTGGATTTTCTTTGACAGGGTTCCTTGACCGTAGTGATAATATAAATATGCAAGAGATAAGAAAGAAAAAAAATCCAAAGTTTTTAGATAGAACTTTCATATTAATTGATATGATGACAAGTTTTGTTTTAAAGCGTGAGGGAAATAACGTAAATGAAGTCCTGAGAATAACATGGGGACCACTATTTTTCGGTTTGGTGGTAATATTCATTTTTTTTGGAGTAGGAGGCATTTGGTCAGCTGTAGCTCCAATTGATGGAGCAGTACGTGCAAGCGGAGAAGTTATTGTATCTTCAAGCAGAAAAGTAGTTCAGCATTTAGGAGGAGGAATAATAAGCAAAATTTTAGTCAAAGAGGGTCAAGCAGTCAAAAAAAATGAGCCTTTAGTTTTACTAAACGATGTTAATGAGAAGGCAAATTTAAGTATAGCTAAAGAGAAGCTCTTATCGCTTTTGACAACTGAAGCAAGATTGATTGCCATTAGGGCAGGATTGGACAAAATTGAGTTTCCTGATGAAGTTAAAAAGTTGTCTAACAGTGAGCTTGTAAACAGAGTGGTAAAAAATCAGATAGAATTATTTCATTCTCAGCGCAAAAGTGAATTAGGAAAAACTGGTGTACTGCAACAACGTATAAAGCAGCTACATGACGAATTAGTAGGACTGAATTATCAACTAGATGCAGCTCTTAAACAATACAACTTAATAGCTGAGGAACTAGAAATAAAAAGACAGCTTCTTAGCAATGGCTATATAGGCAAGTCGCATATCTTCGCTTTGAAAAAACAGTTTGCTGAAATTGAAGGTAGAGTCGGTCATTACCGCGCTGCAATATCTCGAGCACAGCAAAAAATTGGAGAAAATGAATTAGAGATTGTAAACGTGAGAAACGATTCTCAAGAAAAAGCAAACACAGAACTTAAGGAAATCAGTACATCCATTGCTGACTTAAGAGAGAGGTTAATGGTTGCAGAAGACACGTTAGCGCGCACAGTAATTAGATCTCCTCAAGATGGAATAGTTACAGATATAAGATACCATACTGAAGGCGGTGTTATACAATCTGGAGTTCCGGTTATGAGTGTAGTGCCGTCTAATGATGATTTAATAATAGATACTAAAATTCAGACTAGAAATATAGAGGAAATAATATCGGCACAAAAAAAAGGTAACAATATAGTCTCCATTGATGGATTAGAAGGGTTAAAAGTCAAAGTAAGGCTGAGTGCTTATAGTGCGCGTCGTTTAAGTTTAATTAATGGTATAGTAAGTCATATTTCTCCTGATGCTCTTGATGACCCAAGATTAGGACGTTATTACTCAGTACGTGTAGTGATACCAAAATCAGAGCTTGCTCAATTTAAGAATGTATATCTGTACCCCGGTATGCCAGCAGAAGTATATATAGTTACTCAATCCCGTACTCTTTTATCATTCTTATTTGCACCTATAATTGCAACAGTTGATAGATCTTTTATAGAAAGGTAGATAACTCGTTAGAGTAAATAGACTTTTTCGTAATATTATTAAGGTTTTATTGAGTTTTTCAAAAATTCTATTTACATAGGTTGTTCACAAACTGGTAAAATTGAAGTAAATTCCCTTTTACCATAACCTTAGTTATAGCAAGATATGTAAAATTTTCAGTGAATGTTGTAAACAAATCTTATTTCTTTGATAGCCTTCTATTCCTGTTAATCCAAGCGCAGAAGCCTTTTCCACAACCCACATTCTTAAACATATTTTTAAATCCTTACTTTCTTGCTGATAGCAATTTAGGTAGCATATCTCCGTGTATCTAAAATCTACTATACCTTTTTTCTTACCTTTTTACTTTTCTACTCCCATCGTAACCTTTAGCTTCTCTTTTTCTGCTATTTTAACAGACTGACTTTCAACTTACACAAGGCTTGGCTATCTATTTCTTCCTATTTTTCTCTTAACTATGTTTTAAAATTCATAATTCAATTTCTCAAGGATTCCCTGCTTCTTCTACTTCCTAAATTGTTAATCCACTGCTTTCCATGACAGAAAATTGCATAATAAGTACCTAAATTGGCATTCTGTACATAACATGTGCAAAATTACATTTAATATTCTTTACTTTGAAGATGATTCAACAACAAAAATCTATCACTTCCAAAACTGAACTTTTATCATATAAAATGGTCACCATACCAAGTATAACACGTGGCTATAAAACAGGATTTTAGGATTAATTAAGAGTTAGCAGTACATTAAACTCAAGCATCAAAAGCAGAAGGCAACCTCATAGAGGAACACATTGTATTATCTAATAAAGATGATCAAGATTCTATAAAGAAGTATAATATGAAAAAGATAAATAGCAATGCTGGTAATAAAAAAGCAAAAAAGAGAGAAGATAATAAATAACTCTAGTGAATATAATAGAATACCCTTCCTATTAATCTTAGTATTTATTTTAAAAGAGAAGTAAAAATCTACCAGTATTTCTAATAAATAAAAATTGCTATTGGAGTACTAGCTAGTAGCAGTTTTAATCTATCATTAACTTCAACTACCTTGCTGGCAATAGTTATGCTTACGTTAATGCATATTTGATGTCGGATGGACCTTACTAAATTAGTATCTATACTAGCATTAGTAAATAATCTAAGCTTTAAAGATTTGCTTTTATAGCAAATAATACCATCTGACACTAAGACTTTATTAACTCTACAATGTAGTTACCCAGTATCTTCTCTCCTTGTTACCTAAGTAGTGGATACTGAGGTCAAGAAAGAGAAAAATATGAATTTTAGGGTATAATACTGAAATAATATCATTTATTGTGAAAACAAATGTTCGCTCATAAGTTATTCTCATATTTAAGAAACCTATTAAACAGAAAAAGACAAAGGAAACTTCTATAGCGGTTTATTGTTCACTCTCTAATTCTACAAACAGGCATTCTATGCTGTCTTAAAAACTTTATAAGCATGTTTCAACTTATGTAAGTAAGAACAAAAATTTTGTGAAGATATAAGATACACATAGTGCAAAAAACTAAATACAAAATACTAAGCTACATAATACTTTCATTGTTTAATTTATACAGATTAAAAATGACTAAATACCTTCAATGTTATAGTAAGAGAATTGGCGAAATTTATTAAGTTGTTTTTTTATTTTTATGGCTAAAAAAATCTAAGTACCGCTTAGCTATTTGGTAATATCCTTCTTATAGGTCTATGTTCATATAATTAAATTATGTTTAGTATTTAACTACATCCATAATAACTCTCCTGAAAACTCTTTGTAATGTATCAATTCCTAAGTGTGAAAAGTATTTATTTAGTAATAAAATAGGTAACTTGAGTAGAAAATAGTGAAAATATAGTATAATATACTGAGTATCTTTACTAATTTAAGAAACTTAAAGCATATTAAGTCTCACCTTATCCTTAATAAGGCAAAGTAGACTCTCGCTTGAAGTGTATCTTGAAAAAGACTAGCGAATATGAAAAAGGAGTATATAAGACAATTTAGTCTTTAGTGCAGATAGACATGTTCTTGTTCTGAGAAAGATAAATCCATACTATGGTATATAAACTTTTATATATGGTTGAAAACAAGCTTAACTTGACCTGGAGCAAGAGTTTCTCAATAAAGTTTATTAAGCATCGAGCAAAAACCTGAAACAAGTAGTAGATGTTCTCCCGCACGAATAATTGCCGATTAAGTCATATTTAAGGGAACATAAGCTTATCAAACTGCAAAATCACGTGTACATAAATTATCTATGTGCTATTTCGAATAGTTTGCTTGAGCACATAAGATCTATTATCCTAAATATAAAGAGCATTTAGTTCATACTTAAGATTTAAACAAAATGTTTCTTGCTACTAACCGATGGAAAAAAGTTATCTAAATTTGGAGGTAATAGACAGAGTAAATATAGGTAATGAAGTAAATAAATATAGTAGCAAATTATCGTTAAAGATGCAGCTAAACTGCAAAGCAGCCGAACTAGTAAACTTTTCCTCCTGGAAATAAAAAATTAGCTCCATATTTGAAAATGATAATTAATTTATCAGAATGCAGTTAACTTTTAAGGCGTTTCAAAGTATGGTTTAGTAATACAGTAAATACAGTAGCAGAACACAAATGAAGACCATTTTAGCTGTTGAAACAAGCTGCGATGAAACCGCAGTAGTAATTATAAATAGTGCTAAGCAAGTCCTCGCTCATGAGATTCTTTCTCAAACAGAGCATAAAGAGCGCGGTGGGATAATCCCTGAAATAGCGTCACGTGCTCATATGGAGCATTTAAGTGATCTAATAAAAAGTGCTATAAACAAGTCTAACATTAACTTTTGCAATTTGGATGCAGTTGCGGCAACATCAGGACCAGGACTCATAGGTGGATTAATAGTCGGTACAATGATGACTAAAGCAATTGCGCATGTAACACAAAAACCGTTCATTGCCGTTAATCACTTAGAAGCACATGCATTAGTTATTAGGTTACTTTATGAGGTCGAATTTCCGTTTTTGGTTTTGTTAATATCAGGTGGTCATTGTCAACTTTTAATTGCGCAAGATGTAGGTAAATATATCAAACTCGGAGAAACACTAGATGATTCGTTAGGTGAAGCGTTTGATAAAGTTGCCAAGATGCTAAACTTAAACTATCCGGGAGGACCATTGATAGAAAAATTGGCTAAGAAAGGTGACGGTACAAGATTTAAACTTCCAAGAGCAATGATAAAACGTTCTGGATGTAATTTTTCTTTTTCTGGAATCAAGACATCAGTGAAAAACTTATTGCAGAAGCTTAAGATGAACGAGCAAGACGCGTATGATGTATGTGCTTCGTTTCAAGAGTGTATTAGTGACATACTACTTGATAGAGTCAAAAATGCGATTATTATGGCTGCATCTTTAAATATTCAAATCAAAGATCTTGTAATTACTGGTGGGGTTGCAGCAAATAACTTTCTAAAAGGAAAATTAAAAAAATACATAAACTTAAACATATTTTCCCCCCCAAATAATTTATGTACAGACAATGCAATAATGGTTGGGTGGGCAGGAATTGAAAGATTGAAGAGGAACTATATAGATCCGCTCAATTTTGCGCCAAGGCCAAAATGGGAATTGGAAAATTATTGAAAGTCTTTAGCTCTAGATTAAGCAATAAAAAAAATCTATCTCTTTTGATTACTGTTGTTTATATTTTTTATTTATGTATATTAATATTTTATTAACTTAAAGTTAACCAGCTTCTGTTAATATTTTTGCAATAAAAACTATATATGCGGTGCATGTAACTAAAAGAAAGACTGTGGAAATCACCCCATCAATAAAAAAGGAATTGAAGCAAAGTACTCTATATATTTGCCTAGAAAAGTGCAAGAGTGCATTTTGGTTCATTTTTTGGTTTAGTTCAGGAATTAACTTATTAATGTTATTCTTGCCACTTTATACCTCTCAAGTGCTTGACCGGGTAATATCAAGCGGAAGCGTATCAACGCTAGTTATGTTAACAATTATTACCTTATCTGCATTTGCCTGTTCTGCAATGCTTGAAATCTGTCGATACTTAGCTATGGCAAAAATCGGTGACTGGATTGATAAAACTGCAACACCAGATCTAATAATAAGATCAATCAGGCTAACATCAGTGCAGAGCTCGACTTCTAGCGGTGAAGCAATACGAGATCTTGGGGTGATAAGGAATTTCATTGTAGGAAATGGTATATTTTCGTTGTTTGATACTCCATGGTCATTGATTTACCTTGGTGTGATCTTTATGATACATACCTCTACGGGATTTATAGCTATTGCTGGAATCGTTATATTGATCTCCATGGCAATGTGGAATGAACTTGCTACTAAACGCATATTGCAAGAAACCAACGAAGAAACTATACGGAATATCAATGCTATAGATGTTGCAACAAGAAATGCAGAAGTAGTTGAAGCTATGGGTATGTCAGAATTCATAGTTTCTGATTGGTGTAAACGAAATGATCAAACCCGCATGATGCAAATCAAAGCACAGAATCGTTCCAATGTAATCACTGGAATTACTAAGTTTTTACGCTCAACTCTACAAATATCAGTGATTGGAACAGGTGCACTACTTGCAATTACATCTCATAAGACTGCTGGTAGCATCATTGCTGCCTCCATTTTAATGGGTAGGGTATTAGCTCCATTTGATGCAGCAGTCCATACTTGGAAGTTTTTAAATCAAGCCATAATGTCTTATGGTAGGCTGCAAAGGCTTATATTGACATCGCCAAAAAGGGAACAGACTCTGTTTCTACTAGAGCCTAAAGGAAAATTAGAATTTGATAGAGTATTTTTTACTCCTTATGGAAGCAATAAACCAACGATAAAGGGTATATCGTTTATAATAGAACCAGGAGATATAGTTGGTGTTATCGGTACAAGTGCCTCTGGTAAATCAACCATTGCAAAATTAACTGTTGGTATATGGAAACCTATATCTGGTGTAGTAAGGCTGGACGGTGCCGATGTGTATACTTGGAACCGAGAAAATTTTGGTAACTATATTGGCTACTTACCTCAAGATATTGAACTATTCAACACCAGCGTCAAAGCTAATATTGCACGCATGAGACCAAATCCAAATCCTGAGGAAATAATTAAAGCAGCAAAAATTACAGGAATACATGAATTAATACTAAGTTTACCAAACGGATATGATACAACAATAGGAAGCTTTGGAGTGACACTTTCTGGTGGACAGAAACAGCTACTTGGTCTTGCAAGAGCTTTTTATGGTAATACGAAGCTTTTAGTACTTGATGAGCCAAATGCTAACTTAGACAGTAATGGAGAAGCGTGCTTAATTAAAGCGATCAACGTTGCAAGAAAGCAAAACACCACTACTATAATTATAACTCACAAGCTACTGTTATTATCCGTGGTTGATAAAGTTATTCTTATGTCAGATGGTACTATTTATAGTATGGGGCCAAAAGACGAGATTTTAAGCAAATTAGTTGCTTCATCGTCAAACAACACTACAGAAAGTGAACAGTCTTCAGCAAATGGCTAAAAAAAAGGAAAGTGTAGTACTTTCCCTTTACCTTATAATTTCTTTTATCTATTAATGCACTCAGGTATTCTTTGATCACCCTTTGAAAGGAAAATAAGCTTTTTCGCTTCGCTATTCTCCACTGGAATCACGTTATTACTTTCTACTACAAGAGGTTCATTAGCAATTGTTGTGGCAGCGTTGTGTTTTTTGATTATGAGGATCAAATATGTTAATATTCATCTAAATTAGAAGAATATCACTATTTCCTTCTTTTTTTATGTTAATACCAACTCATGGATACCTTCTAAAATTACATGATGAACGGAATTATTAGTTACTCTGATTTTGTGTCCTCTGTTTTTGGCATTGCTATTATCATCTTCTAGTTTTCACATCCCAATTCTTTTCATGGGATTTCATATCTACTTACTTTTGCTATATTTTTCCTTTATCTTCTGCAACCTTTTTTTCAACTCTTCCTGAAAAAAAATTCTTATTGTGGCTTTTGAGTTTAGTAATAGAGGAATTTTTTAGTACATTGCTACCAAGAGGTTTTCCGCTTAGGGAAAGAGGTGCGGTAGTGGTAAATTCACGCTTTGACTTAGTAAATAAAAAGATGATGGTATAAGCATTACACTCACATTTTTACTTATGGCAAAAGAAGGAGAGAGAGAGAGGAGGTGTAAGCAGTGCCAACTGAGAAGATTGATAGTGTAACTGTAGAAAATAACAATGGAGTAGAGATTGGTACACTGGTTATAGTAGACTCTTTTAAGCATAAAGCAGACAAAAACAAAGACATAGTTGTTACTGCTGGCATTCATGTGCTAACGTCATTACCATTTAGTCTTTTTTCAAGAAGATTACATATGACCTCCTGCTTTTTATTATTTATTGCGTAAAAAGTCATCTTAGAAAGATATATTACTGAGCTCAATGCAACAACAATTACGGAAATAGAAGGTAATTACCACATGGAGCGTTGGTGCTATAGCAGTACTACAAATTGCCAGATTCATAGAATAAATAAATACCCCAGTTGTGAGAACAAATGCACATAGCAAAAAAGTAATAATTAAATGCTTTAATGAAGATGAGATTCTAAAAGAACCCATTTTACCTTACATATTAATACTATGCTAGTAATAACTAGGTTAATGTCTCATATCAATCAAAATTGTAAAATAAATTTTCTTGTTTATATTATATAAGTATGCTAATACTAACACTAGATTTATCAAAAAATTATACTATGAGTAGCATTACTGTGAGAATTTATAACAATACTTCCTACAATGTTTAATAAATTTCAATAAATTGCTTTTTAGTTATAGATGAACACAAATTCTATTAATATGTTTAACTTTAAATCTAAAAGTAAGCTCATGATTTCTATTGAAGAAGGAAGTATAATGTTATATTTCAAGAATAATGTTTTAAATAAAAGACATTTTGTTAAGGACAAAAACGATAAAACAGTATCTGACTCAAATTCATGCCTCATGTCAAGTAAGAAAGTACCTTTACATCTGGTACTCAATTATGCAGATCAGAATTACTTGCTACAGTCCATTTCAAGAGTAAATAGAATCAGTGTCCATTTGTCAGAAAAGCAAAGATGAAGCATTTTGCTTGTAAAATAATATACGCTCAGTTTTTTTAGTTAAGGATCAAGCAAAATCAATCAGAACTGGTATTATTTCTCCTTATTTCATCAAAAGCAAAGCACTTTATTGAATATATTTATATAAGTAGCCTTTAATTTTAAGTGAGTATTAATATTTCCTATAAAAACAAGTAATACAGTGAAAAAGGTTTTCTATCTCAGAACTATGATATTTGGAAAGTCATAGTTATTATAATTAAAAGCCTAAAGGCAGAGGAGGTGATTTTGAAAGAGAACAAAGTTGGCATCCACGCGTTTAGTGTCGTTTATTAGTAATAATCTACCAGAAATTAAGGCTAGTTTCATTAATTAAAAATTTTTAAAGAAAAGTATTAAAATATTACCTCATATGAGTTAAGTAAATTACTAGAATGAGAATTAAATGTGGGTGAAAAAGACAGTTTCTCTGTGAGATCACGTAACTCTATTTCACAGCTTAAAAAGTAAACAGCAGCTATTTTCAACACAAAAGAAACTAAAGAATTCTATCTATTGAATTATCTGTATTTAAACTCCCCCTAAGTCTTTCTATGCTTTATTTTAACTCTTATTATAATCAACATCATTTATTTATTGGATTTACATTCAAATCTTAATATTACTGATCATTTGTTAGTAAAAAAGTAAACCTTAGATGATCAATCAATAAAGCCAACCAAAGCTGTAATGTAAAAAATAGATGAAATTTATGATTTTACTAATATTAAAAGCTTTTTGTTTAAGGTAGAATGTCTTCCTCTTATACAAGTTAGATATGTAGAAAGATTGAAAGTACTAGGTTATAGTGTAGAATTTTACTTATTTAAGTAAAATTATAATAAGGCAAAAGATTATATTAATACAGCTTTAAAGTTTAATTTTTAACCTAATAAAGATGTTTCTTATTAAAACAAGAACTACAGAAAAAACTAAGCAATAATTTTCATACTATGACATTAATATTTCTGGTTTACCAGCCATTAAAGAGCAAAATATATTTATTGATGTTTAAATAGGAAAACTACATAAGCAACAACCATTTTCTGATCAAAAGGAAGAGCTACAATTTGGCTTGTATTTTGCTTATTATTTGTTCATTGGGTTAATAGTTTTTTAGTTCATGTTGTTGTTTAGAACAAGAAAGTCTATAGTAAAAATCAAAATTCTATTGATGAGACACATTCTATGAATTTATAAATTGCTGAGGTTCAAAAAAAAGGAAGTTATTTTAAGTGAAAGCCTAAATTTATAGAAAAATTTCTTCTTCAAGTTTACACAGCAGTGGATACATTGCAAATTTGAGTTTTGAGCTCAGTAAGTTGCATAAAAGATACTACATGCTTGAAACCTGAAGTATAGATTTCTATACCTGAGAAAGTAAGATTACACAGCAAAAGTGAACACATAAAAGTAATAAAAAAGTGAAATTACCCAAGTTTTAGTTCAACTAGAAATAA
>CACRCM010000039.1:0-10705 GCA_902646575.1 uncultured Wolbachia sp.
ATAAATTAGCAGCTATGATCTGCTTATCTTTTATATTAGCTAACTTTATTTAGCTTGCCATATCTAGTAAGCGCTCTGATTTTACTTGTAAAGAAAGCTTAAATTCTCTTTTTTAGTGGTTTTGTCGGTTCATTAGATATATTTTTTTATTTCTTTAATGGTCTTAATTGTAATACCTGCTACAGTTGTAGCTACAATTGGAAATAATATGTTGTGGTATACAGAGGTGATAGAGAATCTAATTTAGTTATTGGAATAATAACATATGCAATAAGAACGGCCTAGTTACGACGCTTACAATAAATAATCAACTTAAGCATATAATTTGTAATTACTTTTAACGGTTCGCTTATATTATGATTAATGTGAATCTATAAGTAAGGGAGTTGTGATGAGGACTGCAGTTAATGGTACTATAGAAATGTAGCTGAAAATTATACCTGTTATCAGGGGATGGAGGTCTAATTAAAGTACTTGGTATAAGACCTATTGAGATGCTTAGTGTGACTTCTATTATTGCTAATATTTTTACTATTGTTGAATAATTTAAGCAAATACTTTGCTTCTTTTTATAGTTGCGGTTTTCTAAAGATTTATCTTGTATTCTAAAGTTTATATAAGTGATTTATATGTTGTTTACAACATATAAATCACTTTATTCTATGGGACTAGTTATTCTCGGTGGTAATACTTAATCGATCTTAAATACAAGTTTAAGGCTACTTAGATAACAGCAAGTAAAATGCAAAGAGGCTAATTAGTTTTTTTTATTGTTAGTATCGCTTTTAGCGAAAAGCCTCTTCCCATGTGCCTTGGGTTGCTGCACGGCTATATTCTGTTACTCTATTTTCAAAGAAATTTGTATGTTCTACACCATTTAGTATTTCATCAAGCCATGGAAGAGGATTATTATTAATGTTATACATGGGCTTCAAGTTCAATTGTGTTAACCGTCTGTTTGCTATGTAGCGTATATAACTGCGTACTTCCTCTGCAGATAATCCTTCAACGTCTCCTAAATTAAAAGCGAGCTTTATAAATTCATCTTCAAGTTCAACAATAGTACGACATGCAGAATATAGTTCCTCTTTAAACTCCTCATTCCAAATTTCATTATTCTCTTTAATAAAAGTATTAAATAAATTAATAATTGAATTAGTGTGCAAAGTTTCATCACGTGCTGACCAGGCAATTATTTGTCCCATGCCTTTCATTTTTCCAAAGCGTTGAAAATTGAGTAAAATTGCAAATGATGCAAATAACTGCAGTCCTTCAGTAAACGCACCAAACACTGCTAGGGTTTTAGCTACATGTTTTTTATCATGCTTTTTACTCTCCTCGAACTCTAGCATGTACTCATACTTCTTTCTCGTAGCATCATATTTTAAAAATGCTTGATATTCACTTTCTGGCATACCAATTGTATCTAGAAGGTATGAATAGGCTGCAATATGTATGGTCTCCATGTTGGAGAAGCTTGCAAGCATCATGCATATTTCTGTTGGTTTAAATATATTTGTGTAATGTCTCATGTAGCAATTATTCACCTCAATATCTGCTTGGGTGAAGAACCTAAAAATCTGAGTTAGGAGGTTTTTTTCCATACCCGAAAGTTTGGTTTTCCAATCATTCACATCGTCAGCGAGTGAAACTTCTTCAGGTATCCAATGTATCCTTTGTTGCTGTAGCCACGCATCATATGCCCAAGGGTAATTAAAAGGTTTGTATATTGGATCTGATTCTAGTAATGACATAGAGCACCTAATTATTTTTAAAGTTAATATTATATTAAGCGATACCAAAAATCAGTCAATTTAACTTTTATAAAATTTGACTACAGGTAGTTTACTAGTGTATTGTAATTTCACGGTGATTTATCTCAGATAAATGCGAGTATTGATATACTTGGTTCTATTATTTTTAGTAAACTGCACGAACACTATTTACAATCACGGAACTCCAGACATTAGTGTTGAGTTGTGGAACAAGATAAAAATAGGTGATGACAAAGAAAAAGTGGTTCACACTTTGGGATCACCAACATTAATATCTCAATTTGATGAAAATATTTGGTATTACATTTCATATAAAATAAGACAATCTAATTTCTTAGGAAAAAGAAAGTATAGCAGTAAATCCCTACAGATTTCATTCGACCGAGATGATAAAGTTTTAGATATGAAAAAAATTGACATTTCAGAAAAAACTTTGGCTATTATTAACTGAAAGTCTATACTCGGTTTATTAGTGGTGTCTTTTAAAGATTAACATATAGTGGAATGGCGGTTGTTGATAACTTAAGTTATTTTGGCTATTAATGTTTAAAAATTTACTAAATGGAAGAAAGACAAAAGAAACCTAAAGCAGATAGTGTTTAAATTCTCCCTTGCCTATTCGATATTTTTTACCATCATAAAGTATCTTATAGTGCGTTTCAACTTTTGCAAGCAAAACTTAGAAATTTTATAAAAATGTGAAGTTGCACATAGTGCAAGATTTAAGCGTGAGGTATCAAATGCTTTAACTTTTTTGTTATTAGTTTATGTAAATTACAAGAATAAATAACTTTAGTGTTATAGTAAGAGAAACGGAAGAATTTTTGATTAGGTGATTTTGGAAGCGAAGAGCGGGAGAAGGGGTTCGAACCCTCGACCTCAACCTTGGCAAGGTTGCGTTCTACCACCTGAACTACTTCCGCAGTTAACCTAATTCTTAAATTATAGTTATACACAACAATTTGTAAACCTCAATTATGCTTGAAATTTAAAGGACTATATCTATTATATATTTGTGTACTTAAAACTCACTTTCAATTATTATTAGTCTTTTAATATTTTGCAAAGCCTTATGAGGATATTTGTATATGAAGATGACTTACCGGCTAGCTTAATGCCAGATAACATAAGTTCTATAGCTGTTGATACAGAGGCAATGGGGCTGCTTCATGGCAGAGATAGGTTATGTCTTGTGCAACTTTCTTTTAACGATGGAAGTGCTCACCTAATTCAATTCAGGAACAATTATGCAGCTCCAAATTTAAGAAAAATATTAGGTAATGAAAATATAACTAAAATATTTCACTTTGCACGGTTTGATGTTAGCATAATACGGTACTATTTAGGAATTTGGGCAGTGCCATGCTATTGCACAAAAATAGCTTCACGTTTGGTTCGCACCTATACAGATAATCATAGTTTAAAGGAGTTATGCTTGGAGCTACTTGATATCAAATTAAATAAACAGCAACAATCCTCTGATTGGGGAAGTGAGAATTTAACGGACAAGCAGAAAAGTTATGCTGCATCTGATATTTTATATCTTCATAAAATAAAGGAAAAGCTAGATTCAATGCTAGAGCGTGAAAACAGAAAAGAATTGGCACAAAAATGCTTTGAATTTCTTCCTACTCGTGTTAGATTAGATCTGATGGGATGGGAAAATATGGATATTTTTAATCACCAGATGTAACAGAAGTTTTTACTTATGTGTAGGCTTTATGACAGATTTTTCAATCTGTTTAGTAATAATTTAATTGATTATTTACTGGTAAGTGCGTTATATTGTATGAATTAAGTTAGGTATTTTATGAATGGTAATATTACATCAGTAGATGATCAAAGTTTTAAGTCTGAAGTCACTGACTATAAAGGGTTTGTACTGGTAGATTTTTGGGCTGAGTGGTGTAGACCATGTAAAAGTTTAATGCCACGTATTGAACAATTAGCCCGAGATAAAACAGGCAAGATTAAGATCTGCAAGTTCAATGTAGGTGAAGGAACTGAAGTTCCAAGTAAATGTGGAATTCAATCTATACCTACTTTAATCATATTTCAAGATGGTAAAGAAATTGCACGTAAAACTGGTGCAATAAATGATTTATCAAGTTGGATTGATAGTGAGGTAAGCTGATGATAAATTTATTTTTGTGTGTATTATCATCCTAATGAATGGGATTGTAGCTCAGTTGGTTAGAGCAGTTCGCTCATAACGAATTGGTCGTAGGTTCGAGTCCTACCAATCCCACCGTAGCATATACGCAACAACACCATTATTGATGTTCTTTAATGGTTTTTGCTGCTAAAGGAAATTTAAAACAAAAATTTTATATAACACAAACAATGAGGTTAGTTATTATAATAGTTTAGATTGTTACTTATGTATGTGATATATTGTTAGTTAATGTAGCTTAAAATGTAATTATATGTTTGTTTTTTTTAACTGTAATATATAAGATTAAGAAAGTTGTTAATACGCCATGAGAATTTATATAGCAATTTACTTTAATAATACATCAACTAGTTTAAGTAGATCATGGAGAGAATTTCAAGAAAAAGCTTATTGTTTTATAGTATAATATTGAAACTTAGTTAAAAAACATATGAGAATCTTGCCGAATAACCTGCAGCGTATAACTACTATACTTTGGAGCTTCTTGTTAAAGTTGAAAAAATAGAAATGCGGGATTGAACTGTACATTTAAGCCATTCAAAGTTCTACCTGCCTAACTGACAAATAGAAGTTTTAGTTTAGATTGAGTTGCCTTAGCTCGACGTGCACCTGATACCACTAGAACAAAATAGCTAAAATTCAAGCGTTTCATTATATATTGCTTGTTGAATAGCATATTTCTTATTATTATATCCAATAAAACCTTTACAATATTTGGATCATGGGTTTAACTTTACGAAGTTGTAATCTATAGAACTGCAAATGGGCAATTATCTCTCACTGCTGAATCCAGAACAACAATTAGCTGTAACTAATGTAGATGGACCAATTTTAATATTGGCGGGAGCTGGGACGGGAAAAACGAGAACCATTACTTCAAGAATAGCACATATAATTAGAAATGGTTACGCTAGTTCTAATGGTATATTAGCGGTTACATTTACTAACAAAGCTGCAAATGAAATGGTATCGAGAGTGCTTGAACTTACAGGTGCAAGTATACCATGGCTTGGTACCTTTCATGCGATTGCAGCAAAAATTTTGCGCCGTCATGCTGAAATTGTTGGTTTAAACTCTAATTTCACAATTATTGGTATGGATGATCAATTACAGGTAATAAAAAATATTATTAATGAAATAAACCCTGACTACTTCTTAGAGAAATGTAAGACCGTCATGAGTGTTATTCAGCAATGGAAAGAGAAGTGCTTGTTGCCATCTGAAGTGGGGAGCATTGAATCACTTAGACCTTTATATGTAACTGCACTTAAAGTTTATAACCAATATCAAGAAAGGTTGAAGTTCCTTAACTCTGTTGATTTTGGTGATCTATTATTATACAACATACAACTTTTTGATCAAGAGGCTGAAACTCTATCCTACTACCAAAACAAGTTCAAATATATTGTGGTAGATGAGTATCAAGATACAAATGCAATACAATATCTTTGGCTGAAATACTTAGCAAAAGGACATTCGAATATTTGTTGTGTAGGAGATGACGATCAGTCAATATACAGTTGGCGTGGTGCAGAAGTTGAAAATATTTTGAAATTTTCTAACGATTTCAAAAATACGAAAACTGTCAAATTGGAGTGTAACTACAGATCGACATTCCACATACTTGCGACTGCGTCATATATTATCAATCATAACAAAACCCGCTTAGAAAAAAAATTATGGACAACAAATATTGAAGGGGAAAAGGTAAATCTAATAAAATTATGGGATGGCAAGGCTGAAGCAAAGTTCATAAGTGAACAGATATTAAAACTCAACAAATATAGATTTAGTGATATTGCGGTCCTGGTAAGAGCTGTTTTTCAAACTAGAATCCTGGAAGAATATTTTATAAAGTATTCAATTCCCTATAAGATTATAAGTGGCGTAAAATTCTATGAACGCCAGGAAATCAGAGATATAATTGCATATTTAAGACTCGTTGTGAACATCAATGATGACTTGGCTTTTGAAAGGATCGTAAATCGGCCAAAGCGAAATATAGGAACTACAACTCTAAAAAAGATATATACGATTGCTCAAGATAACAAGACTTCTTTTTTTGAGGCAGCAAGAGCACTAGTCGATAGCAATCAAGTAATTGAAAGGATTAAGCTCTCACTCAATGATTTTTTAAGTAAAATTGAAGCTTGGAAAAAGATAGTAAGCGTAAAGCCATTGCATAAATTCGTTAAAATCGTAGCAAGTCAATCAGGGTATATGGAAATGCTTGAAAATGAGGAAATAATAGGTTTAACTCGGACAGAAAACGTTAAAGAACTTATTTCATCTTTAAAAAATTTTGATAATATCACAACTTTCTTGGAGCATGTGAGTTTGGTGACAGAAGTGGATAATATGAGTGGTGATGACACTGTATATGTTATGACTCTTCATGCAGCCAAAGGACTTGAGTTTCCATGCGTGTTTTTACCTGGCTGGGAAGAAGGATTATTTCCGCATCAAAAGTCCTTTGAAGATAAAAGTGGTAGAGCTTTAGAGGAGGAAAGAAGACTTGCATATGTCGGAATAACTAGAGCAAAAGAAAGGTTAATTATTTCATGTGCAGGTAGAAGGGAAATGAATAACCAGTGGCAATCAATGTATACTTCGCGATTTATCAAGGAACTACCAAGGGAGAATATTGAGATAATTAAGAGTAACATTGCTTGCTGCTAAAATAGGCAAAATTTACTTAAGAGATTTTTATAATATTCAATCCACTTGCTTTTCTGTTTTCCATATCAAGGTAAGCTTCTATTATTTCATCAAATTTGTGCTTTTTGTTAATCCTTACAGTCAAAAGTTTCTTCCTTATCATCTCAAAGATTTCCACTGCAGTGAACATTAGGGTGAGTTTGTTATGCTTATAATAATATATTGATGTTTCAGTAGCAAATAATGAACGTGAACTAAGTAAAGAGGAGCTAATCGAAACATTGCCTGATATCTGTTCATAGGAAACATATATGCCAAACTTTCCTAAAGACTCGAAAAAAAAGTTTGCTTGTAGCATAGCCTATAGGATCATGCACTTACATACTCCTTTATTTTGCGTAATCTCCATAATCTTAGAAACAAAGTCTTTATCATGATAATTTATTGTATATATTCAGCCATTTTGTAAAGCTATCTTTATTTTTTCATCAGGGCTTACAGAACCTATTACTACTCCTTTTTTTATCATTTGCCCATTGACATATTATCTGTCCTAATCCACTATTAACTTCATGTACAAGCACAACAGTGCTAGGTTTTATTTTATAGGATTGGTTAATTAAATAGTGAGCTGTCATACCTTTGAGTAATACTGTAGCTACAATTTCATCAGGTATTTCATCTGGAATCTTTATCAAATATTTCTGGTGTATAACACGTTTCTCACAATATATCCCTGTTGGAGCTGTGCAAGTACCAACTCTATCTCCAATCTATAAGTTATTGCTTGTTTTCTTACCAAGCTTTTCGACAACTTCTACTGCTTCCACTTCAAGCGCTAACAGCAGGTTTTTAGTTTTGCGAATGCCTTTTCTATGTTCTAGATCATAACGATTTAAACCGATAGCTGTAGCGTATCAAAGCTTCTTCATCCTTTGGCTCACTTATACTACTATTAACAAATTCTAATACTTCTATTTCTCCAGTTCTTTTAATTTGTACAGCTCTAACTATAGTGAACATCAAGAAAAATTTTTGATTATGTTATCTGATAGCCAATATCTTCTAAAATTATTTAGAAATATATACTATAAGCTATGAATTAGTAGTTGGTAGCATAATGTTAAACGTTAATATATAAAAAAGGTAATGCATGTACTGATTAATTTAGTCTATTGATAGAGTTTTTGAAACGTATCAAAACCAACATAGAGGATCGGGGCAGAGAGATTTGAACTCCCGACCCTTTGGTCCCAAACCAAATGCGCTACCAGACTGCGCCATGCCCCGATTTCTTTGTTCAGAATATCAATAGCTAGATAAAATGCAAGGTTCATTTACTTACTAAAAAGCATTTGCTTTGTAAAAATATACTTCATTATAATAGTTTGCATCTTTTGACTCTTCTTAATAGGAAAATAACTACTCTTATTTTTAATACTCTCATGAACCACTCAATTAAAGTGGTGTATCGATGATTTTATATCGATAATTTCCTATTATTCTATATTTAGAATGAACTGAATTCACTTTTTAGAATTAAGAATTCCAAGCTCTACTCTTAATTGTTCTGTTTTTGTGTTAAAATCATAACCTTATTCATATTTTTTTACCTTTTTTACATTAGTGCTAACAGTTTTTCTAGTTGTTGTAGTCTGCACTCCTCTTTGTTAACCTGTTATTGCATTAGTTTCTGATTTATATTTGTTTATTTTTTTTCTTTCTGTTGTTTTTTCTACTTTTTACTCATCCGTGGTAAATGTTAAAATTAGCTTTTATAGATTTTACTTTCTTTTCCGATTTGTTGAGTATTTCTGCTATAGTACTCTTTATAAAACTTTATATGATTTACTTTAACATTTACTTCAGTATCCATAATCTTATTTTCATAATGTAACTGTATGCTTATAAAAACATGTTATTGAACAACTATGAATATGCTAATTTCAGTAGTATCAATCACTTGTGCTGCTCTGTTATTTAGATTAACATTGAATCATTTTAATATTAGGAAAGTTATGTCAACACCAATTACAGTTGCGTATGGTGACGGTATCGGGCCAGAAATTATGGAAGCGGTACTGTTGATATTGTGTGAAGCAGGAGCAAAGATCTCGGTGGATGTTGTTGAAATAGGAAAACTTGTTTATGATAAGAAATGGTCTAACGGAATTTCTCCAAGTGGCTGGAAATCTATTGAAAGGACAAAGGTGTTACTTAAGTCTCCGATAACAACTCCTCAAGGTAAAGGACACAAAAGTTTAAACGTTGCACTTAGAGAAAATCTTGCGCTATACGCAAATGTCAGACCATGCATTTCGTATCATCCTGTTATAGAAAATAAATTAGGTAAGTTTGACACCGTTATAATACGCGAAAGTGAGGAAGACGTTTATACGGGGATAGAGCATAGACTTACTGGTGATTCTTCCCAATGCACTAAAATTATTACTAGATCCGGTTCAGAGAGGATATGCAGATATGCTTTTGAATATGCAAAAAAGCACAATAGAAAGAAAGTGACTTGCTTAACTAAAGATAACATAATGAAAATGACCGATGGCACTTTCCACGCAGCATTTAATCGCATTGCAAAGAAGTATCAAGATATAAAAGCAGAACATTATGTAGTTGATGTTGGAATGGCGCGTATTGCTACTGAACCTGGGAATTTTGATGTTGTAGTAACTGGGAACTTGTATGGAGATATATTGTCAGATATAATGGCACAAGTTTCAGGTTCTATTGGGCTAGTTGGGAGTAGTAATATAGGTAGTGAATACGCAATGTTTGAAGCGGTTCACGGCTCTGCTCCTGATATTGCAGGAAAGAACGTAGCTAATCCTTCTGGGCTTTTAAATGCTGCGGTACATATGCTAATTTACGTAGGTCAAGTAGATGCTGCAAAACTAATTTATAATGCGTGGGTAAAGACTCTGGAAGATGGAATACATACTGCTGATTTGTATAAGGAGAAGAGCAAACGGAAAGTCGGTACAAAAGAATTTGCAGAAGCTGTTGTAAATAATTTGGGGAAAAAGCCTAGGATATTGCCTGAATTTATAATCAGTAATGATTCAGGTGATAGTGAAGTGAGTAAGATACGGTATGACTATGAGCAGAACTACAAAGTGAGAGAATTAGTTGGTAGCGATATAACGCTTGCCTGGAATAAATCAGCAGATTTTAATCAACTAGTTAAGTTATTTGAGTCAAGCAATCCAAAGGTTATAGCAATATATTCAAAAGGACTTGCAATTTGGCCAGGAAGTCCAAAGTCTTCAAGCGATCAAGTAACCTGTAGGTTTATTGCGAATAATGAGAAGAAGATTGTTACAAACAACGATGTAAATGACTTACTAATCAAACTCGAAGAAAACAGTTTTGACGTGGTAAGAATGGATAAGTTATATTTATATGATAGGAAAGAAGGTTTTTTTGTTTAGTTATTATTAATCACTTGTGTATACTGTTTAAGTATACTATACTTAAGCACCTTAGTATTTGTATAGGATAGTGTAGTAGTAAGTTGATATTTTAAGTTAAATTAGCCAGAGTTGATGGTATGGTCTCTTGTTTAATGTATTGTGAATAAAAGCTGGGTAAGTTGTAGGTGAAGGCTATCAAGTTTTTGTTAGTTTCTAGGAAAGTAATATAGAATAATACTGGTTGTTATAAATTATTTTGATAAAGTAGGGCAAGGGTAGATTTGATTTAATTTATAAATCTTATCGAAAACTGGAAAAGTGTATTAGGTTTTTATAGAGTTTTATAAAGTCCTTGCGTTAAAGTTAGTGTTAATGCTGAAAGTGAAGGGCATTTAGCAGTGTGTCAATTTCATTATAGGAAAGAGATATTTGAGAAATTAAGTATTACTGAGAGAGGTAGTTGGAAGAAGTCACACAGAATTAATGTTTATGTTAAAAAGTGAAGGCCTCTGATTTTAGGAAGGACTTAAGAAATGTAATTGACTTGTCGATAGAATGGAGAAAGTTTTCGCAAGGTCCAGGATTGAGTTATTTTGAGAAAGTAATAAAAGTTAATATAAAAAACTAAATCAGTATCAAGCAAAGAAGCTAAGCATATAATTATTTGACTA
>CACRCM010000040.1:0-10057 GCA_902646575.1 uncultured Wolbachia sp.
ATATCAACTTGCCCACCACTGAAGTTCACTGCATATAGACCCCTTTTTACGCTAGATATTATTTCTTCTGGTGTATATTTCCCTGGTAACATATAAGTGTTTGTCATGCGTGGCATAGTAATTTCCTTATAGCTTTCCCTTCTACCATTACCAGTTGGATTCACACCCATAAGCTTAGCGTTCATATGATCTTGCATATACCCTTTAAGAATTCCATCTTCTATCAATACATTGCAACCAGGTGTAGTACCTTCATCATCTATTCTAATAGAACCACGTAAATTAGGTAGAGTTCCATCATCAACTACTGTAATACCACCAGCTGCTACTTGCTTACCAATAGAGTTTGAAAATGCTGAAACTCCTTTACGATTAAAGTCACCTTCAAGCCCATGACCAACAGCTTCATGTAATAATATTCCCGGCCAACCTGGACCTAAGACAACTATCATCTCTCCAGCTGGAGTTGGAACTGCCTCAAGATTTACCAATGCTTGTTCTAATGCTTGATTTGCAACTTTTTTCCACATTTTCCCAGAGATAAATTTACTATAAGAGTCTCTCCCACCATGTCCTGCAAAACCCCTTTCAGTGCGACCATTTTTCTCTACAATAACTAACACATTAAAACACACTAGAGGCCTGATATCGCTTAATCTGTGATCATCTTTTATTATTTGTACAACTTGCCATTCTCCACTTAGAGTTATTTTTACTTGTTTCACGAAGGTATTCTTGGACCTTATATATTCGTTAACTTCATCGAGCAGTTTAATTTTTGAGATCAGGTCTATTTCATTTATGGGGTTAATTCTTGGGTACAGATTTTTTGTCTCTTTTTTTAAGCTTATTGAACTTGTTTTATCTAAAGATACTGAACTTCTTACTATGGAAGCAGCATTACTAATTTCTCTTTCACTAATCTCAGAAGAACAGATAAAAGATGTACTACTCTCACAAAAAACCCTTAAACCAAACCCCCTTCTGGTATTCAAATCCATATGTTTCAGTACATTATTATCAAAAATCAAGGACTCTGATTGGCAAAATTCTAAGAATAGCTCACCACAATTACTATTGCTTAAAGCACTATTAACTATTTTATATATATTATTAATATTGACATTATTATGAGCAAAAAATATTTGATCTAGATTCACATTATCCGGCATTACCTTTGCACTAAAAATTGCTTAAGTATATTATTTAATTCTAACATAGTAAACTATAAAAAGCCCGGGTGGCGAAATTGGTAGACGCGCTAGCTTCAGGTGCTAGTAACTTTTAAAGTTATGGAAGTTCAAGTCTTCTCTCGGGCACTCTTAACTTTTATATTGTTTTTTAAACAAATCAACTCCATAGTATACTTACTTGTGTCTAAGCTCACGAGTTTTGTTAAAAGGAAAGGCTTACTTATAAAAAAAGCATTTAACTATTGTACTATCTATTGTTTCTTTTATCGAGTATACAGCAAGTATCAGCTTTGGTATATCTTTCCTACCTACAGGTCAGTATTTCAGTATTGTTAACACTACATTAAATACACTTTCATCTGCCTTAAATATATGGTTACTAAAAGATCATTTTTGAAATATTATTTTAATAATTAGCTTAGCATGAAAAGTACTCTTGTCTTGGACAAAAAAATTAACAAAAATTTGTTTTGATATCGCATTTAGTATCTAATTTCCTAATAAAAGAAATCACACCTATACTTGCCCCTTTAGAACCTTTTATCATCCCTTTCATTTCTACTACTTCTTCATCTTAGACCATGTTATTATAACAACTAACATTGGTAGAGCTTATGATTAATGATTAGCAAGTTATAGATAGAAGAAACCAATAGGTAAATTGTTGGTGTGCATTAATAAGCTAACTTGTTTAATTTATATAGGAGTATAGTTATCATATTAATGATTAATAACATAATTAGTTGATATTATAATAGCTTTTATAAGCCCTTCCACAGAGTTCTCTGAAGAAAATATTAGTTTAATTGAGTTTAATTACACAAACTATATAGTTGAATACAATAGCCTACTGATAGTTACTTCAACTTTTTTTGAGAAAGATACAAATTATATAGTATCTAAGTTTAATAAGAACAATCAAAAATTCATAGATTATATATATACACAGTAATTAAGTATAGTGAAAATAGTTTGATACATAGAACAGAACATAGGAGCTGTAGAAAGATGGATAATATTATATCTAAAATCTTTAATAATAAAAAAGTGGACGGAAGTCAGCAACAAATATAGATGTTACATAAGTAGTTGCTATAAGATGGATAAGGCAACTCTGAATGAAAAAGAATTAACGTTTATGCTTAAAACTGAAGATAATTCATAAAAAGTAATGAAAATTAGAAAACTTTAAATCAGTAAGAGTACTAGTACTCCTTACCATTGCTGTAGCTCAAAAATTTTTATTCAGCAATTCGTTTATAGAGGTATTATTTTCACCTATAGTAAAACAAATGAGAATGAAGTCTATTTTATTAACGAGGCCTCTATTAGATTCACTGAACACAAGAAATGCACTGAAAAAACACGGATATAAAGTATATATAGAGCCAGTATTCACAATAAAGCATTTACAGCCTGACATATCTGCATATAAATTTGACGTAGTAATATCCACAAGCAAGAACAGTATAAAGGCATTTAGTCAGATATGCAAAATAGGTGATCTTCCAATCGTTACGGTTGGCAATTCAACGATGCAAACTGCAAAAGATTTAGGGTTTTCTGATATTGTATCAGCAGATAGTAATGTTGATGGGCTGATATCGTTCATAAAAAATCACTATTCAATAGCAGTAAAGTTCTTGTATATAAGGGGACAAGAGGTATCATGCGATTTAAAAAAAAGGTTATCTGAAGAAGGTTTTTGTGTAAGAGAAGTTATACTCTACAAGACAATCATTAAAAAAAGTTTAACTAACAGGTGCAAAAACTTGTTATCGGGTAACAAAATCAATAGTGTTGTTTTTTTTTCTTCACAAACAGCAAGAGTATTTTGTTCTTTAGTTCTAAAAAGTGGTTTATCTCACACAATAAGCAATATAATTGCATATACTATGAGTAAAAATATTGCTGACAGTTTAAAGTCGATTAAATGGAAAAAAATTATAACATCGAGGTTACCTACTAGGGAAAGTTTAATTAATATAATTAATAAGAATTACTGATGTTAAAAATTGCAACTTGGAATGTGAACTCTATACGTAAAAGAATTCATCAAATCTGCAATTTCATAATTGATAGTCAAATAGATATAATTTTGCTACAAGAGATAAAATGCACGGAAAAACAGTTTCCTTACGAAGAAATAGAAAAGCTTGGATATAAATGTGCTGTTTATGGGCAAGTTGCAAGAAATGGTGTTTGTGTTTTATCTAAATACCCAATATTAGAGAAATTTAAAATTGATATTGTAGAAGGTTGCCAAGAAGCACGTTATATAGAATGCGTAGTAAAGTACGATAGTCAAAAGATAAGAGTAGTGAGTATATACGTTCCAAATGGCCAGAGCCCAGATTCTAATGCATTTGCATATAAGCTTAAATTTTTTGATAATTTATATGAAAAAATAATCAATTTATTGAAAAATGAAGAGCTAACTATTGTAGCTGGTGATTATAATGTCGCACTAGATAGAATTGACGTTTTTGACCCAATTTTATTGAATGGCAAAGTGTGTTTCCATATAAGAGAACGTGAAAAATTGAGAGCAATTTTGAATCTTGGTTTTAAAGACGCATTTAGAATATCTAATCCAGATTTACAGCAGTTTACTTGGTGGCATTACCAAGGTAATTCATTCCGAAATAATCAAGGAATGCGAATAGATTATATGCTATTATCACCCCAAGCTGCCGATAGGTTAGAAACATGCTATATAGATGACAAATTGCGCAAGTTGAAAAATCCATCTGATCACACGCCAGTTGTATGTGTTATAGAGTAAGAAGATCCTTTTGAAGAAAGGAACATAATGGTTGTATAACATCATATCAAAAGCTATGAACCCTATATTAAATGCTTTATACAACAAGGGCAAAGGACAGTTAAAGCAAGGTCCGTAAAATCAATTCTGTGAAGCAGGTGTTGAAGTATATTGAAAATCTGAAGTTTAAAGAAACAGCAGAAATTGCACTAAAAAGCTATATGGTGTATAGTATAATATGTATAGCATACAAGTTTAGAGAAGTTTATTGGTAACTTTAGGATTAATAATTATTAAACATTCAGTACTGTAAAATTGAAGTATATACTTTAATTATGTCGGGAGGCAACATGATAAACAATTTTTCTAATAATAACTCAAGCGATAGTTCAATCTATCTTGGAAAAATTATAGCAGAAAACTTATCTACAAAAGAAAAACTTAACCAATTCAGAACTGCTGCAGAAGAAATTGAGAAGCGTGTTGCTGCTAAACGTATTGAATTGCAAAATCAGGCATTGAGTCATGTTGACAGCCTGCTATCCAAAAAACTAAATCTTGAAAAAGACCCTAGTAGTGATGAAGTATCTGGTTCAAAGGTACATTCTAATGAGGAAGATAACTATCTTATAACCGGTATAGATACTTTACTGGAGAAACTTTTTAGATTCTTTAACTTTACAGACAGCGAGCTTGGAGTAGATACAGATCCACAAATCTACCGCATGGTAAAGGAAAAAGAAGAAAAAAATCACGTTGCTACAATCATAAAACTTATTCATGACAAACTTAAGGGATTAATCAGAAAGGTCTTTTCAAAAGACTTAAGTTTTAATGAAAGATTGGATAAAGAAATGAAAGAATTGCAGAAAAAATTAGGCAGTGGTGAGTTATCTCCAGAAGAGTTTGTAAAAGTGCTCGATCGTTTAGAGTTATTACAAAATTTGAAACTAAAAATTCAAATATTCCTAGTTGGATGGTTAACCTCATCAGTTGCAGAGCTACTTTCAGCTGGAATTATATCTTCAATAGAGATAACCGAAGAAAAAGATAAAAAAACGGAAGAAACATCGCCAAAAGAAGAAGCAACTAAAAAAGCTTACGAAAACGCAGAAATTAAAGTTGATGGAAGAAAAAGGCTTCAATTCACATATGGTATTATTTCAGTGTTAAGCACTGGAATATGGTTGAAAAAGCCAATCCTTCTGACCAAAGAAGAACAAAAATTTTTACCAGAATCTTTAAAGATTACAAAGCCCACTACACACAAGGATGACATGAATAAGAATAAATCTAAGGTACTAAAACATAACAAGCAAAAAACAAGACAGGGAGAAAAAAAAGAAGAACTGAAGTTAGCTATGTGTTCATCAAAACCTGCAGAGGGAAAATTTATGGCTGGTGGAATAGCATTTGATTCTAAAAGCCAAGGGATATCTACTGGTTACAACATAAATTTCGATGAAGATATTATTGAAACAAGAACTATATCTATCAATAAATACAGTACTGCTAGTAGTATTAGTAGCAAAGAATCTGAGTTTACTGGTAAGTACGAAATGAATGACCTTGCTAATGAGCTTAAAGAAAAAGTTGCTGAGAGGAGTTCACAAAGAGAAAAGTCTGCTACTGTTAATAATTACCAACCAACAGGTGAATGTAGAGGCGTAAAAGTCAATAATTATGTATCCTTAATAAAGGCACTAGAAGAAGCATCATCGAAAAGTAGATAACATTAAAGAGTAGGGGTTAATGGCAAATTAGATCTTGTGATTATAGGATTCATGTTTTAATAAGATATTTTAATGAAATTGTCAAAAAACTAGATTCTAGTGTTAATTACTTTAATAACAAAGAGAAGTGCCATTCTAATACATGACGCTAGAATTTAGAAGTACAAAAAAGAATAAAGTTTTTTAAAAGGAAAATACAAAAAAGTGTTTACACTCAAATTTATTTCTAGCATACTATTTACCTAATATTCTTACTAGGAGCAACATGCATGGCAATAATGGTGAAAAAGATAATTGGGGACCTCAACCTGATGGTACATGGATTCCAAGCGATAAGTATGAAAAAGTTGATATTAACAAATATAGGTTAGAAAAGCGGAAATGCGAAAGTGACAAACCTAACACACAACTAGGTAGTAGCACCCCTACTAGGGCCAATGGTAGTAAAAGCAAATAATATAATGTTGTTTTATAACAATTTTAACGGGAGGGATTATGGGTAATTCTGTAAAAGAGCTGGTTAATGTGTTTAACTTAAATAACTATTTTTGTGATAGGATTAATACTAATTTAACTGTAGAAGGCAAAAAAATTGTTGGTTCATTTGCTTATGGTACTAATGTGGCAGAATACCTACATAGAGTAGGAAAGGAGATAATAAAACAGCAATATCTTGGTAGAGAGGTAGTGGCAGGTAGATATTATAACTTAAACTGTTTTCCATTTGTTTTAAGTGCTAATACTAATAAAAAATATTTAGATGAAAATGTTATAGCAGTGGAGCTTGCAGACTCTACAAATAAAGAAGTAATACGCAATTTAAAGATACATTTAGTTAATGAACTTGATAGAGCTGTGACATTGAAATTGATCGCACGCTTAGTGGTAAAAACAGGGATAACAGAAGAAGAAGGCCATGAATGGGTAAGAGGTACTGTTAAAATAGGAGCATTTTATGGACCTAACCCTTTAAAAAAGCATTATCTATATTGTATAGCTTTTGACGGCGAATACTTTGAGAGAGAAGGGTATGATTCAGAAACTCTTGAATTGTTCAAAAAGATGTATATTCAAGAACTTAACTCAAGGTTAAGAGAATGCAGTCTCGAAAGTTTTGACTTTTATCACTATAAAGATAACATGTTATACATTAAAAATGTGAGCGATAAAGTAGTTGAAAATGTAATAAAATATGTTAAAGAGCGAATAGCACTTAGTTTCAAAACTCCAGGCGAAAAATATTCTAAAATTGAGAATCTCAAAGGTATTCTTGGCGGTTTAATTTCTAAATGGGCAGGGAAACTTGTTGATGGTTATGATTATGATATTTTTACGGATGAAAAGGAAAGAGAAGGTGGTAATTATTTTGCCCTTATACCTTTAATAAAAAGGTATGATGGTCAGCTTGAACCCCTAAAGTGTGATGATGTGTATGAAATTAATGCAGCAGTGTGCAAAACCCTCATGAATGATATTAGAGGCAAGACTACAAGACTAAGTGTTACCAATTGTAAAAACCCAGTTCATGCTATCTCTAATAAAAAAATTGCTCAGGTGCTTCCTGAAATTATGCAGTCTCCAATTGCATATAATGAAAGAACTGGATATTTTGAATTTACAGCTGATTTTGGATCTCCTAAGTCTGATTTAGAGATGATTAACGCGTCTCAATATCAGGGTGAGAGTGTTAGCTGTTTAGGTACTCCCGAGATAGCTGATATACAACTTAGTTCAACATTGAGCCAGAGCAGCAATTATTTTTCTAAATCAGATTCACTACAACCTGCAAGTATTATAGAAAGTTCAAGTAGGCTATTGGACAGTAATTCTCACTATGCACCGGCTACATTGAATCCCAAAAGTAAAAATAATTCGGATAACAGTAGTACATGGTTTAGTAGTGAATCTCATAACAATATAGAGAAGAAATATTATACTAATGAGAGTAGTTCAAATCTAGCGTTACCAAAGAAAGTGCCTAATAAACATTTAAGTTCTGACGATAAGGTTGAATTACTAAAGCCATTGTCTAGACAAGCACGGGTACAACAGCTGCTCAATCAAAAATCAGGACAAGAAGCAGAAAAAGGAAAGCAGTGTTATAATATAAATTCATCTAGGATAAGTGATAGATCTTTAAGGGAGAGATATTCTGAGTATCCTCTAAGTAATGATATTCCAGCATGCAGGCCTATGACCCACGGTAGTCAAAAAGTACCACTGTCCCCTTCTTCTTCAGCTTCTGATAAAAATAGCGATGAGCATTCTAAAGCAGGGTCTATAAAAAACAGAGCAAACAGTGAACCTGGAAGTGAATTTTTAAAGAAACATAGAGTTAGTTGGCTCTATAGCAAAGAAAAAGAATCAAAGAGCAATTCGTCATCAAATAGCAGCACTCCACTAGAGTTACAGAAATTCAGTACACTAAATACTGATGATAAATCCTTCATAACAAAGATGTTATCTCCCCTTAAGCAAAAAGTTCCTCAGATTGCAATTACTGGAGTTCCACACATATCATCAATGTTATACAGAAAACATAGTCAAAAATCTAAATCTCAGGAGTTGTTTTCTCTACGTACTCCTCTTAGTGTACTATGCAAAGAAATCACAAAATCATCGAAGTCAAAACTTGATCTGCCGCCAGGAAAGATAGATTTACCAAAGGCTAAAAAACATGTGCAGAAGCAAAAAGAGCAAAGTACCTGGAATATTGGTTAAGCTGCACTACTTTTTTTTCTAGCTAATTTATAATTGACTCCATCCAGCTAGAATCGTGGTCAAAATTCTTTGACATTGGAGAGAATTGCTAATTTTGCTTATCCGCTACAGGTATTGTGCAACGATACTATTGACTTGATCATCGTGTGGCAAGTCTCCAAGAACATCAAAATTTCATATCCAAAAATTATCCAGCTATCACCAGTTGCAGTAAAACTCTTTTACTGACTTTATAACATTAGATCAACTTAAAAAAGTGAGTAAGCTCGCTACTATGTAGTACTATTTCAATAATAGGCACAGACACATATTATTACTACTTATCCCTACCTCGGTGCTAATTGCTGTTTTTCAGATTCTCTTTTATTTATTTTAACACACTCATCTAATGATGATTTATAATTTTATATATGTTAAAGTTAATCCTCTAAAAGATTAAATTATTCTTGAACCCATATACCTTAGGTTAGTTTTATAAAGAAAGAAGATCAAAAAGCAATTGTTATCAGGAAATAGTACTTTTCATTAAAGTACATGAATCTGTATATCAAAAGTATTGATAACAAAAGCCTTTCATAACAAAGATATCATCTACCTAAAAAAAATAATCCCGAAGACTGGAATTGAAAGCGTTCTGATAGTACTCTGTAAAAGAGAGTGATTGATCTCTTCTATACCAAACAGAATAACATGTTTCCAACTAGAATAAAAAGTAATCCACTCTCGAATGGTTTTCTTCTGAACGTTCTCTTTAAGTATGATAAAAAAATCGTTCTAAATATGTCAAAGAAACGTGGTTCATATAGACAATAACTATTCATAGTTATCTGACGCACTACAGTATTCATTACAATTTGCTCAAAAATTATACAGAATTTAGTAGTGAACCTCAATTATAGGAGATTCACTACTATGGTTGAGTTAATGCTCAGAAATTTCTACATAAAGTAGCAGGCCACAGTCGTAACTCCTGTTTTTTTAGTGCTATGCATATAGTCATTAAAATCAAAGCCTTAACCTGCCTTCAGAAAAGTTGGATTTCTCGAAGGTTAAAAAAAAACACACGTACGTATTAGTTTATGTTATACCGTTCATTCTTGTTTAACCAACTTACTATTATCTACCAGAAGTAGGGCTGAAAATTTCAACACTGGCTATATATTGTGGTGGTACTAACTTTCGTCGTCCAATTTGTGCAGGTGTGACATAATACCGTCAACTTAATCATTGTTACAAATCTATGAGGCATCAAAATTTACACTCAAAGTCATCCAGTAAACATTAGCTTACTATAGGAAAAGAATCACCATGCTTTACAAGCGGAAAATTTAATAAAAATTAAGCAGCTTACTACTGCTAGATCTTGTGCTAATTGTTAACCACTTGTTTTACCCCAATTAAAATTGCTATTGTGTCCATCTTGCTGCCAAGAGTAAAACTTGCTCTTTGTAAGCTTGGATACTTCAAGCTCTACATAAATGCAATTGAGCAAATAAGAACTCAATCACTCGCTTTATCCAGGCAGAGTAGACGCTAAAGTCACTAGCATCACTTTGTTGAATCCATAATGTCCAGCTTTGAGTTCATGCAAGAAATCACTAGAAAAATTTTCATAACGATTCAGCACTTCTTCTTTTTTCCTTCAT
>CACRCM010000041.1:0-9877 GCA_902646575.1 uncultured Wolbachia sp.
GAGAGTTTGAAGAAAGACTAAAAGCAGTTATTAATGAGCTTTTGAAAACAGATGAGAAAGTTATTTTGTTTATAGATGAGCTTCATACTTTAGCCGGAGCAGGAGCAACAAGTGGTGCAATGGATGCTTCAAATTTACTGAAGCCTGCTCTTGCACGTGGAGAAATTCGCTGTATAGGAGCTACAACGTTAGATGAGTATCGTGAGCATATAGAGAAAGATCCTGCACTTGCAAGACGTTTTCAGCCTGTGTTTATCTCTCAACCAACTGAAGCTAATACTATTTCAATACTCAGAGGTTTAAAAGAAAAGTATGAAGTGCATCATGGTATAAGAATTACAGATGGTGCAATAATTGCTGCTGCAACGTTGTCCAATAGATATATAACAGACAGGTTTTTGCCTGATAAGGCGATTGACTTAATTGATGAAGCAGCAAGCAGAGTAAGAATTGAAATGGATAGCAAGCCTGAAGTCATTGATGAACTTGAGAGGAAAATAATACAGTTGAAAATTGAGTCAGAAGCTCTAAAAAGAGAACACGATGAAAACTCTAAGCAGCGTTTAAAGAAGATAAATGAAGAAATTGAAAACCTAAACAGTAAATTTGCTGATTTGAACAGCAAATGGCAGATGGAAAAGAGTAAAATAGCTAGAATACAAGAGACAGCTGGAAAATTAGATAGCGCTAGAAAAGAGTTGGAATTGGCTCAACGTAGTGGAAATTTAGGGAGGGCAGGGGAATTAATGTATGGTATAATTCCTCAGCTTGAAAATGAGTTAAAAGATCAGGAGAAAGTTACTGATAGTTTCCTAAAAAAAGAAGTTGCTGAGAACGACATTGCAAATATTGTTTCGAAATGGACAGGTATTCCAGTTGATAGTATGATGCACAGTGAAAAAGAAAAGCTTCTTAGCATGGAAAATGAAATAGGGAAAAGAGTGGTAGGACAAAAAGATGCAATAGAAGCAATAAGTAATGCGGTTAGGCGCTCTCGCTCTGGCGTACAGGATACTAATCGTCCCTTTGGTTCATTTTTATTTTTGGGCCCAACTGGAGTTGGAAAAACTGAACTAGCGAAAGTTCTTGCTGAGTTCTTATTTGACAATCAAGGAACACCCCTGCGCTTTGATATGTCTGAGTATATGGAAAAACACTCCGTCTCGAAGCTAATTGGTGCACCTCCAGGGTATGTCGGCTATGAACAAGGCGGAAGATTGACCGAAGCAGTGAGGAGGAGACCATATCAAGTAATTCTATTTGACGAAATAGAGAAGGCAAATCCGGATATATTTAACCTATTATTACAAGTTTTAGATGAAGGTAGGCTAACCGATAGCCATGGCAAATTGATTGATTTTCGCAATACTATACTAATTTTAACTTCTAACCTTGGCGCTGAGATAATGCTAAAGGGAGTTGCTGACTCTATAAAAAGTGAAGTGATGCAAATAGTTAAATTAGCATTTCGTCCAGAATTTTTAAATAGACTAGATGAAATTATTATATTCCATAGTTTAACCAAGGACGATATTTATCAAATAATAGATATTCAATTTTCCCATTTACAAAAAACGCTTGCTAAGCTTAAACTAAATATAAGTTTGTCACAGGAGGCTAAAGAACTAATAGCACAAACTGGCTATGATCCTGAATATGGAGCAAGACCTCTAAAAAGAGTAATACAGGAATATATTCAAAATAATTTAGCTAAGCTAGTTTTATCGGAAGAAGTAACAGAAGGTAGTAAGCTAATAGTATACGCCCTTAATAATGAAATCTTAATTAAAAAAGTTTAAAGTGACTGTGTGTTACATAAAAAAATGTATATAGATAATAATGTTGACACTGAATCTTTATTCAAGCTGATTAATCAAGAGAACAAAAAAGAAAAAGAAAAAATTAAAGAGTTTATAAAATACTTTTATAGTTTTATTTACAATAGTGATTTAAAGGTTAATGATGCGTTCCTTTTGTACATTGCAAAGGATGCATACAACTTCATCCTCAAAAAGGAAAAAGAAAAAAGCAAATTGAGGGTAAATAATGTAAATGATATACCAGGGATAAAAGGCAATTTTACTGTAGTTAAAGTAACAAGTGACGACATGCCTTTTCTAGTTGACTCTATTGTTGCTACTATTAAATCGCACGATTTAACTATATGTTATTACAGTAATAGTATAATTAATATTAAAAGAAAAAGTGGACTCATTGATGAGATTTACGATTTAGAAGAGAATAATGGCGTAAAGGAGTCAATGATATACATAATTATTAAGGGCATAAGTGATAGTTTTGTTAACACTCTAAAAGAATCTCTACGAAAAACACTGAGAGCGGTTAATTGTGTTGTAAAAGATTGGCTTCTAATGCTCCAGAAGATAGATGAAGTGAAAAATAAACTTTGTTCTGCCGTTCAGGCAACAGGTATCGAGGTCCATATTCCACCATCACACACTGCTAATCAAGTTGTAGATTTTCTAAATTGGTTGCAAAATAATAATTTTTTATTTTTAGGTTACCAAGAGCGCATTGCTGATAAAGATGGCAAACTTGTTTCTAGTGATGAGAAAAATCTTGGTTTAATAAGAGTAAGCAAGGAATATCAAAGTTCTTCTGTTTCTTCTGAGAATTTAAATTTGTACATAGTAAGGTCAGATCTGATCTCAATAGTTCATCGACGTACATACATGAATTGTATAGGAGTGAAAGAATTAGATGATCATGGTAACGTGGTAAAAGAGCGATATTTTTTTGGGTTATTTACTTCAGTAGCAGAGGTTCAAGATATTCGCATTATTCCGATAGTAAAAAGTAAAGTCAAAGCAATAGAGAAAAAAACAGGATTTGTGCCTGGTGGGCACAATAATAAGGCTTTAGTTTCTATTTTACAAGCATTCTCTTGTGATGAATTATTCCAGTTAAATGAGGACGAGTTATTTAAGATTTGTACTTCAATTATGTCTCTTGCAATTAGGCCAAGAGTTAAACTCTTTTTAAGAAAAGTAGGTAATTTTATTAGTTGTATAATACTAATACCAATGCGATATGCTAGTGCCAGGTTAATGTTCAAGATACGTGATATATTGAAAAATGAGACAAGTGCAGAAAGTTCAGATATTTACAACAACCACATTATTAATGAATATGATTTAATGAAATTACATGTAGTCCTAAAGACCAAAAATGTTAGTGTCCTTGACGATAAAGTTTTATACATCGAAAACAAATTAAGAAACATCACAGAAAAGTGGGAAGATCGTTTTATAGATAATCTATATAGCACTTTCAGTACTGTCGAAGATATATTTATCCGTTACTGCAAAGCATTTCCAATAAGCTATCAGGAGAGTTTTCAACCTCACAGTGCATATTACGATATGAAGAAATTGGAAATAGTAAGAAGGAAAGGAATAAATGAGGTTGATCTAAGGCTTACTCATGACAATCTTAATTATCAATTAAAGGTTTACACTCCAAGCAACGGGGGACTTGAATTATCGAAAATATTGAAAATTACTAAGAATTTGGGAACAAAGATTCTATCTCATAATAGTTATTACATAAAAATTAATGATGGAATGTGGATACACCATTTTGTATTGTCAAGGGTCGATGAATTAATAAATAATATCACTCTAAAAGAGCAGTTTGAGGTAACGCTTACAAAGGTATTCAGTAGAGAAATTAAAAATGACTATTTTAATAGTTTAATTATTATTGCTGGGCTGAAGTGGAAAGAAGTGCTTTTAATTAGAGCGTTAAGCGCTTACCTAAAGCAAATATCATTTAACTACAACCCGGGATATATTCAAAAAGTGGTCTCAGAGCATCCAAAAATAGTAAAGTATTTGATACAGCTGTTTCATGTAAGATTTGACCCTAACATAGATATCGATAGAGTAGAAACTACTGATATCTTCAAAGAAAAAATTGAAGAACTTCTAAAGGAAGTCAGTAATGTTTCACATGATTATGTTTTACGTTCTATATTTAACTTGATAATGTCTGTTTTGAGAACTAGTTATTATCAAAACGATAAACCTTACTTATCTACAAAGTTTGATTCAAACAAAATAAATGGTTTGCCTAATCCGCGCCCATACCGTGAATTATATGTTTACTCAAACCTCTTTGAGGGAATCCATTTAAGAGGAGGAAAATTAGCACGTGGTGGTTTAAGATGGTCAGATAGAACAGAAGATTTTCGCACTGAAGTTTTAGGGCTTATGAAAGCTCAGATGACAAAAAATGCAGTTATTGTTCCTGTCGGTGCAAAAGGTGGGTTTGTAATAAAGAAAGTCTATAAAGACAGAAATTCTTTAAGAAAAAAAGGTATTGAGTGCTATAAGGATTTTATCAGAGGAATGCTTGATATTACTGATAATATAGCTGATGATAAAATAATTCCACCAAAAAATGTGATTAGGTATGATGAAGATGATCCATACTTAGTAGTTGCAGCAGATAAAGGTACTGCTTCATTTTCTGATTATGCTAACCAAATAGCCTCTGAATATAATTTTTGGCTTGGTGATGCATTTGCATCCGGTGGATCAGCTGGTTATGATCATAAAAAGATGGGTATCACGGCCAGAGGTGCGTGGATTGCAGCACAAAGGCATTTTTGGAAGATGAACAAAAGTATTTATCAAGATGTGGCCGTTATTGGGATTGGAGATATGGCTGGCGATCTATTTGGAAATGGCATGCTGCTTTCAAGAAATGTGCGTTTGATCGGCGCATTTAACCATATGCACATTTTTATCGATCCAAACCCTGATGTAAAAAATAGTTTCACAGAGCGTAAGCGTCTTTTTGAGTTACCATTTTCAACTTGGATGGATTATAACAAAGGTTTGATCTCTCAAGGTGGAGGAGTGTTTGAGCGTAGCAGTAAACAGATAAATATTTCTCAAGAAATGAAAAAATGCTTTGGTATAACAGAAAATGTATTATCCCCAAACAGCTTAATCCAATATTTGTTAAAGGCAGAGGTAGATTTGATATGGAATGGAGGAATTGGTACGTTTGTGAAAGCAAAAAATGAAAGCCATGACGTAGTTGGTGATAAAACAAACGATGAATTAAGAGTAAATGGCAGAGATATTAGAGCTTCTATGTTCATAGAAGGTGGTAATCTCGGTTGTACACAGCTTGGAAGAATAGAATATGCTAAAAGTGGTGGATACATCAATGCAGATTTTATTGATAATTCAGCAGGAGTAATATGTTCCGACCTTGAAGTTAATATCAAAATTGCATTTGTTTCAATTATGAAAGAAGGTGGTATTTCCTTGAAAAAAAGAAATGAAATACTAGCCAGCATGGTAGATGAAGTTGCATCTAAGGTGCTTGAAGACCATAACAGAATTGAAACAAAAGCATTACTCCTTGAATTCTTGCAAGCTAAGGAAAGGTTGGAACAACACCATAGGTTATTGCTCAGTTTGGAAAAATCTGGATTGTTAGATAGAAGTATGGAATTCCTTCCAGCTGATGAGGAAATAGCAAAAATGTTAACTGGAACAGAGGGCTTTAGCTCTCCTCAACTTGCTATTCTCATGTCTTATACTAGAACAGCAATAAAAAATGAAATTATACACTCTGACCTACCTGAAAAGGATTCATTTTGTCATGATTACTTATTAAATTACTTTCCACAAAAGATAGTAACAGAGTTCAGGAATTTCATATTGAAACACCAACTACGCAGAGAAATTGTTTCTACTTGCATTGCAAATGATGTAGTGAATAGGATGGGGTGTATATTTATTAATAACCTAGTTGAGAAAACTGGAATTAAGGTTTACGAAGCAGTTAACTTATATATTATCGTTAATCACCTATATGGTTTAAGTAGCTTATGGCAAAAAATTGATGAATTAGATGAAAAGATTGATGTTAACTCATACTTGCAAGTAGTAAGAAGTGTGCAAAAGTTCATTGGCAGGGTATCATTTTGGTTAGTAAAAAATCTAGATAAACTTAGCTTTATAGATTTGAATGATGTCACAAAGTTTAAGAATGCAATTGAAACTTTAAGCCAAAACTTAACTTATGTTTTAGATGAACACCTGTTTGAAAACTATCGTCATGGATCCGTTTCTTTAATAGAACTTAATATAGATAAAGATCTAGCTAAGAAAATTGCTGATTTATGCATTTTGGCCTATGCATTGGACATTATATCCATTTCTGAGCAAACATCTTTATCTATTCTTGATGTTGGTAAAATATACTTTGAGTTAAAATCGCTACTAAGATTTGATCTGATTAGAACAATTGCCATTAAGATGAAAAATCATTCTTCTTATTGGGATCGTAGCTTAATCAATGATTTATTGGATGATTTAAGCAATTATCATTATAAATTAGCTATTAAAGTTATAAAATTTACTAGTGACTGTAAAAATAAGGTTCAAACTTGGGCCCGTGATGATACAGGTTACATAGAAAGTTACAATAGCTTCTTAGATGAAATGGTTGCTTCTAAACTTGATTTAAGCAGATTAATATTTATAATTAAAAGAATTAAAGTACTTGCCTCATAGGAAAAATGTTTAGCATAGGTCTTCCAGAAATTTTAGTTGTAGCTTTAGTGGGTATAATTGTTCTTGATAAAAGTAAAGTGCCTATATTTATTAGTTTTATTAGAAGTATATATAGATACTTTATAATTATAAAGTTAAGAACTAGAAACTTATTAAAAAATACTGGAATCGAAGACTTATATAAAAAGCATGATATTGAAAAAGTGAATTATATAATTGGTAAAAATGGCAAATTTTATCCTAGTTACAATATAGATAATATATCTAAAGATAATGATAGTGAAGATACTGGTAGTAGATGATGTACTATCTAATACTCAGTTTTTAGAAGCTCGACTAAAAGCTGAGTACTATGCAGTTATTGTAGCTCATGATGGTAAAGAAGCTATAGACTTAGTAGTAAAGCAACAAACAGATATTATATTGCTTAATATCACGATGCTAAAAATAAATGGCTTTGAAGTTTGTAAGAACCTAAAAAGTGATCCCTTAACAACTCATATTCCAATAATTATGGTGACTATACTGCATAATACTCACAATAGAGTAAAAGGTATTAATGCTAGTGTAGATGACTTTCTAACTAAACCAATAGATAAAATTGCTCTGTCTGCACGAATTAAGTCTCTTACACGCCTAAAGATGATAATAGATGAATTGCGTTTAAGAGGGAGAAACTAATGCTAAGATTAATCTGGTAGAAGGAAGTAGTATCATGGGTTATTCCAACCTGATTTTTGATGCTAACATACTTGTTATAGATGAGGATATCTTTCAGGCAGAGCAGATATATAATATACTGAAACAACGCTTTAGGTCGATTAAAATACTAAATGATCCAACTGAAGCATTAAAAGTTAGTATTGAGGATAATTATGATCTAATTATTTCGGACATGCAATTCTCGAGAACCAATGGCCTACGTTTATGTTCCGAGTTTCGTAGCAAAGTAGAAACACGTTATACACCTATTCTGATTCTTTCTGAAGACTACAATAAAAGCAACTTAGTAAAAGCGCTGGACATTGGTGCTAACGATTACTTAACAGTACCTTTAGATGAAAGTGAATTGATAGCAAGAATTAATTTACAAGTAAAACACAAGAGGTATCAAGATGCTTTAAGAATGAACTTATTCAATAACGTAGAAATGTCTATAAAGGACCCATTAACTAACTGTTACAACAGGAGATATTTTGATACACACTTAAGAAACCTTGTTAAGGACTCTGTAAAAAAGAATAAAAGGCTATCCCTTATGATACTTGATATAGACTATTTCAAGGTAGTGAATGACAATTTCGGGCATAGTGCTGGTGATGAACTTTTAAAGCAAATACAGAAAAGAATTTCTGAAAACATCAGAGTAACAGACTTGCTAGTTAGGTTTGGTGGCGAGGAATTCGTTGTTGTAATGCCAGATGCTAGCGTATCAGATGCGTATGCTGTTGCTGAGAGGATACGTAAAATCATTGCTACGGAACCTTTTGCGCTTTCAGACAAAAATACAACTCATAATGTAACTGTGAGCATTGGAATTACAGAAATGCAAAAATCTGACCTTGATAATATCAAAAAATTTATAGTACGTGCTGACAGGTATTTATATAAGGCAAAAAATAGTGGCAGAAATAAAGTAGTTACTGATTAATTCCTAAATGAGACATATGATTAACGTAATGCACATTTACAGGTAGTGCTAATATTGTGATTTTAGTTTGTCAGGAAGAATGTCATCCAGGTGACTTCTTTCATCCCAGTGTTAAGCACTGAGATTTAATTCTACTTAATGTTTTTTTTATATAAATTAGCTTAATATAGTTTTCTTTTCACAATTAAATCAATTTTTAATTCTCTTTTCCAGCTTTTTAGTAGTTTTCTCTATTAAAAGCCGAGTTCACATTTTGAAATTCCTTGAAAGAAACTAATTTTTTACAGATCATACTTTAATGTAAAGCTGAAAATGACCTTGTTCTTATGTTCCCAAACTCCTTTATTCAACTAAATCCGACGTGATACCTATGTGTAGAACTTTATTGTACTTATTTATAAATCATATAAATATAATAACTTTTCATGCTAGACGTCATCATCAGCTACTTAGATGATTCCATAAGAACAACTGCGATGACGTGATAGAAATGCTAAAATGACTTCTCATTAGTAGGAATTGATTTTGTAACTGCAATATTTATATAATTTTTAACTATAAATATTAAGAATATATACTAAATAGAGAAAGAAGACAAAAGAAATCCCGTAATAGCCAGTTATTTTTTCTGACTCTATAAGGTGATGTTCTATACTGTCTTGAATACTTTATAGGCATGCTTCAAACTTATACAGTAAAATCCTGAAACTTAATGAAGACATAAAGTATACATAGCACACAAAATTAAACGTAAAACACCAGCTATATAATACTTTTGTGCTCAATTTATATAGATTGAAGATAATTAAATACTCTTATTCTCATAATAAAGAGAATAGCAGAGTTTATTGAGCAGTTTTTAATCCTGCTCTTTATAACTGAGTCCCAACGAACGGTTACCTAAGTGATACAACCTATAATTTCACTCGCACCTGAAAAGGTGCGAAGTAGGAAGCTATTACACCTAATAGGTACATATTATTTGGCTAACAAAAGATTTGCAAATGTTTTTTAATTAACTAAGGAAAAATTTATTCGCATAAGAATTTTTCATAACATTCAATGTATCGTAATCTGTAAAATCTAGTTTTATTGGTGTAATAGTAATAAATCCTTCTTTGATTTTACCTACACTACCACTACCTGAATACTCTCGAGACCAATCTAAACTTAAAGAACCATCTGAATTTTCAGTAAAAGTCAAATCTCCATCAATATTATATTCGCCTTGTTCGGCAAATTCTACTCCTTTCACTTTTTCTGTAGCAGGAAAATTTACACTCATTGCTATATTTTTAGGCCAGCCAATTTCGACTAATTTAGCAGTAACTTTTGGCGCAAAAACCTTTGTATTATACCAATCTATCCCATTACGATAATATACTTGACTTAATGCAATAGAAGGTATAGATCTTGCAGCGCTTTCCATTACAGCACCAATTGTTCCTGAATAACAGACATCATCTCCAACGTTTGATCCAATGTTTACTCCAGACAGTACTAAATCTGGTTTTTTATCCATAATCTTATTCAGTGCAATGATAACACAATCCGCCGGGGTACCAGACACACTGAACTCCTTTTCGCCATGTCGATTTACTCTAATAGATTGCCTTATTGGGTAATCAAGAGACCTTGCTGCTCCACTCCTGTCAGTATCTGGTGCCAC
>CACRCM010000042.1:0-9524 GCA_902646575.1 uncultured Wolbachia sp.
AAATGGGCTGAGCGTTCTTTGAATGAGTTTGAAAGAAATAATAATGGCAAACAAGCACTATATGGAATTAGCCAAGGCGGAGTGTATCAAAATTTGCGTAGAGAGAGTTGTGATTTTATTAATGATTTACCATTTTTTGGTCAAGCAATAGGTGGATCTCTTGGTCAGAGTAAGAAGCAAATGTATGATGTAGTTTCTTTTACTATGGAACATTTAAAAAGAGCGAGGCCTACTCATTTGCTTGGTATTGGTGGAATTGTGGATATCTTTCATGCAGTAGAGCTTGGAATCGATACGTTTGATTGTGTACATCCAACTCGTTTAGCAAGACATGGTGGTGCGCTTATTAAGGTGAAAAATAGGAATTCTATTATTTCGAAATGCAAAGAGCATATTAATTTGCGAAATCAACAATTTAAACTAGATAATAGTCCAATTGAAAGTGACTGTTTGTGTTTCACTTGTAGAAAGCATTCAAGAGCTTATATACACCATTTGTTGAAGGCTAAAGAACTGCTAGCCTACACTCTTATTACTATTCACAATATTTTCTTTATGAATGAACTGATGAAATCAATAAGACAGGCGATATTGAATAATAGACTAAATCAGGAAAAGAGTAACTGGGTTAGTGAAATACCGTCATTTTGTAACCTTATTTCTTCTTAAGTTTTTTCTCCATGCTGTTAGCTTTTTTTCTTGTTACCTTTTTATTAATTTTGAGATTGTTACAATAGATAATTAACCTGTTAGTATTGCCTTTTTATCCTTGACTGGTAAAATCATAAGATGAAGATATGGCTAAAGGAGATGATGCTTTATTAATATTCAATTTTGGTAATACTGTTACTAATGGATGTGTGCATAGTCATTTCACTAATAAATAGAAAGAGATTATGGTTTAAAAAATGGAGTGTCTAATAATGACATAGGAGGATTTTTAAAGGATGAAGGTGAAAAATAAAAAAAAGGCTGAAACCTGTGTTTTCAAGTGGATTAAAGGTTAATATTGTACGTCACATGGTATCCAAATATGCTATGAAAGAGAATAACGGAAGATTATTTAGATTTGTTTAGGAAGCAAGCAGTTGGTATTTTTATGTTTAGTGATTTCCAAGAGGGTTATTATATTGTGTTTCCAAAAAGACTCATAGAACAACAGAGTTAAGTTAGAGGAAGGTTTACACTATCTATAAGGTAATTGTAAAACATAAAAACAAACATGGAGTTACCAAAGACCTGTTTTTGGTTAATAATAGTGTAGGTAGTATAAAGAAAATTAATAAAGTTGTTAAATTAATAAGTAAAAAAGAGGGATGGCTTAAAGAAGTTAGGCTAAGTATTGAATAAAGAAATACAAAAAGTCAAATTTAAGGGGTGACAGGCACTATGAATGAGAATGGTGAAGATAGTAGGTGTTAATTATCTAAAAAGTACAGGAATTTATTAATACAACCTATGTAAGAACCTATATATATACCGAAATTTTAGGTATTCGTAGTCATTGTTAAAAAAGTTATTACCATTATTCTTACTGAGAAAAAGGAATCAAGTACTGGTATAGTTGTTGATTAGGAATAAAAAAAAGAGGATGTTAAAGGTATATTATCGTCTAAAAAACAAATAAGACTAATGCACTCAAAACCATTATGCAGTGGTACTTGAACTCTCAGCAAATAGAATCTATTTGAGAAATTATCACTAAGTGAAAAATGAATATGTATTCTAAATTATTTCCCTTAGCACAAGTTCAGGGTAGCCAAGGTTTTTTTAGAGATTGTTATTCAAAAAATAATAGATGCTATTTGTAATTTCTTCGAAAGAAAATAATAACGAAAATTGAAAAGCAAGGCAATAGTGTAATAGAGGAAAAGTGAAGTTACTGTTAAAGGAAATAAACTAATGTAAATTTCTAAAATAAAAGTATACTATTGACGCCATAGATCTGGTTATGAAAAAGGAGGCAAAAGATCAAAGATCTTATAAATAGTCATAAAGGCAACCAGCTGGAACAAAAGGTATTAATGTTATTGAGCCGTAATTTATAAAAAAGTAGGTATGAATTTTAACTTGATAGGAGGAGTCTACAAAGAAAAATATAAATTTAAGCAGAAGACTATTACTATTATTGCCTCTGAAAGCCATATGAAAAAAGTGAAGATGGAGGATAAAGCTAAAGCTATTGAAAAATAGTTGATGATTTGATAGCACATTGTTTCAATTTTACAATGTGTAAAATATATATGATAAGTTAGAAAAACTTATCTAGGTTGGGTTAAGTTATATGAGAGAGTAGTTAGTACCCGTCTTCTTGTTTCATCCGTATGATAAATATCATAATATATAAAACTAATTTGCTAAAAAAGTGGCACTTTTTTGTAATTTGAGTATAATTCTAGCTTTGCCTAAGCAGAAAGATGAATCATTTAATAGACTATGTTTTAATATCTCTTTCCTTACCACTTTTTATTACTGAAAATTATTTGTTAATTACTGCATTGATTCCAATGCTTGGTGCAGTAATTATCTTTTTTGCCGGTAGATGGCCTAGAGTGAGTAACAGTATTACTGTTGCTTTTTCTGTACTTCTATTTACATATACGTGTCTATGCACTTTATATTGGGCATATAGTGATTATTTTCAATTTATTCTCATTGATTTTGGTAATAATTTACATATTAGTTTAAAACTAGAGTCTACAGGAATAATATTTAGTTTATTAATATCATTTTTATGGATATTAACCAGTGTATATGCAGTATGCTATATGAAGAGTAACTATCCTGGTAGTAATCACTCAAGTTTCTTATGTTTTCTTTCAGTATCGATTAGCTGTGCGATGTTTATTGCTTTTTCCGGAGATTTGCTTACTACATTTGTTTTTTATGAGCTTTTAACTATCAGTACCTACCCTCTTATTACCTATAATGCCACAAATGAATCAGTAATAGCTGGACGCTATTATTTTGGCGTACTGTTTTTTTCTTCCTTAGTACTATTTTTTCCAGTTCTTGGTTTCTTATACAGTGAATTTCATACTTTAGACTTTGTAAGCGATGGAATATTTAAATTTGACACCTCACTCATTACTTTTACTGCAGTATGTTTTACTATGCTGATTTATGGAATAGGCAAAGCTGCACTAATGCCAATGCATTTTTGGTTGCCCAAAGCAATGGTTGCACCAACTCCCGTGAGTGCTCTGCTGCATGCTGTTGTTGTTGTGAAGTCCGGAGCTTTCATCATCATAAAAGTTATATTGTGCATTTTCGGTATCGATAATCTACGACGCTTTGCACAACAAAATTGGTTTGCTGGAGGATGGCTGCCATATGTTGCGGGGTTTACCATTATTGCTGCCTCGCTGATTGCACTTAAGCAGAAAGAATTGAAAAAATTGCTTGCTTACTCTACCGTTTCTCAATTATCATATATTACACTGTCCGCTTCAATTCTTAGCGACTTCGGTGCAAAGGTTGCAATTTTTCAGTTAGTTTGTCATGCGTTTGCAAAAATCACTTTATTTTTTATTGCAGGTAGCATAATAACGAAAACAGGTGAGAAATATGTGGATAGAATTCATGGCATAGGGCGTAGTATGCCAATTGCTATGATAGCATTTACTATAGGTGCGTTATCTATGATAGGGGTGCCACCTGCTCCAACTTTTTGGGGTAAATTTTTCATTTTCCAAGCTGTCTCTGACTCCGGCGATTTATCACTTATTATATTTGTGATTCTTCTGTTGATTGCAAGCACTATACTCAATGCTATGTACTTTTTGCCAATAATTTACAATGCTTTTTTCTCAAAACCTTCCAAAAGGTTTTTCATTAAAAAAACACCTATTTTTCTAGTTTTACCACCGGTTATTACTGCGATATGTACTTTTATTATTTTCTTTAGTTATCAAATAATATTTTAAAGTATCTGTCTTCTTGCTTTAGAATTTTAATTCTACTGTGAGTTGGTATCTAGACTTAGATTAATTATCGAAATATGTTCTTTGTCGAAACCTATATCTTTGATTGACATGCTATCAGTAACATTCAAGAGTTCCGGTGGAGAAATGATAGTTCTTTTATTAAAAGCTCTCATTCCTATAACTCCAAGCTCTATGGCAAGTGGTACCTTTTTATCACCAACCTTTAACTGTGTTGTTTGATTCTTGATTATATATTTACCATCATGCCTCATTACGCTATATTTAATCGATATTTCGTCACCGCACTTTACTTGTTTTCCGGTTTTGTCAATTAGGTCATCAAAAATCATCATATTATTTACTAGATCTGGATATCTATCTTTTACTTCAAGTAGTTTGACATAATAAGAACTAATGCTTGTTTCGGTATCATTAGTAATACTGTTTACAGTAACTACACGTTCTCCTCCTTCCTTCATACCTATTGTTCCCAAACTTAACTCTTTCCAGTTGTTTTGACCTATTTTAAAAGTAACATTAGAGACTTGATTCAAAAGTGGTGTTGCTAGATTATTAGATATTTTGTACACTTGTAATAGGACTTCCTGACCGCATAAAGCTTTGCTGCCATTGCCTTCCGTGATTTCATAAAAGCTTATTATATTTTCCTCTCTTTTTTGTTGTGTTATTCCTTCTAGATATTCTATTATCTCATACTTTTTAATATAACGGTCAAATGCTGATTCAAGTATTGGTTTCACTAAATAGTATGCTATCGTCTGCACTAAGCTATCATGCGTAGTACTTATCTCATAAAGCTTGTCCTTTTTTTCTAGTTTGCCTTTATTTATGTGTACTATAATAAACACAAAAGCAGAAGTTAAGGTAAAAATTATTATTATGGAAACAAGCAACTGTAATACAATTTTTTTAACCATCTTTTTTTGCTTGATTCAATAAGTCATATGGGTATGACCAGTGTTTCCCTCGGAGTTTGCTTAGATTGTCTAAAGCTTGTTTGTAGTTTTCAATATCATCTTCAGCTTGAAAAATGAGCCCCAGATTTATTCTATAGTTATATAATGCTCTACGTTGTTTATCTGGTGTGTCTCCTGCTATAGCACCTATTTCACATGGAGTTGTAAGTAGTTTTGCGGTTTTCATCAGATGAATTTCTTTTATTTTGCCAAAGTCTTTATCAGAATCTAAAACTTGCTCTTTTACCATTCCTTTAGTTCCTATTATCTGAGAGGGTGATTTTATAATTTCATAGCGCTTATTACTATCTTTATTTGGTGAAGATAATATTTCATAAACGAGAGTAAGAGGTGCATCTTCAGCAACAAGGACTGCTGTTGCTTCGTTAAATTTCTTATAGCAGCAGCTTAGCTGATTTTTGCTATTATTATTGCTATTATCTATATATGGCAAATCACCCTGAATCAGGAAGTGGGTGTGAACACATTTAACTGCTACAGCAATTGATATTACTTCTATATTGAACACTTGTGATAAAGCTGTAATTAAAAGTGGACGTATTATGTATTTTGTGGGAGCGAAAAGCATGTAACGCATTGCTAATATAAGCTTATTTTGGCTACCTTTAGATAAAATTTTATCTACTTCTGCGATAAGTAAACTTTTTATTAACTTGTCTAGCATTTTTGAATTTATTAGCTTTTTAGTGTATGATGCTAAAGTATGCCTTAGCTCGAGCAGTAAAAAGCTTTGTGATAGTTTATCAATCATAAAAGGTATTGCAAACATAAAGATTTTTTATAACATCAAAGGATAGGTTATTTTTTGATAAAAAATGGATAGCGAACTAGCAAAAAGTACTAGAGAAGACATAGAAGAAAAAGTAAAAAAGATTGTGTTAGAGCACCTTAGTAAGGATGTAGAGAAGTTTAATAGTTCTTCAAAGCTTTCGGAGCATGGAGCAGATAGTTTAGATGCAGTTGAAATAATTATGGCGGCAGAAGAAGAGTTTGGAATAGAAATTCCTGATGAAGATGCCCAAATAATGGAAACTATGGAACAAATAGTTGATTATGTAGTAAAAAAACAAATAGTTAGTGGTAAATGAACAGAAGAGTAATAGTTACTGGTATTGGCCTAATTACTCCACTGGCAACAGATGTTAGAAATACTTGGCTTAAGTTAATAGATGGTAAGTCTGGTGTAAAAGGTATCAGCAGGTTTAATGCTTCTGATCTTGCCTGTAAAGTTGCAGGACAAGTTCCCTTACAACACGATAATATTGAGCACTGCTTTAATTCATTAGATTATGTTTCTAAAAAAGACCTAAAAAGGACAGATCGCTTTATTCACTATGGTGTTGCTGCTGCTATTCAGGCAGTAGATGATTCACTAATTTTAGAAAGCCAAAATATTAATCGGGAACGTATTGGTGTTACTGTTGGCTCCGGTATAGGTGGCCTTCCATCAATTCAAGAAAATGTAATTACTATGCAGGAAAAAGGACCTAGACGTGTTAGTCCATTTTTTGTTCCTGCAAGTTTAATAAATTTGGTATCTGGTCATATCTCTATTAAATATAAATTTATGGGCCCAAACGATTCAGCAGTAACTGCATGTGCAACAGGTGCACATGCAATAATAAACTCAGCAAGAACTATAAAACTTGGCGAAGCAGATATAATGATTGCAGGTGGATCAGAAAGTGCTTTGTGTAGAGTGGGAATTGCGGGTTTTGCATCTATGAAGGCATTATCAACTAAATTTAATGATAGACCTGAAGAAGCTTCAAGACCATGGGATGAAGAACGTGATGGATTTGTTATGGGTGAAGGAGCAGGTGTATTAGTTTTAGAAGAATATGAACATGCAAGGAAAAGAGAAGCAAAAGTATATGCTGAATTGGTTGGATATGGACTAACAGGGGATGCACATCACATCACATCACCACATTTAGAAGGAAGGGGTGCATTCAAAGCAATGCAAATTGCCTTAAAGAGTGCGCAAATTAACCCAAATCAAATTGGATATATTAATGCACATGGCACTTCAACACTACTTGGAGATAAAATTGAAGTGATAGCAATAAAACAGTTATTTGGTGAACATGCTTATAAAGTACCGGTTTCTTCCACTAAGTCTTCTATAGGGCACTTGCTTGGCGCTGCAGGGAGCGTTGAAGCAATATTTAGCATCCTTGCATTAAATAACGGAATTACTCCACCAACTTTAAATTTACATAAGCCTTCAGAAGGATGTGATTTAAATTTTGTACCGTTTAAGGCTCAAGAACACAAAATTCAATATGTACTTTCTAATTCATTTGGCTTTGGCGGCACTAATGCATCACTTATCTTTGGACAAGTATAATTCAGTTTTTTACTGGAATTGTTTATAGCTAAAATATATAAACATAGGGTGCTCTTACTTTATAGAGTAGTTACTTTTTATAAATTTTCTATCTTATACCATTTAAAGGTGCATAGTGAAGTTAGATGGAACTAAATTTTACTTTTCAGTAAGCTTATTGTTGTTGAAAGGTATTCAAGAAGCTTTTTTCGTCAATTGTAACCTAGATAAGCTGAGGAATAAATTTTATTTACTTTTACAATATCTTAAGATCTAATGTCACTTTATCAGTAAAAAATATCAAAAAGGATTGTAATTTAGGCTAATATGTTTTTTACCCTTTTTCTCAAAATATTGCCTGTTTATATTACAATACTGATTGGTTGTTTGGCAGGGAAATACCTTAAAGTTGATAAAAATACTATATCTCAAATACTTTTTTATATAGCTAATCCAATAGTGATTCTATATGGAGTATCTCATACAGAGGTTAATTTAAAGGTAATTTCTTTGCCGATTTTAATATGGTTCATAGGTAGCACTATGTCCTTATCGGTTTATTATCTTTCTTCTTTTCTATTTAAAGATAATACGAAAAATATATTAGCATTTAGCTCAGGTAGTACAAGCATGGGTTATTTTGGCTTGCCAATTGCTATGACTTTATTTGATGAAGATTCAGTATCTGTATATGTTGTCTGTTATATAGGAATGGCGCTGTTTGAAAATAGCTTAGGATTTTATATAGCTGCAAATGGTATATATACTGCGAAAGAATGTATGTTAAGATTGTTCAGGCTTCCTTCATCTTATGCGATGATTCTAGGCTTTTTTTTAAGTATATGCAATGTGCAAATACCTGCTTTTTTGATAGATGTTATGATGAATATTAGAAGTACATTTATTACATTAGGAATGGTGCTGTTTGGAGTGAGTATTGTACAAATTACAAATTTTAAAATAGATTGGAAGCTTGCTTTAACCACTATTACAGCAAAGTACGTGTTCTGGCCATTATTTGTTTTGGGAATTGTTCTAATAGACAAACATATTATAGGTATATACGACGAGAGTATATATAAAGCACTGATGTTGCTAGCTATTATTCCAGTTTCCGGATCTAGTGTGGTACTTGCTAATATTTTAAATTATCAACCAGACAGAGCTACTTTATTACTTCTCATAAGTACCACAGTGGGACTGTTTTATGTTCCACTAATGATATCATTGTTTTTTGCTAAACTTATTCCTTTTTGATTAGAAACTTGGATAGTGTAACGTTATATCTACGCTAGCTACTTATTGAATGGTCTTATATCAAACTAAGCTACTAAGCTACGCAGTTCAATTATCCTACCACAATTTTGCTCGATTACATTTGCTACATTCAATATTCCAGCTTCATCATAATAGTTTCCAATTACTTGTAAAGCAAGTGGTAGCCCTTCACTAGAAAGTCCAACAGGAATAGAAATAGCAGGTAGGCCAGCTAAACTTGCTGGTACAGTAAAAACATCATTGATACACATAATTATCGGATCTGGCTTTTCATTTAAGCCAAAAGCTTCTGTCGGAGCAGATGGAACAAGTATGTAATCTACTTTCTCGAATGCTTTTATAAAATCATTTCTGATTAATGCTCTAATACATTGTGCTTTTTCGTAATATTCATTATAATGACCTGAAGAAAGTGCGTAAGCACCGATTAGGATTCTTCTTTTCACTTCTTTCCCAAAACCTTCTGCTCTTGTTAGTGAGTACATTTCTTCAAGGGTATCAGCATCAGCTCTGAATCCATAATGCACACCATCGTAGCGAGCAAGATTAGATGAAGCTTCAGCAGAGCAGATTAAATAGTAGACTGGTATTGCATATTTAGTGTATGGCAAGGCAATATCAACAACTTCAGCACCGCTTTCTTTTAAATTGGAAGAAACTTTTTCCCAATAATGGACGATTTCTTCTGAGATTCCATCCATTCTATACTCTTTTGGTATACCAATGCTTTTGCCCTTAATATCACCACTTATAAGGCTAGAAAACTTAGGTACTAGCCTTTCGCTTGATGTTGAGTCTTTATTATCATAGCCACAAATTGTTTCCAGCATTAATGCTGAGTCAAAGACAGAACGGGTTATAACTCCTGCTTGGTCCAAAGAACTTGCAAATGCGATCATGCCAAAACGTGAACACCTTCCATAAGTTGGTTTTATTCCAACTACTCCACAATAAGCTGCTGGTTGGCGTACAGATCCACCGGTGTCACTTCCG
>CACRCM010000043.1:0-9509 GCA_902646575.1 uncultured Wolbachia sp.
GATTTCTATACCTGAGAAAGTAAGATTACACAGCAAAAGTGAACACATAAAAGTAATAAAAAAGTGAAATTACCCAAGTTTTAGTTCAACTAGAAATAAACATATTTTTTATTTTTACAATCTGTTCTAGTTTGCCTGATTATGTCATAATTAAACCTCTTATTTCTGAAAAAAGAGAGAAATATTGATACTGTAACTATGAATCAGATTTTGAATGGTAATATAGTAAAATACTGAGAGCTAATATATCTCAACTGGTACGCTATAATTAAGTAGATGAAATAATGAAGGTAAAAGAGCTATTTTTTGTTTTTACTATATTATTTTTCAAGGTTAATGCGTATTGCGGCTATAAAAGCATTGTAAAAAATATAGAAATTTATAAAAAATATGTCTGTCGGTAATATATTATTAATGATGAAGACCTCATCTAGCATAGAATGCTATAATTAAATAGCAGAGGTTTGTATGTATATTAGAAAAACAAGATAATGATGAAATAGTTTATCATTACTTTAAGTGGGAGTGATGATGAAAAAAATATTTCGAAAGTATTTTCAAAACTAGCAATCAAGAAATCGATAATTTTGCTGATATATAGGAAATTTACTTGCAAAAGAATGTTTCTTTATAAGCAACCGAAAGATAAAGGGCATGTATAGGATTATATAAATCAGAATGAGATAATAAGGAAAGAGTGATTTTGATGTTTTATCACGATATTATAACATAAAAAGTATTCTTTTAATGAGAAATTAGTTAGCAAAATGGTCAGCAAAATGAAAAGGTTTTACTTACGTTCTTCAATAGCTACAAGAAAAATGATATTAGATGATTTCAATCATAAGATAATGAGTTTAGTTAAATTTTATATTTTTCTTCTAATACACTGAAAATGTGAGTAAATGGAAAACTCCTTACGGGCACTAAGGACTTAAAATTTCACTCAATAACCGGAAACTACGTAACTTTTATATGGACTGTAGATTAGAACATGATGAAAAACCAAACAAGCAATTCAAAAGATATGTGTATTAATAGCATAAAAATGCTATGCTTGTGATTTATCCGAATCAAAAAATTTGACTTAGTTAGCTTATCTATTAGGTAATTTAATATATGTGCGCTTGTAGTTCAGTTGGATAGAGCGTTGCCCTCCGGAGGCAAAGGTAGAGGGTTCGAATCCCTCCAAGCGCATTTTCTATCAGATTTGACAATGGTGCTTTAACATAAGATAATATAGGAAGTGTATTTTAAAGTATAATTATGTCCGCTGGTACAGTAAACAAAGTTATATTAGTTGGTAATTTAGGAAGAGATCCTGAAATTAGAACTATGCAGAATGGGAAAGAAATGGCAAGTTTTTCAATAGCTACATCTGAAAATTGGACCGATAAGTTTTCTGGTATACGCTCTGAAAAAACGGAGTGGCATAATATTGTAGTGTTTAGTGAAGGATTAGTAAAAATCATCAAAGATCTCGTACGTAAAGGCAGTAAAGTTTACATTGAAGGTTCTTTAAGAACTAGAAAATATACTGACCAAAATGGAAGTGAAAGATATACCACAGAGGTAATGTTGCAGAATTTTAACAGCACTCTTGCACTCTTAGACTCACGGTCAAATTCTGATTATAAATCAAATGAATATAAGCAACGCGAAGCAGAGCAAAAAAATCAGCATAGAGATTTTTTTGACAATGAAATAAAGGAAGAGCTAATTGATGATGAAATACCATTTTAATAACTTCAATTGAAATTATTATCTCCATTTCTATGGACTGCCTGTGTTACTCCTTTTAATGATAAAGGAGATAGTATAGATTATAGCAGTTTACAGCTTTTACTTACAATGCAAGCTGAAGCCGAAAATGGTGTGGTGTTATTAGGTAGCACTGGTGAAAGTTTGTCACTTACTGATCATGAAAGACGTACATTAGTTAACTTTCTATGTGAACTGAAATTAAATACGAAAATCATAATTGGTGTACCGGGAGTGAACTTATATCAAGCTCTTGAATGGCTTGATTTTTGCAAAGGCATGCCCATTTACGGCTATTTAATAACCACCCCAATTTATACAAAGCCTGGAATTATGGGGCAGACTTTATGGTTTGAAAAGCTACTCGAAAAAGCACACGTACCAGCTATGCTTTATAATATTCCATCAAGAACAGGAGTAAGTCTTCATGTAGAAACTGTACGTAATTTGTCTAGCCACGAAAAATTTTGGGCTATTAAAGATTCAAGTGGAATTATTAATACTTTAATTAACTACAAAAAAGTTGCACCAAATATTGAAGTTTTTTGTGGTGATGATAATATGATACTTGAGATGGCCGCTTATGGTGCAGCTGGCTTAGTTTCTGTTGCCTCTAATCTTTGGCCATATATAGTACATAAGTATGTTAAGCAATGCTTACTGTTATTCCAACGCATAGCGCTGGAATCTAAAAAGGAAGCAACTACTAAAGTGATAGAAAATGAAGTAAAAAGTTCAACAAGTATTTGGCAGCAAGCTTGTAAAACACTGTGTATCGCTAGTAATCCAATACCTACTAAAGCACTCTTGCATGATATTGGGATCATAAAACACAAAACTGTCCGCTTACCGCTCAGCACAGAAGACTTATCTTCTATTGAAGTACTAAGGCAAGCTAATGTAATGGTTTCCAAATGGGAAAAGTTAATTAACAACTAAGACAAAAGCAACAACTTAAGCCTTTTTTTAATCAAACACGATAATTCTCTTATTATTACATAATTTTGTAGCCAATGTCAATTATATAATTAAGGTTTTTTAATTAGTTTTCAACGCGCTCCAGTTTATACGGCTCTAATGTCTTAAACTACCGGACATGCCTGATCTCCAACTGAACCGAGACTTAGGTATATTGATGACTTAAAAAATATTCATAGATGTCATTTAAATGGTAAACACTGTGGAATGACATTTTTTTACGGAACCTTTTAAACTGCTTTAGCTACAAACACTTTAAAAGCTTACCAAATGAAAAAAAAGATAAGGTAAAACCTGATTAATACTTGCTTAAAAGCACTAGCATTCTACACTGCCTTAAATGTTTTATAAGTGCACTTTAGCTCATACAGATAAAAACCTAGAAATCTAAGTGAAATTAATAAAGATATTAAGCATATATAGTGTAAAGAATTAAACATAAGATATATCAACTACGCAATACTTTTATTACTTTAACTTGCATAAATTGAAAATAACTAAATAACCTTAGTTTGAGGTAAAGGAAGCTAAAACAAAGGTTTGTCAAGTAGTTTTTTGTTTCTATTAAATATAGACCTAGTGTGCTACCAAAAACTATATAAAAAGTCTACTTAATTTATTACAGCAAACACAGGTTACATTAGGTCTTTTGTGTCATTAAAATTTTTACAACATCAAGCGCTGCATAGGTAAGTATTGCGCTTGCACCAGCACGCTTAAAACCAACTAAAGACTCATAAATTACTTTATCATAATTCAGCCAGCCGTTATTTGTTGCAGCTTTTATCATTGCATATTCACCACTTACTTGATAAGCAAAAATCGGAAAATTAAACTTATCACTTGCTGTTTTAATTACATCTAAGTATGGCATACCTGGTTTTATCATAATAAGATCTGCACCTTCGTTTATGTCCATTTCAATTTCACAAATTGTCTCTCTTATATTTCTATAGTCCATTTGATAACTACTTTTGTCGATAAAATTTGATGGTATGCATGAACCAACAATTTGTCTAAATGGTGCATAGAAACTTGAGCAGTATTTTACTGCATAAGACAATATCAACACATCTTGGAAGTTATTATCATCCAATGTCCTTCTTATTTTTCCTATTCTACCATCCATCATATCAGAAGGAGCCACTATATTACATCCTGCTTTTGCTAAGGCGAGCGCTTGCTTACACAATACTGACACAGTTTCATCGTTTTCCACATCTATCAGATCCCCTTTTAAAAGGCCATCATGACCATGAGTAGTATATGGATCTAGTGCAACGTCTGCAATAATACCAATACCAGGTACCCTTAGTTTTACAGCATAAATTGCTTTACAGATTAAATTGTCTTGATTATATGCTTCCTCAGCATTTTTAGATTTTAATTTACTGTCAACTACAGGAAAAATCGCAATAGCATTGATCCCCAAATCCTCAGCTTTTTGAGCTACAGAAACCAATTCATCTATTGAATAACATTTCATGCCGGGTAAACCTGGAATTGATTCAATTGTTTCTTTTCTATCATGAACAAAAAGAGGGAAAATCAAATCATTTACTGATAAAATGCTTTCACTCGTTAAATTGCGAACCCATTTACTTGAGCGCCTACGCCTTAAACGTGTGTTCGGAAAATTAAACATCATACCTTCTCTAAGATTGTCTTAACAAAAGTAAGTATCTATAGCATTTCTATAGTTTTTCTTCAAATTTTATTCTTATGAAATAGGAGTATATAATTTGTCCGCTTGTATCAATCAATAATCAATAATACATTCCCATTTCATGCAATTTTTTTATTTCATCTACTGAAACGCCAGTAATTTTAGCTATAATATTTATAGAGACACCAGCCTTAAGTAAGTTTTTAGCCACAACTACTTTAATCTATTTTTATCTTCCATTAACCTTTATATGTTACTGATTCTTCTCATCTTAATAAAACTTTGTCTAACTACCTCTTCATTGAGCTTACTAATTACTCTACTCCATTTTTTGTAAATTTAGGCAACTCAATAAAGATAAATTGAAAGTTCTTTAAATAATCTTCATTAAAGAAAAACCTTCTTGAACAATGTGATTATCAGACTGTCTTGAATAAGCTTTAGCAGCGTAAAGTTGAGCACGTCTTCAAAGCTCTCTTATTCCCAGAGAGCTGCGTCTCCACAATTTATCTTTTTCGTGAAAACCACCTTGCAAAAAACATTAACGATATTCTGCTTATTACAGAAGCGATTTTAGGATTTATAATGGTGTTGTGGAAACTCAACTTTTTGTGTTAATTTAACATTAATGAAGCCTAAGATGTCGTTTTGAAAAATAGGGTAGGTAAGAATATTCTTATTTTTCTCATATCGAAGATTTTTTTAAAGATTAATCCTATATAGCATACTTTTAATACTTCCCACTGTCATTAAACTTTTATTTACCTTCATTTTTGTTCTAAATTTCTACAGAACCATATAGCTCGCTTTTATACACCTATTTTACTACTCTGCTGAGAGCAATATTTTAAAAACTACTCCCCATCTTTTATCCTAAGCTAAGTCTCTTGAACTCTTATCACTTTCGTTCTTTAAAAAAAGAATCAACCTTTTTTACTATTAGATTTCTTACTTTCTCTATTTTGCCATTCTGCTAAAATAGGATTTTAATGAAAGTCCCATTTTACTGTGCTTAAATCTACACCTTCTTGCACCATTTCCCAAAGCGGGCTCATTTCTCTTAGCCGCCCAACATTCTTAGCAACAAGATCCGCCGCGTATAAAATTTCATCTTTAGTTGTAAATCGGCCAAGGCCAAATCTAATTGATGAATGCTCAAGGTCATGACCATTATTTAGTGATCGTATAACGTAAGAAGGCTCAAGAGATGCAGATGTACATGCAGAACCAGAACTTACCGCTAAATCCTTAATTGCCATGATGAGAGATTCACCTTCAACATAAGGAAAACTTAAGTTTAAATTACCAGGAATTCTGTTTTCATAATCGCCATTTAAAACAACATCAGGAAATGCTTCTTTTATCTTGTTATATAAAATATCTCTTAGTTCTTCCAACTTAGTTGCTTCTATTTCCATTTCTTCTTTAGCAATACGCGCTGCTTCACCAAAACCAACCGAAAGAGGAGTTGGAACTGTTCCAGAACGCATACCTCTTTCCTGCCCACCACCACTAATCAATGGTGTTAACCTAACACGAGGATTTTTTCTGCGAACATATAATGCACCTATTCCCATAGGTCCATAAATTTTATGGCTAGAAAGGCTCATGAGATCAATGTTCATTTCATTAACATCAATTGGCACTTTTCCAAAGCTTTGGGCAGCATCTGTGTGAAAAAATATATTATGCTTTCTGCATATTGCACCAATTTCTTTAACAGGTTGCACCACTCCAATTTCATTGTTTACCATCATCACTGAAACCAGAATTGTTCTGTCAGTAATTGCTTTTTTTAGCTTCGATAAATCGATAATTCCATTTTGCTTAACAGGTAAATACGTAACTTTAAAGCCTTCACTTTCTAAGTGCCGACAAGAATCTAAAACACACTTATGCTCTGTGCAGACAGTTATTATATGATCCCCTTTATTTTTATAAAAGTGAGCAACACCTTTAATCGCCATATTATTTGACTCGGTTGCACCTGAGGTAAAGACAATTTCCTTACTATCTGCATTTACTAGATCTGCAATATGCTTCCTTGCTTTTCCCACTGCTTCTTCAGCAATCCAACCGAACGAATGACTACGGGAATGTGCATTACTAAATTCACCGAAATAAGGTATCATCACCTCTAAGACACGAGGATCTACTTTAGTAGTAGATTGATAATCAAGAAATATCGGTAATTTTACCTCAGTATTGTGTGTTTTCTCATCCTCTACATTCATAGTTACTATAAAAATTTGAGTGCGGAATCTACACTTTATAACACTAAAACTTAACTTTTTCAAGACATAATTTTGTCTCGAATACAAAACCTAACTGTTAAATATTGTTATCATAAAGATGGCTATTTATTATAAGAGCAAACATTCGTTCATGAATTGCTTTTAAAAAATTTATCAGATGAAAAAAGGCAAAAAAAATCATAGGTAGATAATTATTTATTAACTCAAAATATTGGGCATCTTTGTTCTAAGTGCTATATTTAACTGCATTTTAAACACAACTAACCTAAACTATAGACATCAATGAGCTTACTAAGCAAAAAAATAAAATAGACCTAAAACAAAACAGCTAGCACTCTAATTCTCACTATATCTATTTAATGTTTTTGCTGTCCAAAAATACTATACAGGTATGTTTCAGCTTGCAAAAGTCCAGTGTTTTATAAAGATATACAACGTACATAATGCAAAAGATTAAACATGACATACATCAAATACATTAAATTTTTTGTCACTAATTTACTATAAAATTATAAAAATAAGTAAATAATTTTAATTTTATGGTAAAAGAAGCAATGAAACTCATTGAGTAGCTTTCGCATCTAATACACTTCCATGCTATCCTGCTAATGCAAATTTTCTTTTACCAAGCTTCACATAAAGTGATGCCTATTTTAGATAGGTCTACCTCAATCTATTATTGACAATCATGATGTTTGTTCCTAAAGCTTTTACAGCAGATGATGGCTTATTAAGCACCAACTGCATGAGAAATTGGTGATTATACTTATTTTACTACAATAGAGGAATTTATACCATTTTATGGTGACATCAAGATTGTGGTCCTTTTCATTTAAATAATGGCTATACGAGATGAATAATTCTTTAAACTCAAAAACAGTTTTAAACATCAACAAAAAGTTGTATAGCTACTTTAGCCTCAGCGCTGCTGGTGAATTTTTAGGAACAAATCTAACTAAACTGCCTTGCTCACTAAAGGTATTACTCGAGAATTTATTACATAACGAAGATGGAGTGAATGTAAGATTTAATGACATAAAAATACTAGCAAGTTGTGTGGAAAAACACGTTTCTGTTCAAGTAGACAGTTACGGAAGCATTTCTGCGTTTAATAAAACGTTGAATTGGAATTAAAAAGAAATTTGGAGAGGTATAGGTTTTTGAAGTGGGGAGAGTCGTCCTTCAAAAATTTTAGAGTAGTGCCACCCGAACAGGAATTTGTCACCGAGTGAATATCGAGTATTTGGCACAAGTTGTGTGTAGCAAAAATGGGGTTGTGTACCTTGATACTGTAGTCAGCACAGATAGCCACACTACTATGGTTAATAATTTATCAATTCTTGGTTGAGGTGTTGATGGAATAGAAGCTGAATCTGTAATGCTTGATCAACCAATTAGCATGGTGATCCCAGAGGTAGTGGGATTTAAATTAACTGGAAAACTCTCAGAAGGAGTAACTGCAACTGATCCAGCACTGACAATTACAAATATCTTGAGAAGAAAAGGTGTTGTTGGCAAGTTTGTAGAATTTTATGGTAGTGGGTTGGATCATTTATCTATAGAAGATAGAGCAACCATAGTTAATATGGCTCCAGAGTATGGTGCAACTTGTGGCTTTTTCCCAAATCAATCAAAAAACACTAGATTATTTAAATTTAACTGGAAGGCCAAAAGAGTTAATCAAGTTAATTGAAGTCTATGCAAAAGAACAAGTACTGTTGCGAAACAGTAAAGAGTTAGCGTTTTTTGACATGTTGGAGCTTGATTTATCAAGTGTACAACCAGTAATTGCCGGTCATAAAAGACCACAAGATAAAGTTTTTCTTCCACAAATTTCAGAATCTTTTTCTCAATCGTTTCCAGTTAGCAGACTAGAAAAAAGCGATAAACTTCAAGACAGAAGTGTGGTTATTGCTGCAATAACCAGCTGCACTAATACCTCAAATCCAAGCACGATGATTGCTGCTGGTCTTGTAGCACGTAATGCAGTCAAACTTGGAATAAAATCAAAGCCTTGGGTTAAAACTTCTCTTGCCCTAGGATCACAAGTTGTAACTGGGTATTTAGAAAAATCAGGATTATAAAAAGATCTAAATGCTTTAGGTTTTAATTTAGTTGGGTATGGCTGCACGACTTGCATTGGAAATTCTGGTCCACTTGATAAAGATATAGAAGATGATATAAAAAGCAAAAACTTAACTGTCACTGCAGTTTTATTTGGTAATCGTAATTTTGAAGAAAGAATTCATCCTTTAGCCAAAGCCAACCACTTAGCATCTCCGCTGCTTGTTATTATATATGCACTTGCAGGCACTGTAAGAATTGATCTAACAAAAGATCCTATATAGATCCTATATGTAAAAATAAAGATGAAAACAACGTTTATCTAAAAGATTTATGGCCAACAAACAGTGAAATTGAAAACTGTGTTAGAAGTGTTGTAACGCGTGAAATGTTCATACAAAAGTATAAGAATGTTTTTTCTGGTAATAAGCATTGGCAAAAAGTAAAATGTGGAAAAAGTAAAATTTATAGCTGAAACACAAAAAGTACTTATATATAAAATCCTCCTTATTTTGTTAATTTATCAATGAAGAATGATAAAAGCAATGTAATTAACATAAAAAACGCGCAGATACTAGCAATATTTGGTGATAGCATAACCACTGATCACATTTCTCCTGCTGGAGATATTGCCTTAAATAGTCCTGCGGGCATATCTTTAAAAGATCTTGAGATTAAACCACAAGATTTTAATTCATATGGATCTCGTCGTGGTAATCATAACGTGATGATACTTGCAACCTTCGCTAACATCAAAATAAAAAATGAAATGGTGAGTATCAATA
>CACRCM010000044.1:0-9304 GCA_902646575.1 uncultured Wolbachia sp.
GATAAAAATTGTGATTTGTTAAAATTGATGTTATCAGTTGCAGAGGGAAAATTAAGTTCCAAAATGGTGGAACTCACCAACAAAACTGTAATTTGTGTAGTTGTTGCAAGTAAGGGCTATCCAGGTAATTATCAAACAGGAGAAGTAATTAAAGGGTTGGATAAAATTGAAAGCATTCCTGGTATATTAGTGTTTCATGCTGGTACTAAATTGGATAAGAGTGGTAATTGGATTTCTGATGGTGGGAGAGTATTAAATATAGTAGGAGAGGGGAATACTTTAGAGGAAGCTAAAAATAAAGTATATTCGGCGTTAAATTTTCTGCGATGGCCAGGAGGATTTTTCAGGTATGACATTGGTAATTAGTATGTGCTTGTATATTAAAGATTAAAGTCAGGAGTTTTAGATTATCTTTTTTAAGTGTATTTAGTGTGCTAGATATATTATCGAGGTGGTAATGGAATTTGGGGAAATTTATAAAAGCATCTAAATTAATTTTATTTAACTTATGGAACTTTCTTAACAGTTTAGAAATATGTATTTTTAGTGGAATAGAGAAATATGTAGGTAAAAAAGGGCAGAAAGAGTTAGAGATAAAATTATAATATATACTGTGTAAGGTATTGAGTAATATGGTGGTTAGTGAGGTGTTAGGTATATTTAAGGTCGATAAATCTGGGGGGCAGATAAGTCTAAAAGGTAGTTAAGTATGAATATACTGAAGCATAAAATGAAGAGTTTATCGATGATGCTTTATTTATATTTGGGAAAAATGCTTGTGTTAAAATCGCTCCAAAAGTGGTAGAAATATGGAATTAAAGTGGAAAAAGTTTATAAACAGTGAAACTGGGAAATAATTTAAGCTAAGTCTTTGTACACAGACTATATATAGGTAATAGTATTATTTTTGTTATTGAGTGAAGTTATAATGGTTAAGAAAAAACTTAAAGTATGCTTAACCTTAAGAAGAAAGGATGAGAAAGTTAAATTAATGTTATGTAGAATTTCTGTCAACTCAAGCTAAATTAAGTTAGCCTACACCATATATTAGAGTTTTCGAGGAGGTCTCAATTTACTTACTCTATCATTTTCTTTATTATCGAGTATTGCTTTGAATAATATAGAGGAGCACGTTATCAGTGATTGCTATTATTGATTTTGGTTCACAATTTACACAGCTTATTGCAAAACAAATCAGAGAAATGGGTGTTTATTGTGAGATATTTCAAAGTAACATTAATTTTGAAGTAATGTCAAAATACAATGGATTTATTTTCTCTGGAGGACCGCAATCTGTCAATGATAGTTATTCTGATATAAATGGAGTAGCATATGAGATTATAAAGTTTAACGAGGCAACGAGTGTTCCTATACTTGGGATATGCTATGGACAACAAATTATTTGTCATCATTTTGGGGCAAAGGTAAGAAGAGGCTTCAAGCAAGAATTTGGCAAAATTAAGATCAAAATACTAAAAGAATCTCCTATTATAAAAGGTACATGGAATATTAATTCTGAAGTAGATGTATTGATGAATCATGTAGATAGTGTTGAAACTATACCACAAGGGTTTACTGTTATTGCATCAGGTGTAATAAATCAGACAATTGCAATAATTGTCAACGAACAACGTAAGATATATTGTACTCAGTTCCATCCTGAGGTTAAGCCTACGACAAATGGTAGTAAATTGCTTTCTAATTTTTTGGATATTACAAATTGTAAAAGAGATTGGACGGTAAAATCACTTGTTGAAAAACAGAAGAGAAAAATCAGGAATTTAGTAGGTAATAAAAAAGTAATCGCTGCGGTAAGTGGTGGAGTTGATTCGAGTGTTGCGGCAACTCTCACATATAAAGCTATAGGGAAACAATTGAATTGTATTTTTATTGATACTGGATTATTACATAAGAGCCAGATTATCACTATGTTGAAAGAAATTCCTGTGAACTATGTTAATAAATCGAGTTTGTTTTTGAATAGATTGAAGGGAATAATTAATCCAGAAGAAAAGCGAAAAATTATTGGTAGCACTTTTATCGAAGTGTTTGAGGAAAAAGCGAAGGAAATAGGTAATGTATCCTTTTTGATGCAAGGCACTATCTATTCTGACGTAGTTGAATCAGGACACACTTCAGGATATGCTAGTACAATTAAATCCCATCATAATGTTGGTGGATTGCCAGAAAAAATGAATCTAAAGTTAGTGGAACCTTTACGCTACCTATTTAAAGATGAGGTAAGAATACTTGGAAGAGAAATTGGTCTTTCAGATAAAATATTATTTCAACATCCGTTTCCTGGACCTGGACTCGCAGTAAGGGTCATAGGTGAAGTCAATGAAGAAAAGGTACGAATATTACAAGAAGTGGATGAAATATATATTAATGCAATGAGAAATTATAATTTGTATGATCAAATATGGCAGGCTTTTGCTGTACTGTTGCCAATAAGAACTGTAGGTGTTATGGGAGATAGTCGTACGTACGGATATGTTTGTGCTTTGAGAGCCGTAACATCTTCTGATGGTATGACAGCTGATGCATTTCCATTTGAAGATAAAAGTCAATATTCATCAATATTTTGGAGTTTTTTACAAGATGTCAGCAGCATGATTGTTAACAATGTTTCCGGGGTGAATAGAGTCGTATATGACTTAACTTCTAAACCACCAGCAACTATTGAATGGGAATAAAATCTAAAGTTGTTTTTTCTCTTTTTCATACACATACTTTTTTTTTATATTGTTTGTAGCTTCTACAAGCAATGCAAATATCAATGAAGAGTATAAGTATCCTTTTGGTAATTCTATATTAATCCCTTCAAGTATTAGGTATACGCCAACAAGTAAAATAAATAAGATGGCAATTGTTTTTAGTCTTGTACTAGATTTAATTAACTGAACAGTATAACTCGATAGGAATATCATTACTAATATAGAAAATGTACATGCTATAGCAATTATAGCCACGTTGTGAGTTAATACTATAGCAGTTAATAGAGAGTCAACTGAGAAAATTAAGTCTATTAATGTGATTTGTAATATAACTAAAAATGATTGTGATTTAATATCTATTTTTTTTTCAGATTGCTTGCATAAAAAAATGTCATTCTGTAACTCTATCACACTTTTAATAATGAGAAATAATCCTCCTGTTATCATAAGTAAATCTTTTGCTGAAATGTTTAGCGATACAGCATGAAATATAGGTTTCTGCATTGATAATATGCATGATGTAAAAAACAGTGTCACAAGACGCATTAACAGTGCTAGTCCAAGACCTGCAAGGCGTATTCTTTCTTTTAGTGTATTTGATATCTTATCTAGAGATAAAGAAATAAAGATCAAATTATCTATGTTAAGTATAGTTTCAAGTAATGTAAGCATTAGTAAAGTTTGAGCTTCAGCTAACATTTTCATTTCAGATTCAGCTATTTTATTCTACAGTAGATACGTAAAAATTAAGTAATTTATGCTTGAATGAAGCAAAGGTTAGTGCAGGTTAAGTTTCTCTGCACTATACCACTGTGGCCTTGGTTACTAATATGTTGTAGTGGATTAACAATTTATTAGTAAATTTGAATTTTCTTTCTATATCCTAAAATCAGATCATTATTAATATGTAAATTATATGAGTTATTATTGTCTTTTCTTAAGAAATTACTTAAATTATACTATAAATCATGAATCTTAAGCAAAAAATTAAGTTTTTTTCTCTATCATTTGTAATTTTGTTTTCTTTATGGACTATGTTATCTGGTTATTTTGAGACGTTTTTTGTTCTTTGTGGGGTATTTTCTTCTGTGTTCACATTATTTATCTTTAAACGATTGATAAATGCTGAAAGTGCTTTCAGTCAGATCTTAAATGGTACAAGTAAGTTATCGTTTTATAAGTTACTAGTAAATTATATGCCGTGGTTAACATATCAGATTATTTTATCAAGCATTTATATAACAAAGAAGGTTTTACAAACTAAACTTAAACTCAAGCCAATAATCATTGTAAAGAAATGCGAAGGACATAACAATAAAAGTATTGCATTATTTGCAAATTCAATCACGATCACTCCTGGTACTTTGACTATCGATGTTGAAAGAAAACGGCAAATATACCTGTCTACCATATGTTTGATGGATGAAAGTTTTAAGAGTGGCGTTTATAAAATAGAAAACGAAGTTTTAAGGTTACTGCATTTAATTAAGTAATTGCTTTAAATAGATTAGTAGCATCATCATATTCTCTTACTAGGCTTTCAAACATTTCTTTTGGAAGGCTATTACCAACAATAAAGGATAAATAATTATTACAAATTTTCTAATCTTAATATGTTATTTTTTTCCTCATTATTGAATTTTTATGGAAAAATATTTTCCATAATTTCAATAGTAATAGCTTTATCTAAGAAAACACTTTCACTCGTTACATTTACTCTTGTCAAGATAGTATTAATTTCAAGTTCATTACTTGTATAAAGGTTAGACAACCGAGCTATTCATGTATAAGGTTGTTGCTTTTGACAAGCAGTTATCAGCATATTTACAATTTTTTATTATTTCTCACTGAGTAATCTGAAATTTACTTATTTTTGCGTTATGTGATAATTTACTCATTCGTTTTTCTCTATTTGATCTAGTAATTAGATTATACTAGTACTTTGTTAAATAAATGATAACGTGATTACAAATGCGTAGCTGTGTTATTGGTGTATTTATACAAATGGTTTGATATTAATGAGCATTATAGCTAATTTTAGCTATGTATATGATGCTTTATGCTGTTCAGTAAAGCAATAAAACATAAAGTGAGAAGTTTTCATCTATAACAGAGAAAGTTTGTTAATATAATGTTGTTCTATTCTTTATAAAATAGGTTTTCTATCGTTAGCTATTTTATTATATTGGTTCTCACATAAGTTCTGAATTAATTATATCACAGTGAAAAAGATAAAACTCGGAGTACTAATTTCAGGTAGGGGTTCAAATATGCAGGCCCTAATAAAGGCAGGCCAAGATCGTAGTTTTCCTGCAGAAGTTGTATGTGTTATTACAAATAACAATAAAGCAGCTGGCTTGAAAATAGCAAAGCAAGCAGGTATTTCAGCATTTATTGTTGAGAATAACCCACTTGATGCTGATAGAATTCACGAAATACTTGTTCAACATAAAGTTCATTTAATTTGCCTCGCAGGGTTTATGAGGATTTTAAAAGCTGACTTTCTGACTAAATGGCATAACAAAGTTATAAATGTTCATCCTTCTTTACTTCCATCTTTTAAGGGTTTAAATGCTCAGGAGCAAGCTCTAAAGGCAGGTGTCAAAATTACAGGTTGTACCGTGCATTACGTTACTCCTGAGGTTGATGCTGGAACCATAATCGCTCAAACTGCTGTGCCAGTGTTGCCAAATGATAACATTCAAAGCCTTTCAGAACGCATTCTGGCTGAAGAGCATAAGTGTTATATGGAGGCAATAAGGTTAATAGCAGAAAATATTAATCATTAGCCTTAGGTAATTCTTCCAACTTTAACAAAAAACAAATTTTCAGGATCCAGTAAAGAGTTTGCTAATTTGTTTACTTCTTCTAATTTAACGTCATTAATGATGTTTGCATAATTATTTATGCGATTGATATCATGATCATTTATTTGCGCGTCATTAAGTAGCATTGCTGTGTTTGTATTATTGAATAGGAAAAAGGTAAGATTATTTATTAATCTGGTTTTTACATCCTTGAACAATTGCTTATCAATTCCTTCCTTTTTTATCCTGCTCAATGTATCTTTCACTGCTGATATAGCTTTGCTAGCAGTGGAGCTATCAGTGCTTATAGATCCAATTATAGCGTTTCCGTGTTTATTGGAAATAATACTCATATTAACACTGTAAGTAATACCCAAATTTTGCCTTAACTCTTTCATCATTATTGAATTTAGCTCCATGCCGCCAAGAGCATTAATTAAGACGATAGCGTTATAATAATTAGGATCTTCATAAGTTATACCTTTCTGAGCAAAAAGTATTATACTTTGTGGTATATCCATAAAAATGCTCTCGCTTTCTGCAGGACCAAAATCATTTTTTACAGGTATTTTTTTAATTATCGACCTTTTAGGTGGTAGCTTAGATAAATATTTATTCAGTAATGCACTAATTTCTTCTTTTGTTGTGCAACCAGCAACACTGATAACTATGTTGTCTTTAGTAAGATTACGCTTTATGTATGTTAGGATATCTTCTTTAGTAATGCTCATTATAGTGTTAAAAGTTCCATATTCACTTTTTGAGTAAGGGTGCTTTTTAAACAAAAGCATGTCTAATTTCTTGGTAGCAACAAAGTGAGGTTTTTTTTCAAGATTATTAAAATTAACTTTAGCTTTTTCAAAAATTCTATTTAGCCCTTCAGGGTCGATTTTAGGACGCATTATAGCGTCGCTTAGTAGCGAAATTGCGTCTTCTAAGTTGCTAGATAAAGTGTTTAATGAAACTTTAAATGCTTCTAGGCTAGTGCTGAAGCTTAGATTTATTCCTTTATCTTCAAGCTTTTTTGCAAAACCTTTGGAATCATTTTTTCCTGCTCCTTCTTGAATTACAAGAGAAGTAAACCAAGTGAGTCCCTGTTTCTTTTTGTTCTCATACGCATAACCTGCATTCTTGAACGATATATTCAGTGAAACCTTCGGTAGATCACAGTTTTTAACAAATAAAAACTTAAATCCTTTACAGGTAGTGACCTCTTCTATATTTATTAGGTTACTACTTGCTTGTAAGTTAAAGCCTAGGCAAAAAAAAAGTAGAAATACAAGTTTACTTATTTTCATTGTTAACTCCTTTTGGTAGCAAACGACCGATTAACTTATCAGTAGAAAAGATAGTACGGATTTTACTATTTATAGTATCTAAATCAATGTTGTTAATCTTACTGTATGAAATGTCTATTTCATTAAGTGGAATACCAAGTGCTAAATATGGTATATAAAATATTGCTATATTAGTTAAGTCAGATAACTTATCAAATTGTGCTGATTTGTATTTTGACTTTGCACTTTTCAACTCTCTACTTGTTATTCCTTCAGAGATAAAGTTGTTGATGACATTATCTAGCTCTCTTTCAATAACGTCCAACTTCATTCCACTTTTTGGAATTATTTCGATGTCAATATAGCCATCACTAAAAGCTAAACCATTATAGTACGCATTTGTTGAAACTGCGATACCTTTATCTAAAACTAAATTTTCATACAGCTTGCTAGACTTACCACCTCCTAAAATATCAACTGCTAAATCAACAACAAAGATTTCATCTATGCGCTTAAATAAAGGAACACGGTAACGAAAGTATAGAACAGGTTCTTTTACTTCAGTACTTTCTAAAGTTACCGACAAATCTGCATTATGTGTTGGATCTTGATTTGGGTAATATCTAATTACAGGTTTAGCTTTAATTCTCCCATATTTCTCTTCTGCTAATCTTACTACTTCATCGAACTCTACATCTCCAACGATCATTAATATTGCATTGTTTGGGTGATAATAGTTGTTATGAAACCTTATTATATCATCTTGATTATAAGTTTTGATATCGCTCTCCCATCCAATAACAGATCTTCCGTAGCCAGTACGGTAAAATGCACTGTTCATTTCTTCCCACAATAAATTGTTAGGATGATTATCGAATCTCATCTTCCTTTCTTCTAATACAATGTTTTTTTCTTTATCTATTTTATCTTGAGTAATGTTAAAGTTGCCCATTCTGTCTGCTTCAACTTCCATTACTAGTGGTAAGTCTTTTTTAAGAGCTAATTCATAGTAACAGGTATATTCCCTAGTAGTAAACGCATTAAATTGCGCTCCAATGCTACTCATGGTTGATTCTATATCTTTAAATTTTCCCGTAGTTTTAAACATTAAATGTTCAAAGTAGTGAGCCAGTCCTGCTTTGCCAATTGGATCATCCATTCCTCCAACTTTATATATTACTGCGTGTAAAACAGCTGGAATTCGGTGATTAGGTATGACATAGATATCCAGTTTATTGTTAAGTTTAGCATATTTTATATTGTATTCTGTACTTATAGCTTTTAAGGGAATTGAATAGATAAAAAAAAGCATGGGTAATATAAAGAAACTAAAAAACTTGTAAAGCATTACTTTAACCTAATATAATTGATCTTTTAAGACTATGACCTTATCCCTCGCTTTATTTTGAAATAAACCTGTCGTGTATGTACCACCTGTACAACAATATAAACATTCCACAGGCTATATATATATCTGCCAAGTTAAAAACTGGCCAGTACCAATTGCCAATATGAAAATATATAAAATCGTATACAGCTCCCCAGTAGATTCTGTCAGCTACATTTCCAATTGCTCCACCAACCATAAGGGAGAAACTAAAATAAGTTAGTTTATCATTAGATTTGTGTATTAAATATATGAGTATGCTAATTATTAGTATTGAAGATATTGAAAAAAAAAAGTCATTATACGGTAAAGTGCTAAATATTCCAAAACTAATCCCTGGATTCCATACTTCGACTAGTTTTATGAAACTAGAAACTTCGATTGGTTTTCCTTCATCAATTAATGAATTTATGTATAATTTGCTCATCTGATCAGATGATACCATAATTAATATGGCAATTAAACATAGTTTTTTCATAAGTTTGCCATTAATTGATAAGCTTTAAGTATATCGTGATTTATTTGTTTTGTTAATTCATCAATACTATGAAATCTTTTTTCTGATCTAATAAATTTAAAAAGTTGTATATTAACGTTACGATCATATACATCTTCATTAAAATCGAATATATGCATTTCTACTATAGGCTTTTTCAAGTCCTTGAACGTGGGTCTCATACCAATATTAACCACTCCATATAGCCAATTTGGATTGATATCAGAAAATGCTGCTTTAGCACAATATGTACCAAACTTGGGTTTTATCATATAATCTTCTATCGTAATGTTTATAGTTGGGAATCCTATTTCTCTACCTCTACATGCACCTTTTGTTACAATGCCAGAAACTTGGTAAGGCCTACCAAGTAACTTATTAGCAGTTTCTATTTCACCTCTTTGTATGTGTTCTCTGATTAGAGAAGAGGAACAAACTTTTTCATTAATCATCAATGGTTCCAATTTAGCTAAAGAGTATCTATATATTTTAGAACGTTTTTTTTTTAATTAATGTATTATCAATCGTTTATAACCAAAAGTGAAACTTTCTCCAACAACTATATATTTTGCGCCATATCTATTTATCAAAATCATTGCTAATGAAATCATCAAAGCTTA
>CACRCM010000045.1:0-9229 GCA_902646575.1 uncultured Wolbachia sp.
ATATACTTCTTGCCAAATATGCTCTTTTCTGTCCAAACACCATATTTTTCTAATATTTCGACATTTTCATCAGAAACTAAATAAAATGGCAGTGAATATTTTACTTTGAAATTCGCATGGCATTTAACACTATCTTTTGATACACCGATTATCACTGTGTAAAGGGAGGAAAAATCATTTATTTTATCTCTAAAATCTTTTGCTTCCATGGTACAACCTGGAGTATCATCTTTAGGGTAGAAATAAAGAACTACATTTCTTTTATTAAAAAAACCACTTAGTGATAAATTTTTGCCAGAATCTGTTGGTAAGCTAAAATCCGGTGCGTTATTTCCTACTGTTAACCCCATATCTCACTCTTTTAATGGTACTTATGGTAGTGTATTATAGTTAGAGTTTTCAAGAACTTTAAGTAGAAGTCAATTGAACTTTTGTATATTTGCTTTCCATAAAAGAAATTTAACGTTGGTAGTACTAAGTTTTACTTCACTTTTAATATCAAAAATTCCACTATTAACTCCACTAATTTTTTGCTAATCGGTGATCCAATGCCTGTACCTTCGTTTCTATATTATGGATCATCTGCTTAGCCGAAAACAGATATAACTCTCTATGTATCATACTATTCTATTTCATAGTTATGAAACTCAATAGTTGATGAATTTTTTTTTAATTATTATTCTTATTAACCCATCTTTAATAGTAAGTTTAGTAATAAGTTTATTGTAATTTGTGCCATTCTTTTGGGATCTGCAATAACTAACAATTGTTTACCAGACATCTACTTTTTAAACTAGTTTAGGTTAAATTTCACTTTTTTGCTGTTAAGCTGCTTGACTCAACTTTTGCAAAATTGAACATATTGTTAATTAAAGCAAGTAAATGTATCCCTGCATTATATATATCGTTTGCGTAATTCTTATATCGAGAGTGGTCAATCGAACCTAAAGTTTCATTTTTGATTAACTCCGCATATCCAATGATTAAATAATCATTAAGAGTGATGGAGTATACGCAGCTCGTGTGTAACGCTTGCAAAAAACTTTAGCTTATTTGTGTTTTCTTGCTCTATGCCTTTTTATCTATTATAATTCAATATTAGTTTTATGTTGCTTAATTAGCAACTAGATATTGGAAAAGTGTAGTAAATATTATTAATTTAAAATTACTGATAATAAGCCTGAAAACGTTAAAAAACAGGCTATATACCAGCATATGAATTTTTATGGCTTTTAGTAAAAAATATCTCTTGATTGTTTAGTAGTTTATCAATTTTGCACTTATAAGTAACTACCTACATTTGTGATCTTGAGTGTTAAGGTTGCTGAATATTGTTCTGCTATTTTGGTCATGCAATATTAAACTTAAGAGTTTCTTACTTTGCTAACTGATTGCGTGATAATTCAGCACTTAGCTTTATTAGTTGGTTTATGTAATCAAAGTTCTTGTATTTAATATGATGCTTTTACTGTTTTGGAGTAATATCTTGGATAGCGTTATAAAAATTTTGCTTCTACTTGTGAGTATTACTAAAAAGAAGATTGATATGGGGGTGTTGAGTTTCTTAGAACGATATTTATCTGAGGGATTTTCTGATTTATCTTTAATATGAACGACAATCTAATATGCTTGGGAATAGTTACTTCTCCTCATGGAGTTAAGGGAGCTATTAAAATAAAAACTTTTACTGAAAAGCCTGAGAATGTTTTCTTATATGGTAGGCTAATAAGTGGTAATGAGAATTATAAAATAGATTTAGTATCTGTTGTAGATGATAATTTAGTAATAGCTACAATAAGCGGAGTAAATTCTCGTAATGAAGCAGAGCTCTTAAGGAATAAGAAATTGTATATAAAAAGGAACAAGTTACCAAAATTAAATGATAAGAACGAATTCTATCAAAGTGACCTTGTAGATATGAAGGTAAGGCTAGAGAATAATGAACTGTATGGGCATGTAAAATCTGTATGTAGTTTCGGTTCAGGAGATATATTGAAAATTTCAGTTGTTAGTACAAAAAAGAGTATTATGCTACCTTTTACTAAAGAAATATTCCCGTATATAAACATAAAGAAAAAGTATATAATCCTCAGCATGCCAGAATTTGTTGATTAATAAAGGCTTTGATATTTACATAAAAGCAATTTATAATTATAAAATCATCTAAAAATGGAATTATGGTAGAAAGAGCTAATGATATTAGGCCAGGTCAGGTGTTGAAATATAATGATGGGTTGTTTTTGGTTATAAATGTCATGCACACTCAACCTGGTAAAGGTGGTGCATACATACAAGCTGAAATGAAAAATATCAAAACCGGTGCAAAACACTATGGAAGGTTTCGCTCTGATGCTCCAATTAGAAGAGCCATTTTAGATGAGGAGGAATATGTTTATCTCTTCACTGAAGGAGATATTGTGCATCTTATGCATCCAAGTAGTTATGAGCAAGTTACTCTAAACTTAGATTTATTGGGAGAGAAAAAGATTTATTTGCAGAATAACATGAAAATTAAAGTTGTAACTTACCAAGATGAAATAATTTTTGCACATGTGCCTGACTATGTTACGTTGACTGTAAAAGAAACAGATTCTGTTATTAAAAAACAGACTGTTACTTCTTCCTATAAGCCTGCAGTTTTGGAAAACGGAATACGCATTAATGTGCCTCGATTTGTAAGGGAAGAGGATAAGATTGTAGTATATACTCCTGATGATAGCTATTATGAAAGGGCGAAAGAATAAAAGAAGGATGCCCATTTCATCACCACGAATTAATGTGATGCTTGATTCTGTGCGAGGTGCTTCTAAACAACTTATGCGCGATTTTAACGAGTTGCAAATTTCCAATGTTAAGTCAGACGACTTTATCAATAAAACTTACTCGAAATCCAAGCAAACTATATGCGGTTGCTTACACAATTATAGACAAGGCTATGGTTTTCTTTTTGAAGATGATCTTGATCAAGAAATAGAAGATGACACTTATACTTGGTTCATCATGCCCATAGAAAGCAAGGAAAATTTTTCTAGTTGTATGGTTTATTTTACAGTATCAGTTTGTCTAATTCATAAGAACAAAGTTGTGGCAGCTGTAGTTGATGTTCCTGCTCTTAGGGAAACTTTTTGGGCGGAAGAGAGAAAGGGTGCTTTTCTTGAAGACTCTAGATTTCGTCATATAAGGATGCGAGTGAAAAGTCGTAACGGAGGTTTGATAGATGTAAGTGGTAATTTATTAAATAAGTTACTGCCTGATAACAGTAATGTGCGTTCCATTGGCTCGACAGTTTTAGGCTTTGCATACCTTGCTGCAGGAAGACATAGAGGAATAGTTTATTCTGGAGTTAACAAATATAAAACCTTGCTTGGTAGACTTTTTCTTCAAGAAAGTGGCGGAAGACTAGTAGAAGATAATGGGTTAATCATTGCAGGTAATGTTTAAACTAGCATAAGTAGGCTACAGGAATGGACAACTTCTCAAAAACTTTTACAAGAGACTCTGTTAAATGTTCCATCATTTCATCGGTATGATAGGGCGTAGGAGTAATACGGAAGCGCTCAGTTCCTCTTGGAACTGTCGGATAATTTATGTGTTGAACATATATTCCATGCTCATCAAATAGCAATCTTGATGCTCTTTTAGATAACTCTGGATCACCAATTATTATTGGAATTATATGAGTTTTTGTTGGGATAAGATTAATTCTTGCATTTTTTAGTAAATTTTTTACTTTTTCAACAACTTGTTTTTGTTTTTCTCTTTCAATATTACTCGATTTTAGATAATCAACGCTTGCTTTTGCTGCTGCTGCTAAAACAGGCGAAATAGCAGTAGTGAAAATAAATCCTGGAGCAGAACTTCTTATTACATCTACTAAGCTCTTTGAAGATGCTATATATCCGCCCATCACTCCAAAAGCTTTCGATAATGTACCTTGAATAATGGTTACTCTATCCATTAGACCTTCTCTTTCTGCGATTCCGCCACCGTGCGAACCATACATACCAACTGCGTGTACCTCATCCGAGTAGGTAATTGCATTATATTCTTCTGCCAAATCACATATTTCTCTCAGTGGTGCTATATCACCATCCATTGAGTATATGGATTCAAATGCTATTATTTTTGGTATTTTTCTATCTACAGACTTTAACAACTGTTCTAAATGATTAATGTTATTATGCTTGAATATATATTTCGGCCTTTTTCCTGACTTTATGCCTTCTATCATTGAAGAGTGATTTTTCTCGTCTGAAAAAAATACTACGTCAGGAATAACGGACGATAAAGTGCTAAGTGTTGTCTGATTAGCAAGATAGCCGCAAGCGAAAGTTAAAGCAGCCTTTTTATTATGCAAGCAAGCTAAAGATTTCTCGAGTTCGACAACCTCTTTTGTTGTACCGGATATGTTTCTTGTTCCTCCTGCTCCAACTGATGAATTTTGGGTAGCAGCAATTACACTTTCATTTTGTGACATTCCTAAATAATTATTACTACACCAGACAATTACTTCTCTATTTCTTTCATAATCCATAACATAAGGAAACCTACCAGGCAATGAGGCAAAACGCATGAATTCACGGTAGCGCCCTTCCTCTTTTATATCTTTGATTTTATTTAAAAATATCCCTTCGTAGTCTACCAAGTTTTTATCTATTAATGGCTAATAAAATTATAATAAATTATTCAATGGTAGACTACTATATTTATTTATTTACGGTATAACGGTAGTTTTTTTCTTGATGTCAACCACTTCAATTTTACTATTCTCAATTAAGCTTTTAGGCATGCAATAGTATATAATAATTGCAATGGCGGCTAGACAGCAAGCTCCAGCTGCTATTCCCACTACTGACATTTCTAAGTGAACTGCAGTAGCCATTCCTAAAGCAACCCCAGCTGTTGTTAATACGGAGGCAACTATAATGTGCAGATTGTTGTTTTTTGTATCTTGTAGGATAGTGCTATCCACTTGTTCAGATTTTTTGTTAGTTGCTGGAGGGTATTGATGATGCTGACCTTGGTGTAGGCGGTATTGGTGTTGGCTCTGTTTTTTAGGTTGTGGATCTTGCCGACTATTTCTTTTAGAAACAGAGACATTTTCGCTTTTGTCTATACTCTCAAAAGGGGAACCGCCGTTATCACTTAATACATCGACTGCACTAAAAGAACTGCTGCTGTGACTCCGATCACTGTTCGTAGAACTCTCTAGTGAATGTGATGATGAATCTTGTTGACTGCCTTTGCTTTCGAGCTCTAGCTCATTTTTCATTTGCGATGGTGTATGTTCAGTAAATTGACTAGGGACTTGCTTTTTTTTATTATCATTAACAACTGATGAGATATCAATACATTCACTTTGAGACTTCTGTATACTTGAAGAAGCTCCTTCGCTTTGAGGAACATTCATTTCTTCTGGAACTTGAGTCTCAAGAACTTCTTGTTGCTCTTGAGCATTAGGTGGTTTGCTACTATGATTTTTTTTCTTTTTGCTTTTACACATTTCGCCCCCTTGTAATTATTGTTAATAGGCTTCTGTATTGAAGCCTATTCATTATTCATAATATTTTTTCTGTTGTCCATAGTATTTTTTTAGCTGATGACTAATGTTCCTTTTGGATTTTATCTTTTTTATTGTTTGTTGACTGTTTGTCTTGAAAATATATATGTTACTGATAGTACTCCTTCTACCAGAAATATGGTTTTCAGTGTCAATTAAATCTGTTTCTCCTAAACACATTTTTCATTTCATATAACTAACTTAACTACTATTAATGAGCTCTCTATGTGAAAGATTATTAAAAGATTTTCTAGACTAACATAGCATTTTGCCAAATGTGTGGATCATAAGCTTATTTATTACCTTTGAGATTTATTAACCTTTCGGTGGTCATCAATGACTTTCATTTTTTTGTAGAGTAATGTTGTTCTGTGTTTGAAGTGCCATTTAGGAAAAGATAGTAAAAGATGTAGTTAAAGTTCTAGTGGTTGTGTAATGAGGTACTGCAACTATAATAGATAGTATCTATTTTATGATAATGTTCTTTTACTATATAGAAGTTTATTCTAAAGTTAATTTATTGTTGAAGTTACTTATTTTTAATAGCCTACCTACGTACTTAAAGTCCATAATGAGAACGTTATTGTTTGTCTGATAAGTTAATTGCTCTGATGTAGTCTTTTTTCTAAGAAGCTTTTTGTAAATTTCAACACCACGGTAATTAAAAACTATTGGGGAACAGAAATTGCAACATAAACATATTATTCAGCTCTCTCTATTAAAAATAAAAAAAAGACATGAGAAGTTGTAATAGCAAGAGCGGTTTCCATGCTGTGTATAGCCTGTACAATTAATTCTAAAATCTTTAGTTTCTAACTTTTTCTCTTTGGTGTACTTGTTCAATATTTTATCGAGGATAGGCAACGAATTATAAAATGCATTACAAAATTAACATGCATTTTTTTCACCTTTAGGTAAAAATTCAGAAATAAATATAGCAGTATTTACATCAGTAATCATGTCATAAAGGTTTTTAGTACCATGATGGAAGTTGTATTGTTTCTTTTTTTTTAAACGAGAATAGCTTATTTTATAGAAATTACATATTTCTAATAATTCCTGTTTACACTAAATCCTATAATTCGTACTTCGTTTAGGTTACTAACCTTAACATCTTTAGAGTATCACTCTTAAAGTTGCTACATTAAAAAATCTCTAAAGTTTGTTTTCTCGGGAGTAACTGATGTTTCTTAGCTTTAATCATCTAAAATTTCAGGTTCTTTATTTTCCTTTAATATTAGAACCCAGGAATGACTGCCTCAATTGTTTCTTAATTTTTGCTTTTCGTAAAATCTTGAATCTTTTCAACACTTAAGTCTTGAAAATTGCTTTTACTCTTGCTGCTATTTTCCCTTTTGGGATTTTTTGTGATATGATCTAACTAAGTAAACAATTCTACGTCATATTTTTCTCTATTAAAATGATGTGGCTAGTATAAGTACCTAAATAGGAATCTTGTCAAGTAAGTTGTTCAGTCTCTTAGCAAACAGGTTTGCATTGTCCATTTCTTCGCCTTCCACAATACAAGCTTGGTAGAATAATAAGTGAATCATGTCTTCTAATGTTTGGTTTTTACCGTTTTCAGCGTAAGATTTCGTTATATTTTTTATTATGGGATGTTTAGTGTTGATTTCAAGTACCTTTGGCGTGCGATAATTTAATTGTTTTTGTTCGCGCAAAAAACGCTCCATTCTGAGATCCATAGCGCCCTCATCAATCGCTAAACACACAGGACTATCAGTTAATTTTTTAGAAATTTTTACGCTTTTTACTGAATTACCAAGAACTTTGGTGAAATATTGTAATATAGAATCTATATTCCCTTTGCTCTTTTTTTCGTCTGATTTGTTTTCTTCGTCTTTTTTTCTCGGGGAAAACTTGTCTAAGTCGACGTCAGCACGAATTACAGACTTAAATTTTTGATCTTTATATTCATGAACTACACTAGTCCAGAAATCATCTACTGGATCAACAAGCAGAAGAACCTCTAATCCTTTACTGACAAACCCTTCAAGTTGTGGACTGTATTTCACAGAATCCAAACTGTTTCCTGTGAGGTAGTAAAGATACTCCTGCTCAGGCTTCATTCTGCTTATATAGTTGTCAATGCTGACTAGCTTATCGTCACTAGTACTATGGAATCTACAAATTGAAAGCAGCGCTTCTCTTTCATCAGTTGGCATAGCTTCACACAGACCCTCTTTTAATACCGCACCAAAGTTGGTCCAAAATTTTGTATATTCCTCTAAATTTTCTTTTGCTTTCTTACCAAGTTCAGATATTACTCGTTTAGTGAGAGATTTTTTAATTTGCTCAACAACACGATTATTCTGCAGCGTTTCTCTGCTGATGTTAAGAGGTAAATCTGGAGAGTCAATGATTCCTTTTAGGAACCGTAAATACTGTGGTATAATCTGTACATTATCTTCAGTAATAAATACTTTATTTACATATAGCTTTACAGAGCAACGTCTGTCTGGGTGGAACAAATCAAAAGGTTTAATAGAGGGAACATAAAGTAAATTTGTGTATTCTATTACTCCTTCATTTTTGTTATGTAATATCATCCAAGGTTCACCACCAACATGCGCAACACTACGAAAGAGATCGTTGTGCTCCTCTTGAGTAACATCATTTTTCGGCTTAGTCCAAATTGCGGCCTTGCTATTTAATCTTTCACTTTTTCCTTCTTCATCTATAAACTCAACAGGGGAATTTATGTGATCTGAGTAAGTAGTAACAACGTTTTCAATACGAAACTTATCCAAAAATTCGTTCTCTTCAGGACGTATAATTAGGGTAATTTTAGTTCCGCGGGCGATTTGATTATTCAATTTACTGATTGAATATCTTCCATCTCCCTGAGATTTCCAGATCCAAGATTCCTCTTCTCCTGCTTTTCTAGATTCAACTATTACTTCTGAGGCAACCATGAAACTTGAATAAAAACCTACACCAAATTTTCCAATTAACTCTACAGTTTGGCTTGAATCTTTGCTATTTTTGATAGCCTCCAGAAATTTTTGTGTACCAGAACTAGCAATTGTGCCAAGGTTATCTATTAAATCCTGCCGGTTCATTCCAATACCGTTGTCGGCTATATATAACTCATTCTTCTCTTTATTAGTACTAATAATAATTTTTAACTCATCACTTGAATCTAGTAAGTTAGGATCTAGTTGAGATTCATAGCGTAATTTGTCACATGCGTCTGATGCATTTGATATTAGTTCACGTAGGAAAATTTCTTTATTAGTATAGAGTGAATGGATTACTATATTTAGTACTTTTTCTATTTCAGCATCAAATTTTAAATTTTCAGTTTCTTGTACGTTATGCACTTTGAACTCCATTATTAGTCTATTACTTAATGATCTAAGTATTGTACTGTGATCTTTCAAGGTCACATGCACCAAAATAGTATAGCCACTATATAGTATAATACTAGATAAATTAGATATCATAGTTGTATAATCAGATATTTTTTAAAACTGTTAAAAGCGAATTATCTTTCACAATCTGTGTTGTTTACTTTCTTCCTTTTAAGGAGTGTTGATAAAGTGTTATATTAGTTCTTAAATTTTGTTACCTGCTTTAAACCTTTGCTTATGCTTTAGTTTTGGCTAAAAACTTTATTGAAGTTAAATTGCCTTATTCTATTGATGCTCA
>CACRCM010000046.1:0-9161 GCA_902646575.1 uncultured Wolbachia sp.
CATAGTGGTTATTTCTTTCCCCCATATATTTATGAGGTGCAGAAAATTTCGCAATTAAAGCAGGAAATATTTGGTCCAATTTTGCATATCATACGCTTTGACAAGTCTCAATTAAGTGAGGTTATAAATGATATAAACAGCACAGGATATGGACTTACGTTTTCTTTGCAGAGCCGCATACAAAGCCAAATCAATTTAATAAGTAAGAAAGTATCAGTTGGAAATGTATACATAAATCGCAATCAAATAGGTGCAGTAGTTGGCGTACAACCATTTGGCGGTAGGGGATTATCCGGCACTGGGCCAAAAGCTGGTGGTCCTGATTATTTGCAACGTTTTTCTACAGAAAAGGTTATAAGTATCAATACTACAGCATTTGGTGGTAATACTAAGCTTATGTGTTTAGGTTGATTTACAGATATTTTTCTTCTTTTTAAAAGATTAAAATTTCAGCTAAAGCAGATTTAACTTATTTTACTTTTGCCTTTTATCATATTTAAAATTGCATTTATAGCAACCCTTAAATATTATAGTTAGCATGCGAAATCTTTTTGTAAGAGTTAATTAATGTATAATGCACCTCGGATATACTGTTCACAAAAGTATGAATATTCAATAAAGTATTAGTATGAAAAGCTTGCTTATAGAAAGAATATGACAATAATATTATTAACTGTAGTAATCTTATTTTTAGTTCATATATTATCTATAAAAGGCATCAGATGAAAGCAACCATGACATACAAATTCCTATAGTTAAGTGTGTTTATTGAACTTTTTAGAACTTTCGTTGAAGATAGTGAAAAACTATCAGCTCTTTCAATAAAGAGTGAACTTAGGTTTCATAAAAGAGGTAAAAGACTACAGGTTATAGTAGCTAAAGGTTAATTTTGAAGTTGATAAAAGAAATCAGCAAAGATCCGCAAGTTTTTTTTCGTTAGAGGCTTTTTTATATTGATAATTATATTAATGACATTAATACCATTAACATATTTTAATAGTGTGCATCACACATTTATTGTAATAACAGCAGTATTTTTATCTATACATGTAAGTTTTTTATTTTCTTCCTTGTTAATAAAGTTTTTATAATTGCTATATGTGTAGTAGGAGAATTGCTTTAGCTGGAAAAATTATAGTGGTGAAATATAATAACTATTACTTAATGCTTTTCACCACTAAGTTAAGATATATGAGGTGCTAATATTAAGCAATATACAGTAAATGCTTTAGTTTCTTGCATTATACTGGTATTATTTACCGTTACAACTATAGTTTCTTAACCTAATACTGATAGTAATAGTTACTAAGCTAAATATTGATTTTTTCATTACAAATTATATATGACACGCCATCAAGCGGTAATAAAGTTGACATTATAAATGATTATGGCATGTGGAATATTGACTGCAAGCAGTTTTAACCTTATTTTTATTCTTGCATTGCTTATAATGTAAAGATATGAAAAAACTTGACTTAAATTAGTAATTATTTACTATTAGAAATAGCGTTTCTTTCCATTAAAGATATAATTATAACTGATTATATAGGATTTATTTGTATGATTGCTAATCGCAAGAGTAGTATTAAACAGAAAAGTGACAAAGGTGACTTAGTTGGGAGCGTTGATATAATAAAAACAGCAGCGGAACTCTCACTTCAGAAAGGTCTAGATTTTGAAGTGATAATAAAAGCATTAGAAAGTGCAATAGAAGCAGTTGCTTATCAAAAATATGGTAGCAAGAATAAAATTGTAGTTAATATAGATAGGAACACAGGAAAGGTTATTTTATACAGAGAATTAAAGGTCATTGATGATAAGACAAATATAGAGGAAAATTCTGGACATGAATCAATTACTCTTACGCAGGCTAAGTTAATAAAGGAAGATGCAAAAGTTGGAGATATCATTAATGAATTGCTCTCTCTTAATACTGATCTTGCTTCAGCAAGAATTGCCCAACAAAGAATTGCTCAAGTAATTAAATATGAAGAATTAAAGAAACAATATGGAGAATTTAGGGATAAAGTAGGAGAGATAAGATATGGTGTTGTTAAGCAAGTAGAATATTCAGATTTGATTATAGATATAAATGGTACTAGGGCATACCTTCCATTTCGAAATTTAATTGGCGGTGAATCATTTCATGAAGGTGATAAGGTTAAAGCTTATATACAAACTGTTAAGCGTTCTGATGACGGACGTCAAATTATTCTTTCTAGGGCTCATGAGGGTTTTTTAGAGGCATTGCTAAATCAAGAAATACCGGAAATTGCTGATGGGTTGGTGATAATTAAAGGTATAGCTAGAGATGCTGGTTCAAGATCTAAAGTTGCTGTTTTTTCTCCTGATAAAAACATCGATCCAGTAGGTGCTTGTGTCGGAGTTAAGGGAGAAAGGATAAAAACCATAATACATGAATTAAATGGAGAAAAGATTGATGTCATACATTACTCTTCAGACCTTGGCCAGTTTGTTATTAAAGCAATTACTCCTGCAGAAGTATCAAAGGTTATTATTGATGAGAATGAAAATTGCGTAGAGTTAATAGTTCATGAAGATCAGTTGAGCTTAGCTATAGGGAAAAAAGGTCAAAATGTAAGATTAGCTTCAGAGCTTGTTGGATGGAAGATTGAGATACTGAGCACTCAGCAAGAGTCAGAAAGGCGGAGTAAAGAACTTAACCAATGTTCAGCTCTATTTGCTGAAGCTTTAAATTTGGAAGAGATCATGGGTCAATTGTTAGTCACAGAAGGCTTTTCAAGCGTAGAAGATATATCCGATGCTTCAGTTAAAGAGCTTGCTTCAATAGAAGGCTTTAATGAGGATATTGCAAATGAACTACGTAGCAGAGCAACCAAGTATCTAAAGGTAAAAAATGATAAAAGAATAGAAGAGTTAAGAGCTTCAGGTATGGAAGATGATGTAATCAACCTACCTTTATCAATAGATGGTAAAATTGCTCTCAGTAAACATGGTATTAAAACATTAGATAGTATAGCAGATTTATCGAGTTATGAGTTTTGCAGTATACTTTCTAATTCAGAAAACAATAAAAAAGATTTGAAAGATACAGTAGACTTGATAATTATGGAAGCACGTAAGAAACTAGGTGTAATATAACAAAATGATATGAATAATGAAGAGGGTATCAGTAGTAAGAAACTAACACTTCAAGGCTTTAACAAGCTTAAATTTGGTCTTGATTTAAGTTATCCAGTAAGTCCAAATATAGGAGCTACAATAGTAAAAAAAAGAAGAAGAAAAATTCGTGAGCCAGAAGGGCAAAGCGAGAGTAAACTAGGCTCCTTAACAGAAAAAGAGCAGATTTTTCGTATTAATGCTGTACAAAACGCTGTTTTGCTAAAAGAGAAAAACCTAAAAAAAGAAAAGGAAGTAATTACGAAAGAAGATAATAATAGGAAAATTGATGAAGATAGCATTTCATGCTCTTTATTTAAAGAGACTAAAGAAAAAGGCTCAAGTGGTGTTAGCTTAGTTAAGCTGATGGAAGAGAGAATTGATGACGAATTTGTTAACAAAAAGCCCTTAAAGACTAGTAAAGATGTATATTCTAAATATTCTAAGTTAATAATTGCACAGTCAATAGACGACAAAGTTGAACAAAATTTAGTTTTCAAACAAAGGTTTGGTATAAGAAATAAAAAGTCAAAGTTTATCAAAGGTAAAAATATATCAAGAGAAGTTATTATACCAGATAAGATCACAATTAAAGAGTTATCTATTCGTATGGCAGAGGAGAGCAAAGGTGTGCTAAAAATGTTAGAAGAAGAAATAGGTGAGTGTTGCAAAGTGAATGATTTTATAAATTCAGATATAGCATGTAAAATAGTAGAGAAATTCAATCATGTAGCTAAACGAGTAAGTAATGTTAACAAGGAAAGGGATCTATTATTTGTAGAAAATAAGAAAAGCTTACCTAAAAAACCTAAGCCACCGGTCGTTACATTTATGGGACATGTTGATCACGGTAAAACCTCATTGCTTGATGCATTTCGTGACTCTAATATCGCAGAAAAAGAATCAGGTGGAATAACTCAACATATAGGTGCTTATCAAATAGTTACAAAAAATAAACAGAAAATTACTTTCATTGATACACCAGGACATGAAGCGTTCACTGCAATGCGTGCATGTGGTGCCAACATTACTGACATAGTTGTAATAGTGATTGCAGCCGATGATGGGGTAATGAAACAAACAATTGAAGCTATAAATCACGCAAAGTCTGCAAATGTTTCTATCATAGTTGCTATTAACAAAATTGATAAGTCACAGCCTGGAGATGTAGAGAGAATAATTAGTAGTTTACCTAGATATGGTCTCATCCCTGAGGAACTTGGTGGTGATGTTATAGTTGTACCAGTATCAGCAAAAAAGAGAATTAACTTAGATAAGTTAGAAGAGGCAATCTTGTTAGTTGCTGAGTTAATGAAATTTGAAGCAATAGAAGATTGTCGAGCACTTGGGTGGGTGATAGAATCTAAAATGGATAAAGCTAAAGGAATATCAGCCACATTAATAGTTGAAGAAGGAACGCTAAAGGTTGGTGATATATTAGTACTAGGCACAACATATGGCAAAGTACGTAATATGGTTAATCATCTTGGACAAAGAGAAAAGATAGCTCTACCCTCCACTCCAGTTGAAATTACTGGTCTAAACGGTATACCAAACGCTGGAGACAAGTTTGTCGTTGTAAGTTCTGAAAAGCAGACCCGTGAAATTATTGAGTACAGATTAGATCTAGTCAGAAAAAAGGAAGGAAATTCAAACGATAATAATCCAAATATATTTAGTCATGGCGATAGCAAGATAGAAGAGATATCTTTGCTTTTAAAGTGCGATGTTACTGGTTCTATTGAAGCAATATCAAATTCAATTAATAAACTTAGTAAAAATCAAGTAAAATTAAATATCCTACACAAAGCAGTAGGAGGAATAACAGATTCAGATGTACTGCTTGCAGAAGCGTCAAATGCAATAATCTTAGCGTTTAACGTTAAAACAGATTCAAAAATAAAGGATATGGCAAAACAAAAAGGTGTAGAGATACATACTTATAATATAATATACGAACTTATTGATGATATGAAAATGTACTTAACTAAAATGTTGAAGCCTATAACACGAGAAGTACGCATTGGCTCTGCATCTGTGAAGCAGATATTTAGTTCATCTAAAGCTAGCAATATCATTGGATGCTATGTAAGTGATGGAGTCGCAAAAAAGGATTCTCTAATTAAGGTAATACGCAACAGTAAATTAATATGCAAAGGAAAGTTAAAAGCTTTACGTAGATTTAAAGATGATGTTAAAGAAGTAGTTACAGATTTTGAGTGTGGAATGTCTCTTGATGGTAATGTCGATGTTAAAGTTGGAGATATTCTAGAAGTTTATCAATTAGTTCAGGAAGAAAGGATATTGTAGTAGTCAAGTATGAAAAAAGAAATTAGAAGGCTGAAAATAGCATCTGTATTGCATAAAGCAATATCTAGAATCTTAATGAAAGGTAAGGTATACAGTAATAAGGATATAACAGTGTCTTACGTAAAATTAAGTAAAGATTTTAAAAAAGCGGATGTGTATATCGTATCACCTTCATTAAGCGAAAAAAATTACAATACTAATACTATTATTAATGAAGTTAACCAATCTGCATGGTTAATACACAAATATATATTGTGTTATGTTAATTTACGGTTTGTACCTAAGTTAGTTTTTAAACCTGACTTAGCATTCGATAATTTTATTAATGTAAACAAAATACTAAGTAATCACACTTAATCGATGCATTTCAATCATTACTTTTTATTGATGAGGTTGCATAGTTTAACAGGTTTGTGGCTTATATTATTTCCGAGCTTAAGTGGTATTACTCTAGCCTCAACTTCTATATCATCGCAGACTTTTTTCCTCTTTATTTTGTTCACTATAGGCTCATTTTTAATGAGATCTGCAGGTTGCATAATCAATGACATTCTTGATAAAGAAATAGATATACATGTTGAGCGAACAAAGCATAGACCACTTGCAAGCGATGCATTAAACGTAAAGCAAGCCTTGGCTTTACTTTCTCTGTTATTATCTATTGCACTGGTAATCCTATTACTCACCAATAAAACTACGCTTATATTAGGAATAATCTCTATATGTATGATAATTATTTATCCCTCATTAAAACGTCATGTTTGGTGGCCACAGTTGTTTCTAGGGTTTACTTTTAATATGGGATCACTCATGGGTTGGGCAGTAGTAAAAAACCAGATCAGTATAGAACCTGTACTCTTTTATACAGGATGCATCTTCTGGACGCTGAGTTACGACACTATATATGCTCATCAAGATAAGAGGGATGATGAAAAATTAGGAATAAAGTCAACTGCATTGCATTTTGGTAATGCAACAAAATGTTGGTTGAAAAGGTTTTACCTAATGTCTCTTATGATGTGGCTATGTGCTGGTATCTTATCATCATTAAATAACATTTTTTATATTGCTCTACTCGCTATAGGATTCATGTTTTACTGCCAATATAAAAATCTTGACCCTGATAACCCTAGTCAATGTATGTCCATATTTAAAAACAATTCTTATGTAGGGCTACTGCTTTTTTCCAGCATTCTTTTAGACAGAGTCATAAACTAAATATATCTGAAAAACCCCCTGCACAGATACTAAGTACTTTTTTTTATAGCTAACCTCTAGAAAGGATTTCCAAAAGCAGTGTGTAAGGTAGTATTAAGGTTCGTCTTTAGTGCTTGAAGATATTTTATATATCTTAGACTACAAAACCGTATATCCTCTATACTAAAAATAGTATATAAAGCTACTCAACAAATCTTACCAATCTCATTGTTTTGACAACTAGAGTATTTCTGACTCAGAACCTATTTTTAATCTTCTCAAACTCAATGGTAAAATTTAGCATAAAATTTAAAATATTTTTTTATAGATTGCATGAAGTATAGTGACTGCATGCCTTTTAAATCCTTTCTACATTCAATAAAATCATACTTAAACTATAAACATCAGCAAAAGATTATCAGTTCCAATTTAGAGGACTAGAGAGTAAAAAGTTAGAGTAGGTGAGGTTTTTTGCCTTTGCCCTATCGGGCTACAGATTAAACTATTACTATAAAACCACGTTTTTTTTATTTCTTCCTGCTATTCCACTGCTTCTTTTTTGTTATTCAAGTAATAGGCACTGAAATGATATCGTACATTTTAAGTAAAACAGGCTTTTAGTTATACGTCATCAAGTATAGCATAGTTAACCTCTACTTTATATTTTGATTTCAGATAACTAATTAATTGCTCTTTTAGTGATATCATCACTCTTTTTCCAGTATCAAACGTGTTTAATTTGCCATTTGATGAATATATTTCTTTTAAAATACCTATTATAATGTCATTATCATATTGAATGGGATCTGTTACTGAATTAGTCGTTTTCATGTTAAAAATTTCTTCTATAAAAGAAGAAGGATAATTCTGTTGCCCAACATCATTGCGTTGTACCTGCTGGTCTTTAATCAGTTCTACACCTTCAGTTTTCTCAAAATCTGCTTTCTCTTTTAATTGAGTTATAATTCTTTGTCCAATTTTAAACATTTGTTCTTTTATAAACTCATTACGCCAAAGATCTATCACTGATGCTTTACCTTCTTCAAAACTTTGCATCTTAGATGGAATAATATCGATGATCTTTACACTAACAACGGTATCTCCAATACTCTTAAAATAACCTTTTTGATCTTTTTCCCGTGAAAAGATAAAGGAAATCAAATCATTAGAATTTCTCCCACTATTTACGCTTTGATCTTTTCCACTAGCATCTACTGGACCGATAGTTTGAATAGGCAAATTGTACTCACTGGAAATCTCTTCAATCGTTGCACCATTATATATCTTATAATTTACTTGATTTATAAAATCGTTAACTTTTTCAAAAGACTTTTGGTTAATTAAAATTAATTTTATGTCCTTTTTTAAGTCAGCCAAGCTTTCATCAGAGATTTGATGCACATTGTCCACCTTTATTATATGCCAGCCAAAATTGCTCACTAAAACTTCGCTTACTTCACCTGCTTTAAGAGAAAATACCTTTTCTCTCATATCTTCTGGCAGAAAATCCTTAGTTATATTATTTATTCTAATTTCCTCAAGTTTTATTTTACCAAACTTTTCTACTATCTGTTCAAAGCTTACTTTGCCATCAGCGAGTGCCTTTTTTACTACTTTGACTTCTTCCTCAGTATGAAATACTAAATTAAATATATCTCTTTGATCTTTAAGCTCTTGCTGCTCTATTATATTATTAACCTCTTCATCTGAAATGTAAACTTGATCTTCAAAATATTTTTGACCTAAAGAAATATATTGTGCAGTTCGATATTCAGGATAATAAAAGTAGGACTTATTTTCTTCATACAAGTCAAATAAAGTTTTATCATTTGGCTTTGGAATATCTGTAACTGCATCTTTAGTTATCTTAATAACATCAACTATCCTGGTTTGATAGCGACTTTTGTATATCTGTTCATCAATTTTCTCACCGAAGGTTATTGGATAACTACCTTTAAATAACGAGGTCATGAACATTATTGCAGGTAGAATTTTTTTCAGCTTTGCTATATAATCTTCCTCTATCATATGCAAATCATTTAGCATTTCATAAAATTTCTCTCTATCAAATTCCCCTTTATTGTTTTGAAAGTACTTGATGTTTCTAACATGGTCTTTTACAGATTCTTCTCCAACTACCAATCCCAGATCATTAGTTAGGTTGAACAATAGTTTTTGCTCTATAAGTGCATTAAGTAAATCATATTTCAGCCTTTTCGTTTCTTCTATACTAATATCAGACCCAGGAGTTTTATTTCCATAATTTTTATATAACAACTTATACTCATCTAATGTTATAATTTCTTTTCCAACTCTCGCTACTTCCTTTTTCTCACTATTATCTGATAGAAAACTACCAATCCCCATGAAGATTAATAAACAGGCTAAAATGACAATGGTTACTTTAGTGAAAAAATTTTTAATACTCATAAACATAAAAGTTAATTAGTGTTAATTATAACAGAAATTTGTTTCTTGTAAATTTACTAATTTATTAGTTAAAATATATTATA
>CACRCM010000047.1:0-8999 GCA_902646575.1 uncultured Wolbachia sp.
AGATGTCCAGTCTTTTAATTGACCTGGTGGCACAACATCAACATGTCCAGCAAAACATAAATTTGGCACTCCATTTATATATTTTGCATAGAGATTTTTAACTTTAGCTTCGCTATCACCAAACTCTAAAATCTTGCACTTAAAGCCACTTTTCTTAAGAATTGTTGCTATATGTTCTATTGCTCCACCATCTTTTGGTGTTATGCTCTTAAAAGAAATCAACTTCTTAGTTAGCTCTACAGGATCAATTTTCATGTCAATCTTGAAATACTGATACTACTATAGTATAAACATACTATGCATTATTTAAAACAAATATTATACCAAGCTAAGCAAACTCTTGTAAGTGAAGTAATAGTAGATCATCATCTTGTTGATAATATACATGAAATATGTACCCAATATGGGAATAATATCTTGCTGGTTGCAGATGAAAATACGGCAGAGTTTTTGAGTAAAAACATATTTAATAAAATTTCTCACTTCATTATTCTTAGTAATATCGTTAGCCCTCTTGCAAGACCTTATGTTGTTTTAAATGCTTCTAAAATTTTATCATCTCAGTGCTCCGACACTAAGATCCAGAAAAAAAAGAGTATGGGTTCCAGTGTCAAGCACTGGAATGATGCCAACTAAGGAAACGATGCTAAACAGGGTTGCTTCTCTTGAAAACGTTAATCTAGTTAGAAGTAGGGCAAAGGATAGTGATTTAATAGTTGCACTTGGTAGTGGTACTGTTAACGATATCTGTAAGTACGCAACCTATCTCGAAGGTAAAAACTATATATCCTTTCCAACAGCTGCTTCTATGAATGGATATACCTCTGCAAACGCTTCTATCTTAATAAATGGATATAAAAAATCTTTAGTAGCACACCTTCCAAGGGCGATATATATTGATACTAACATAATTGCCAATGCACCATTGCGCCTAACATTAAGTGGATTTGCGGATTTCATCTGCTGTTCAACAGTGCAAAGCTGATTGGCTATTATCTCATTTGCTACTTGGCACGGAATATAATGAATTGCCTTTCACACTTGTTCGTGATCTGGAGGAAGTTTTACTTAGAGAGTATTTGGCACTTGCAGAAAAAAGCAAAAAGGTAGTTTTATTACTTATGGAAGCTCTACTGATTTCAGGACTTGGGATGGTAATATCAAAAGGCAGCTATTCTGCAAGTCAAGGAGAGCATATGATAGCTCACATAATGGAAATGGTAACAAAAGATTATTCTTCCTCATTACATGAAGAAAAAATTGCTGTTACAATGATCACTATGGCTAATTTACAAGAAAAGATATTATCAATACAAAATCTCATCATCAAACCGATAAACTACTTCAGCGTCATTCCAACTTCAAGCACTAAAATCCAGGAAGCGAATCAGTGTTATGCTGCTTGGATGATAGAGGGCTTAACAGAGTGCTTTAGTAATACCGAATTTATAGAAATCTTAAAGCAGAAGCAAATTCTGCAGCAAAAAGTTAAAGAGATTATTCATAAAGAATGGAATGATATTTCCAGCTTGATTAAGCAAAACCTATTACCTGCAAAACGTCTACAGAAAATGTTTGAAGATTTGTCAATTCCACACTTACCAGAACATTTCGGTTGGAGTAAAGAGCAGTATTGCAAAGTGATTAGCCTTACGTTTACAGCAAGAGATAGATTCACCTTTCTTGACCTGGCTCATTGCATGGGAGAAAGTAAAATGTTGTAGCTAAAAATAATTTAAAAAATTGTTAATGCTTTATTTCTCAATAATCGCTCTATTTTACTTTCCAACTCCAGTTTTAAAAGGACAATTAAAACTAGGTTTATGGACAAACATGCTTTATCAATGTAAGCTTATCATCTTATCAATAGATATAGAGTTGATATAACTAACTATAATTGACTTTGTTTGCTATAATTTTTTCGTGCTTTTAATTAACAGTACAGCACCAACATCGAATAGGATTTTTTGCTGAGTAGGTAAACTGAACTTAATATTCTTTATTATGTCACTAGCGTATTTAATAAGTTTAGCACTGCTTTTGATTAGACAATTGCTGCCACTGCAGTGGGAATCTGGAGAAAAGCTAGAAACTTTAAATACTTTTATTTCCTGCTCTAAAGGAAAATTTGCTGTTGTTAGAAAATCAGGACCTTTTAATGCTTAAATGATCATAAAACTCAGCAAAAGACTAGATATAATTTGATTCCTTTGAGGAAAATACTTAGATTCTGACTTAGTAGCAAACGGAAGCTCGGTAATCTGCCTGTATAGATTAAAATTTTCCCTTATGTGAACTACATCAATCATTTTTTTTATAGCAATGGTTAGATAATCTCTATATATCACATTGTTTGCTATAATACTTATTTCTTTTGTAAGTTCGGAAACTACCATGAACTAGCTTCGCTTAAATTATGTGCTAGCTTATTGGAAGGAGATAATCTCGTATACTTCTAAAAAGTTAGGACACACATGGATTGCATGTAGGCATAACTTTATCTCTAATTTTCTCTGCATTATTGATTTCTTTCACGTATTTTGAATACTGTATATCTTTTTGTCGTTAATGAAAATCCATTCAGGTATTTTAGTTCTTTGCCTAATGACTTACATACTATACTTTCTTCTGCACGAGAAATTTTATTGGCCCTAAAAGCTTCTAGTCAAGCTTAACTATATTTCTAATTCTCTATTACTCAATTTATTTATTCCCATGAAGGAATTTTCTTCCACTTACTTGGAAGTAACCTAATAATATTTATTAATATTTAATTATAATGAAAAGATTTGAATTTCTTATCAGTTTAGTGTACCCAAAATGTATAAATATACGCTACTTATATGACACATTTTATTACGGATAAATGCATAAAATGTAAATATACAGATTGTGTAGAGGTGTGTCCTGTTGACTGCTTTTATGAGGGGAAAAACATGCTTGTAATCAATCCAGATGAGTGTATTGATTGTGGAGTGTGTATACCTGAATGTCCAGTAGATGCAATTGTAACTGATGATTCTATAAAAGACATTTTAGAATTAGATGAAGAGTTGCTGAGCAGAGAACAAAGAAATTTCAAGTTGTTTTACAATATCAATTTAGAATATTCACAGAAATGGCCAAATATTACAGCTAAAAAGCAACCTTTGGGTACTGCAGAAGAGTATAAGGAAAAAAAAGACAAAACAGCTTATTTTGTTGAGAATCTAGAGTAATGCTGTTAAAAAAAAGAAAACTTTTCTTAATATCTTGTGCTGGTTGTTTTTTGATTGCTGGAAGTGCTTATTTTGTTTATATTTAGTACTAGCTAGTTGACTTAGAAAATATATTAATCCAGATAGTAACACAGGTAGTTTTATTGCTGTTTAACTATTAATAAGTGCATGAGACAGTTATATAGAGGATGGAACATGAATATTAAAGCAAGCTGTGTGCAAAACTACTAAATGTGTTGCAGTGTATTTGGTTAACCTAATTATATTTTTAGTTTGTCATTTGTTATTTTGTTTATTAATTTTATTCATCTTCTCAGAAGAACCTATTGCTGATATTTTTCGTATCTTCTCTAATGCTGATGTAGCCATTAGAAATTATCGACAAATCAAGGGATATGGGCATTAGTATGTAGTATATGGCTATAAAGTAGTGAGTGAGAAATGAGGAAAGATATCCAATAGATTTAAATAGAACGGAAGAATATTTCAGAGTCTTATATAAAGAAGTAAGGAGATCATTAAAATACAGCGAAAGACAAATATTAAATGCAATTTTGCACATATTACGTAGAGGATGTCAATGTAGGTACTTATTATTCAATTTTTTGTTGTGAAAAGCGGTGAATCCTTGAGAAATTGAATTATGAATTTTTGAACATATTTAAGAGAGAGATAGGAAGAAACAAACAGCTAAGTCTCATATAAGTTAAAGTCAGTCTGTTAAAACAGTAGGAAAAAGGGAGTTAAAAACTACAGTAAGGGTAAAAAAGTAAAAGGTAGAAAAAAGGCATAGTAGACTTTAGATATACAGAAATACACTACCTAAGTTGCTATCAACAGGAAAGTAAGGATTTAAAAATACTGCTAAGAAAGCGGGTTGCAGAAAGGGTTTCTGCTTGGATCAACAGGAACAGAAGGCTATCAAAGAATAAGATTTATTTACAATCTCTACTGAAAATTTTATATATCTTGCTGTAACTAAGATTATGGTAAAAAAGTAATTTTCTTCAATTTTACTAGTTTGTGAACAACTTCTAAGATAATTAACACCTCGGTAACAAGCTATCCTGTTCCTTAAGAGAACTCTTGTTAAGAGTACTTTTAGCGGCAAATTTTGTACTTGGTATTCCAAGTATTTGAATTACTACCTTTATTGCAAACTTGAATGCTTCTTATACTAATTGAACCATTTTCATTATGGTATCAGCAAGTGATCTAAATTTTTTTCCTCTGCTACCTTAAATAACTTTCTATGTCACTCCCTTGAATGTTTTTATTTTTTTAAAGATTTTTGTATAGAGGTAATAAATTCCTTATCGTTTACGTGTGATGACTATAAAACTCTTGTCAATAAGATCTTCATGGATATCATTTTGGTTATTATTAGTATAAATGTTAGCCTCATGTTCTATAAGGAGCTTTGTTAAATCAGGAAGTTGTTCTTTAAAGTTGGCTCTTTATCTGATATCATAAACGTTTGCTGAATAAGCTGATGTAAAATGGTATTTCCTCTATTATTTACTACTTTATTAACGCTTGCTTCACTTTACTAGTGAAGGTCTTGGTATTTCTATATTAAGACTTTTACCAGAATAACAGCATACTATAAATGGTAAAGTTTCTGAATCGTGAGCATTACCATATCCATTGTATTTTGTCTGCTCCTGTGTCTAATAATAACTTTGCTACTTCTTTATTTTTACCTTTTTTGATATAAATAATACTATGGGTTTTCACTATAGCTATCTTTCATATTAATGTTAGCTATCTTTTTCAATAAATATTTGATTAGTAGCACATTTGCAGCTTCTTTTTCTTTGCAGTTAATTATATTACTTAATAGCGCTGTTTCTGTAATATTATTGTAACTATTATATAACCTTGAGCATCAAACTTGAATTAAACCGACAGTTCTTTTTACTCATTCATATATGGCACTAAAATTTTTCTTTAACTAATTTTTTGTTTCTTTGTAAATTCAGTATAACTAACCTTACAGAATCAATGTTATTATTTATCCTTGCAAATGTATTGCTCGATTTTTTGAATTGAGACTCATTTTGTTGTGCCATCTTGCTAAGATGAAAACTGTTTAATGATATAATAGATCTAAAAAAGTAAGAGTTCTTGTCTTTAACACTGATATATATATCGCCATGAAACATGGTTACATATAGTTTTGAAAAAGAGTGAGTGTCAAGTTATCAATGAACTACTTATAAAAACAAGTTTTATGGAAGGTAGAGTTAAAGCTTAGTCCATTTGGATGATTAAAAATCCAGTTGTTATACTCAACAACATCCAGATAATCTACACTTCATGTAAGTATGAATTTTGAAAAAGAACTTAGTCCTATAATCGTGCAAATTGCACTGGCTAATTCAGTATATACTTGAATTTTCGCCATCTTACAGTTTTTTCAGTAGAGCGATATTTAATATTTTCTTAGTGAAAAAATTTACTTTTTTCATTATCAATTATGGTTCTTAGGCTTTTATTCTTATTAATAGTGAAAATATTTCTCATTAAATTTTATCTCAAGTGGTAACTGCAATTGGAGCATTGTTTGGTTTTATTGTGGCTACTTATGTAAGAAGCACCTGTTTTTCCATTGTTCGATTTGAACTGACGTTTTCACTAATGCAGACAATTTTAAGCTTTTCTATACTTCAAGTATTGTTCTCTAGCTTTTTGCTAAGGTATATATTAGAAAACCCGATTATGCATAATACTATTTTAGTATTTATGTTTTTATCTAAACACACTTTTGGAAAGCGGCTTTTAAAAAACACGCAATAAAGAGCTTCATAAAAAAAGTAATATGCTCTGTGCTTGTGGTACTGAAATCAAGGAGATATCTCTTAGATATACCTCAATAGTAGATGCTATTACTTCTAGAATATTTCTAGTGCTTAATACCTTGATGGGCTTTAAGCTTATTGAGCAACTTAATATTTAATACACTAGATTTAGTGTAGCAAGCTGCAATATTGTATAGTTTGGTCTTGTAATTAGTGCTTTAATTACAAATTGAATCTCGAATTTACTTGAAAATAAAAGATATGTAATTTCTGCTTCTATTCTATTACAAGGTGTTTCAATTATTGTTTTACTATACAGTTATTTAAAAGTTTATATCATATGTTTTGAGTGTTGACGTTTAGGTTTTTTGCAGAGTATATGTGCTTAGTTTTGTTGTTGGAGGCAAAATTGTAAAACAGGGGATATTAGTACATTGTCGTCTATTATTTTAACAGGTTTATGTTTAATATGGAAGTAGAAGAGCTATAGAATCAACTTTAAGCACTTCTTACAGGTCATTAAATAGCGTTTTTCATAATATTAAAAACGTTGGCAGTTGCTAGTTAATATTTTTAGTTATACTCTAGAAGAGATATATCATGAAAATAAAGTGGCTGAATCTTAAGTTGATCATTGTATTTTATATATTATAATAAATTGTGAATTATGTTACGAAAAAGATATAACAGTGACTAAAACAATAATAGTTGAAGGTGTAAATTAAGAAATCTAATTGTTGAAAGAAAATTCTGCTGCAGTAGTAAGCAATATATTGAATGAAGTAAAGGTAAGCTTATGAAATATTCTTGGTCAAAAAAAAGAAGGAAAGACCAGGAAATATACCGAAAACATCAAAAAAGTGATAATTCAAGCAAAAATTCAGCCTTTTTTAAATTCTTAAAAGTAATAAAAATTAATTAATGAGTAGGGAAAATTTACTCTACGCTATTGGAAAAATTGCTAAAGAGCTATATTTGAAACAACATGTTTTAAGATTCTGGGAGAGTCAATTCTGTCAAGTAAAACCTGTAAAACACAAAGGAAGGAAACTATATGATTATAAATGTATAGAAGAGATTATAAGAAAGATAAAGCACATGCTATGTGGTAAAAGTATATAATAGAGAGAGTACAAAAAGAATTTAATTATGGTATAAAAGTCAATCATAGTTCGAAGGATTTTGTTATGAGAATTTACTGACTTAAAAGATTATTTAATCAGTAAAATAAATAACGAGGAAAGTAGTGATGAATAACTATAGGTGTAGAGATGTAAATTTTGTGTTCATAGCTAAAAACTAACTGAAAAGGTGTAGACTTATGTTAAAAGTATCTGTGTCAGTTAAATAGTAGAGTAAAAATTTTATTAATAAGTACCTTTGCTATTAAGAAAAAATCTATAATTCACAATAGATTTAGCTTATATCTGTGTTTTGTATGTGAATGTTAGAATGGAATTTTACACATGTAAAGAAAGAAGAATAGCAAATGTAGTGACTCAGCACTGGAGCAAGGCAAAAGGATCAGATAAAAGCTGACCGGAAAGGCACGATACAGATACTCTGAAATAATGGAATCTTTGGCAGCATTATTTTATTATCGAGATTAGTGATCGAGGTTATATTTGTGAAAACGTAAGAGGAAAGGCTGTTCAATTCTACGGGTTTGAAAAAAGATATGCGTATGATAGTAAATATGCAATTAATGCACTATTTTTGCAGTTGTATAAAGTGAATGCAATCATTGATAAATTTGATTTTGTAATAGGCAGTAAGTGCTTGATCAATGAAGAGGAAGAGAGTGAAAGTATTAAAATGAAGCAGGTATTGTTACCACTTGGAGATAAAAAAATATAACACCCATACTGGGCTTGATTATACCTAAGCTTCTTTAATATACAACTTTAGCTTGTGCTGTAGCTTTTAGATTGCATATTATAGCATTATAAGTTACAATGCTGTTTTATTTTTTAATAAGGTTATTTATTCTATACTAGCTAGTTTTCATTAAAAGTAGTTCAGTGATAATATTTGTGAGTTTATATGAAGAAAATGAAATTAAAAACCAAATCTTCTGTTAAAAAACGTTTTAATCTTACAGCTAAGGGTAAAGTCATTTCTACTCAATCAGGCAAAAGACATGGTATGGTAAAAAGGAGCAAATCTAGCATTCGTAATCAGCGCGGTACGATAATTCTTGGTAGGTCTGACTCACGTATAGTTAAGCTTTATATACCTTATGGTGTTTAATAAAATGGAGGCAAAATAGAATGGCTAGAGTAAAACGTGGGGTTACTACTCACGCTCGTCATAAAAAAATACTAAAATTAGCAAAGGGCTACAGGGGACGTGCAAAAAATTGTTATAGAATTGCTCTGCAAAAGGTTGAAAAAGCGTTGCTATACTCTTACAGGGATAGAAAAAATCGCAAGCGTGATTTTCGCAGTTTGTGGATAATACGTATTAACGCAGCAGTAAGAGAACATGGGCTTACTTATGGTAGGTTTATACATGGGCTTATGCTTGCTGGAATTGATTTAAATAGAAAAATTCTTGCTGAAATGGCTGTTAATTATAAAGATGATTTCGCAAAATTAGTAGAAACTGCCAGCAGCAAGTTAGTAGAAAATTCTTGATCTCCTAAACGAAGTAGAATGAAAGTTGTTTTTATGGGATCGCCTGAATTTGCTGTTAGCACACTAAACCTGTTATTAAAGTCAGAAAATGAGGTAATAGCAATATATACTAAGGCTCCAAAACCATCAGGGCGTGGGCAAAGGCTAACAAAATCTCCTGTACATGCTATTGCTGAAGAAAATGATATAGAGGTATGTATTCCTACGTCTCTGAAATCTTTAATAGAGCAAGAAAAGCTTAGAAATTTTAAACCAGATATTGTAGTTGTTGTCTCATATGGATTGATTCTTCCAAAAGAAATTTTAAATGTTCCAAAATACGGTTGTATTAATATTCATCCTTC
>CACRCM010000048.1:0-8918 GCA_902646575.1 uncultured Wolbachia sp.
AATACAAATATTTTTGCAAACAGCAAGCAATTAATTTTAAAATAAATTAATTCATCTTCATAGTAGAGCCAAATCAAAAATTCTGGTAAAGTAGTTTTATTTGCAAAAAATATGCTACTTGATATCGAAAAGCGCAGCATAACAAATACACTATGGAAGTTACAAGAAGCAGATCAAAGGGAAGTCTTAACCCTAATTCAGAAATTTGAATTACCAGAGATATTAGCGAGAACACTTGTTACTCGCGGTGTCAATGTAAAAAATGCAGGCAACTTCTTATATCCATTAATCAGATTGCTACTACCAGATCCATTCCACCTTCTTGATATGGACAAGGCTGTTTACCGTATAATACAGGCAATAAATAATAATGAAAGCGTGGCAATATTTGGTGATTACGATGTCGATGGCGCAACATCATCAGCATTAATTAACAGGTATCTAAGGATGATCGGTATGCACTCTATAACTTACATTCCAGATCGTATTAATGAGGGCTATGGATTAAACTCAGATGCTTTATTACAATTTAAAAAAAAAGGTATTAACTTATGCATTTCCGTTGATTGTGGCACGCTTGGATATCAGCCAATAAAAGATGCAAGAAACTTTGGCCTTGATATTATAGTTGTTGACCATCACCTTAGTACAGAAAAATTACCAAGCGCTGTGGCAGTTGTTAATCCAAACCGTCTTGATGAGAGCTCTCCTTATAGTAACCTTGCAGCAGTGGGAGTATCATTTCTTCTGATTGTTGCTCTTAACAAGAGCCTACGTGAACAGGGGTTTTTTACCAACAGAAAAGAACCAAATTTATTTGATCTGCTAGATCTGGTTGCCCTTGGTACTGTTTGCGACGCCATGCAAATTACTGGCCTTAATAGAGCATTCGTCTCGCAAGGATTAAAAATTATGTCGACAAGAAAAAACGTTGGCTTACGCATTTTGTCTGATGCATTAGGAATTCTTGAAAAGCCAAGTGTTTCTCGGCTTAGTTTCAACATTGGGCCATGCATAAACGCTGGAGGAAGAATTGGAGAAGCATCTCTTGGGACAAGGTTGCTCTCTACAGACGATGAAGAAGAAGCACATTCCATTGCATCAAAACTGATAAATTTAAATAACGCGAGAAAGATAATGGAAAATAAGGCTTTTGCGGAAGCTATAACACAAGTAGAAAAATCTATCCATTTGGGTGAAAACTTCATAATAGCAAGTGGTAATTGGCATCAAGGAATAATTGGTATAATTGCATCGAAGTTAAAAGAGCAGTTTCACTTGCCGGCAATAGTGATATCTTTAAGCAATGGAATAGGGAAAGCAAGCTGCAGGTCAATTCCTGAAGTCAATATCGGTGCTGCAATCCTTTCCGCAAAATATATGAATTTAATCATTGAAGGTGGTGGTCACAGTATGGCAGCAGGATTTTCAATTAAGGAAGATAAAATAAATGACCTACATCACTTTTTTACTAAGAAGTTTACAAACTCCACAAATAATAGAGCTCTAAAAGCCGATGGTATAGTGACTGTTAAAGCAATAAATTTATCTCTGTGGAATCAATTACAACGTTTAGAACCATTTGGTATTGGCAATCCTGAACCAAGATTCATTATCCAAGGAGCAAAGATCAGAAAACCTAAAGTTGTAGGAGTTGACCATATAAAATGTTTCATTGCTGATAATGATGCTATAGTCAGAGCTATCGCTTTTCGTTCTGTAAATACTCATCTTGGTTCTGCTATCACACAGGGTAATATTGAAGCTGTTTTAGGTAAAATATCCGTAAATTACTGGAATGGTAATGAATTTGTACAGTTTTTAATAGAAGATGCACTGACCAGTAATTGAGTAATCTCATAAAACTAAATCCAAATCTTCTGGCTTTAAGCAATTAAGTAGCCACTTATAATCAATTTTAGCAACTAGTTAGCTTTTGTAAATAGAATTCCTACAATGCTTAACAGCACATTGTATATATTATAAAGTAAGAAACTACTTAGTAAATTTTGTCAACCCCTTCCTCTAAAACAGATCGATCTGTGCAAATTAAACGACAGAGTATTACAATATTTAATTTTTGCGTTATGTTGCACTCTATACCTTTACAATATTCTTACAAGGTAGCCTCCCTTTTATCTATATAATATGAAGAACACACTTACAAAGCGTTTAAAGTAGCATATAACTCTAATTTAGAGGATTAGAGAATAAATAAAACTATTTACTATAGTTTTTTGCCTTTTTTCTCTATTTAGTAAATCTTCTTAATATTCATGCTAAAGCAATTTAAAGGCACGTAATGTACAAAAAATGTCATCCTCTACTTAGTCTATAGGTTAAATTACACAGGAAGCTAATATTAAGCCTATAATAAACTTATTATAGTCCAAACTCTTCATTAATTTTATCAACTATTTCTTGTGGTGGATCTTCTCCCCATCCTGAATACAAAATCTCTCCATAATCCGCAACATCCATAGAACCAGTTCTGCTTTTTGCAAGAAACATTTCTCTCTTATCTTTACTAACTAATACATAGTGCCACGCTGATCTTCCACGATCTTTACCACGAACTAGATATATAAGATCTGATCTACTTCTTCTTGCTGCATCAACAAAGGATCTCTCATTGAGAATTCTGCTTCTGCTTTTTATGCTGCCACTTTTGGAAAAAGCTTCCTTAGGCTCAGTCTTTTTGTTTGCCAATTCAGATATTTTCCCTCTTTCTCCTAACGCACGTTCCTTTGTGTTTTGAGATGAATACTTGTTAGAAAAACTTCCCCCTGCATAACCATAAATCCTGCTTGAAAAACGCTTAGTAAATGAATTATTATCGTTGTCTTCTGTCATAAAAGTCTCCAAACTTTAGATTGTAGAATCCAAATTTTTGCTACATTCTATTATATGTTAATCAAATTAATATAAATGAAAGATAGCATAATAATCATTACAGGAATTACGGCTTCAGGTAAATCAGAATTATGCAATAATCTAATGAAAAAATATTTAAATATTAGCATAATAAACTGTGACTCAAAGAAGGTATATAAGGAAATTCCCATAATTACTGCTCAGCCATCGAAGCAAGAAAAACCTTATAAATTGTATGGATATATTTCGGCAAGAGAAAACTACTCCGTTGGTCTATGGCTAGAAGATGTGAAGAAGGAAATCAATAATGTATTAGAAAACTCACAAGTACCCATCATTACTGGAGGAAGTGGGTTTTACATCAGCAGTTTAATTAAAGGCTTGTCATCAATTCCACAAATAAGTCAGGAAGTGAAAAAAAATGTAAGTGAGTTCAAAAAAAATTTAAGTAAAGAGGAGTTCTATAAATTAGTGTTGAACAAAGACCCAAAAATTCAAGGTAAAATATTCATGAATGACTCACATCGCCTTTCAAGAGCACTTGAAGTTATTACTGAAACTGGCAAGTCAATTTTTATATGGCAAAAAAATAGACAGTCTCCTTTAATCAATAATTTTAAGATATATACAATTTTACCTAAACGCGAGGACGTATATCGAAAAATAAATTCCCGCTTTATTACGATGATTAAAAATGGAGCGATTGATGAAGTAAAAAATCTACTTAGTATGAACTTGGCCCTATATTTGCCAGCCATGAAAGCACATGGAGTGCCAGAAATTATAAAATACTTGAAAGGTAAGATTACCCTAAACGAAGCAATACAAATTGCTCAAACAAATACAAGACATTACGCAAAGCGCCAGTACACTTGGTTTAAAAATCAACTTCCAAAATCTGAAGTAATCAACTGCGTAGAAGAATTTTCACTCTTCTTTTAATCTAATACAGTCTTTTTTGCTACTACTTATTCTGTATAATAGTCTCGATGTATTGATTGGTAGTTTAACTTCTTTTAGGTACTTTTTACTTTCAATAATCTAGCAAAGCTACCTGTTTCATTGTAACTATACATCTTTCTCTTTATCATCTTTTTATATCACTAATATAGCCAAAAATGCTCTTAATCAATTTTAAAAACTCTTTAAATAGCATCAAAACAAACTTTTACTTTTTATTGCATTCTATCGACAACTGGCTAATACCTAACCCTTCAAAAATAGTAAGAGATAACCTACCATCTTTTATAATTACGTATCTTTTCCACCCTAAGATTTAAGTGAATTTCAGTAAGCTACCCAACTACTTATATAATTTTTCATTTTAGCTTTGTAAAAGCGTTAGTAGAAACTAGCTCTTCAACTGTAATTGTGCATAGCCTAAATCACTATAACCAATATGCATTGTTAATGGTCAAACCTGAATAATAACTTGTATCCCATAGGCAAATAAAGAAGAGACGCTTCTTCAACACACAAGACACTTACATACCTTATTTGATTACAATCAGTAACCATTCCCTCCAAGGCAGAATCCCTCTTGGAACTTGAGTTTCAACATATTTAAACCTTCCCTTAAAAACTTCTTTTGCAAAAAAAAAAAACGGTGGTCTTCACCTTCTCTCTTTGAGAGTAAGCTATTATACTCTATATTAATTTTCGATCAAATTTCTACTTATATTTTTGTTGTCAATAACAAAATCTATCCCTTGAAAATTTTTATAAACTTGTTCATCAGAGCTTACTGATTTATTATTCTTATCAGCTCTTAACATACTAAAATTAAATTTTTTTGCTCAAGTTCTCAGCGGATTACTGAACTTTCTTTTCTCCCCTGTATAAAATTATTTATTATTAACACCTTGATATGGAATGCAGTAGTACAATACATGAGATATTTAATAAGCCAACAAAAATACTTAACACTGATACAAGCTCTACAACGACAAATGGTGACAGCTTGATCACCAAACTATAGAACCTTTAGAAGACCTCTTATTAAGGATAAAACGGTTTTACACATATATAAATCCCAACAAACAACCAAAACGTACTGATTTTTCTAAAATGGCAATTTGGAGAATATATCTAAGTTTCATTTCGCAATACTGCCTAAACTCTGTGGTGGAAATAAAGTAATGAATCTACTGTTTTATAAGCCGTTCAGTTATATAGATAGAAAAAAGTCATTACTTGATGCTCAAGTTGAAAATTTCAATTTTCATGGCAAGAGTTTGTGAGCATCATCCGCCTTACCTTTAAAGGGTATCCCATATAAAATAGTCATTGAAAGTAAAAGCCAATACATACTTATAATCTTTTCTAATTATTCAATTAATTATTGATACAAATTATTTCCAAACGGAGCCAATATAATTATTAGTGAAAACTCGAAAAATTTGCTAAACATTGGCAAATCGCTCATCTAGATTATGCATCGTTTAACATTAGCCTATTTAAAAAAAATAGCTAGCATAGAATCGGTTTACTAATTGTGTCACAGCATCACACTGATAGAAGTATTGGAAATATGATAAGCTCTAATTAAAAAAAATTGCTCAATTTACCAGAATGGATAGACACCACGTTAATTAAAAAAATTGCTAAGTTGAAGAGAAAATATTATGAAGTTGCATAAGTCAAGCTCATTAACTGAAGTGGAAGTTTTCAAGAAAAGGCTTACTTATAATGAATTTTTACATATCGACTAACACTAAAACTTGCAAGAGAAAACTATGTAAAAAAATGGACAGGGAGTTTACAATATCCAATAAATATAAAAAAATAAGTCTTGAATAACTATCGTTTTAAATTAAAAAATAACCAAGTCAGTATAATAGGTGAAATTTCAGAAGATAAAAATCCTAAACACCATATGATAAGTAAGTTTACTTCAAAGTGATATTGGTAGTGGAAAGACCATGATTGCACTTTTTGCAATGTTAATCTAGTAGAAAATAATATGCAATCAGCTCTAAGCACCAATTACTACTCTAGTATCTGCAGAAACATAACACCATTATTGGATCGAAAAGGCTCTATTTTGTACTGATAATATAAAGATTACTCTACTCACTGGTAAGACTACACGCAAGAAAAGAAAAATTATCATAAATGAAATTACAAGCGGTATTTTAAACATAGTGTTTAGCACTCACGCACTATTTCAAGCTAACATCACATTTAAAATTTTTGGGCTTGCAGTTAGTAAACAATAACGATTTAGAGTGATGCAGAAAAATCGTTTAGCAAAAAAAGGAGAAAATGCTGATATATTTTTTGTTACTGCAACTCCAAGAACTTTGCAGCAAGCCATGTATGATAGTATTGAATGCTTAGTTTTAAGGAAAAAAATCAGAATCCAGATTATCAATAAAAACTGTTACTATAAATATTAAGAAAGTACCAGATTTTACTAAAAGGTCCAAGAATACTATAAACATGAGCAAAAAAGTATATTGAATTTATTCATATATATAGGAAACGTTAGAACTCAATATTCCTGCAGCAGAGATGCGCTTTCAGGAATCATAAAAAACACTTTTTAATAAAGTCGAGATAATATAAAAGAAATTAACCCAGGAACAGAAAAATCAAGTTATGTTTTTTCTCAAAAGAGATAAATTTTCTCTGCTTGTTACAACCACTATAATAAAAGTTGGTATAGATATACTAGATGCAACAACCAATTTTAATTATAGAAAATACAGAGCAACTTGGATGATCGCAATTACTCTAGCTAAGAGGCAGCGTGGAACAAGGAAACAAACCACATTATTATACAATAACTTAAGTCAAAGCTCACCCTCAAAGTTAAAGATCATGCATAAGTCGCAAGATGAATTTTACATTGCTGGAAAGAACATGATGTTAAGAGAGACAGCAAAGATATTTTAGGTATAAAATAATCAAGATACATGAAGTTTAAATTTTGCTAATTTATATAAGAACAGAAAGTTACTTAATCTCATATACAACAACACGAAAAGCACAATAGTCAAGAATAAATCTTTTAAATTACTGCTTGATATATTTGAATACATAAGTAGGTTACATTTCTCAAAGTTTCAGTAGATTTATTGTATAGCTCTATGTATTATTGGCAACGTGAAAAACCATACACATTCACAAAGTTGTGATGATATGAAAAGAAAATTCCTAGCTATAAGATATAAAAACTTAATGAAAGAAGCTACGAATACCAGTAAAAAACATAGCGATTTTACTCTCATTTGCAGCTGCTATCACATCTTGATCTTTTAGCGAACCACCAGGCTGGATTACCGCTGTAATTCCATGTTTTGCACCTTCTATTATACCATCTGGAAATGGGAAAAATGCATCTGAAGCAAGCACAGCACCTTTACATCTTTCACCTGCTCTTTCTATTGCAATGTTCACACTGCCTATTCTACTTGTTTGCCCTGCACCGATACCAATAGTACATCCACTTTTTGCTATAACTATTGCATTGGATTTCACATGCTTACATATTTTCCAAGCGAAAATCAAATCTTCCTTTTCTTTTTCTGTCACAGAATGCTTCGTCACTTGGCTAATTTTTCCTGCCTCTATCACGTGGTTATTATTTTCTTGTATTAAAAAACCACTAACAACGTTTTTGATTTGATATTTTGCACTTTTCTGAAAGGGTTTATAAATAATCACTCTTAAATTCTTCTTTCTTTGTAAAACTTCTAACGCTTCATTGTTTACTGATGGTATTATCACTACTTCTAAAAATATTTTACTTAATTTCTCTGCTAGCTTTAAATCTAGCTCACGATTTAAGGCTACTACACCACCGAAACTACTTATTTTATCACACGACAAAGCTTTTTCATATGCCTCCAAAGCGCTACTACCAACAGCAGCACCACATGGGTTGTTATGCTTGATTATTACTGCTGTAGGTTCTTTAAATTCAGAAACTATATTAAGCGCAGACTCTACATCTAGTATATTATTATAACTCAACTCTTTACCATGTATTTTTTCTAGCGGATATTTTGTAAATTGATTGCTATAAAATGCAGCTTTTTGATGAGGATTCTCTCCATATCTTAGTTCTTGTGTCTTATATCCATATAGAGCGAAAAACTCTGGTAATTCACTATTCTTACTCTGTGATAAAAACCAACTATAAATATTAGAATCATAGTATGCGGTGAGAGCAAACGCTTTAGTTGCTAGATATTTTCTATATTCCAATGTTGTTTTATTGTTGTTTTCAATCATTTCAATTTTTAGCGTTTCATAGTCCTGAATGCTAGAAATAACCGAAGTAAAATAAAAATTTTTTGCTGCAGCTCTAATTAGAGCCACTCCACCAATATCAATTTGTTCTACAATTTGCTCCTCATTTGACCCGCTACTCACTGTCTCCCAGAATGGATATAGATTAATTATAAGAAGATCTATAGGCTCAATTCCCAAGCCTTGCATCTCCTCTTTATGCTTTTCCCGATCACAGAGTATCCCTCCATGAACTTTAGGATGCAAAGTTTTCACTCTACCACCTAGTACTTCTGGGAAGTGTGTATAATCTGAGACTTCTCGCGTTTTTATTCCAGCATCAGATAGCACTTTACAAGTATTCCCTGTTGAAAGAACTTCTATTTGTTGCTGTATTAAAAATGATGCAAGGTCAATTATATTTGACTTATCATAAACTGATATTAAAGCTCTTTTCACTTTGAATATAGAAAATTTCTTAAGATTATACACAAAAAAAAGAAGTTGTCTATAGCTCTAACCCAAGCTTCTCGGCAGAATTTCTTTATTACTAATTATATCAGTATTGTTCGCGCAGCCTCATGAAATACAGCTAGTTCTACACTCTGATAATCCCATTTTAATATGCTACTATGTTGATTAACTTCCTTAAAGACACGCTATTTCGGTATTAATCCAATATAATCATTAACCATTTAAATATTTTTCTATATTTCACCATAAATTGATACATATTACCTATATCATCATATATTATATTAAAGCTTTATGCACAATTATCCTTTTTATTGCTCCTATTTTCTGCTTAA
>CACRCM010000049.1:0-8755 GCA_902646575.1 uncultured Wolbachia sp.
CGTTTGATACTGTTGCTTATAACAACCTTAACACCAAGGATTGCTTTTTAAAAAGCTTTACGCTTTCACCAAAATTTGTAGGAATTGTTAACATTACTCCCGATTCATTTTCAGATGGTGGCCTTTATTATGATTCTGATCAAGCAACTAAACAGGCACTAAAATTGATATCAGATGGTGCAAGCATAATTGATCTTGGTGCTCAATCAACAAGGCCTGGATCTTCTATACAGCCTTCGAAGGTAGAATATGCACGCTTAAAGCCGGTACTTGATAATCTCAGTCATTATATGAAAGCTGATGATATTAAAATTAGCATTGATAGTTTCTGGCCGGATGTTATTTTAAATGTTTTAGAACACTATAGGGTTACTTGGATAAATGATGTAAAAGGAAATCTAGATGATAATACCTTAAAAACAATTGCAAGTAGTGGATGTAATATAGTTATCATGCATTCACTCTCTATACCATCACACAAGGATAATATTATTCCAAGTGGTACTGACCCCATCAACACCATAAACCGTTGGGCAGAAAAGAACATTAACAAGTTACTTACCTTTGGTTTTGATGAAAATTCGATAATCATTGATCCTGGTATTGGCTTTGGAAAATCTCTATATCAAAACATCTGGCTTTTACGGAATATAGAAGCATTGCAAAGTTTTGGCTGCAAAGTCCTAGTAGGTCATTCCAGAAAATCATTCATTTCTTCTTTTTCCACAGAGCTTGCCTTTAATCGAGATTTAGAAACAATTTCTGTATCATCTGCATTATACAACAAAGTTGATTTCCTTCGAGTACATAATGTACGCGATCACATGCAGTTCTTTGTAGCTCAAGCTGCCTTACAAAAATGATGGTTATCGGAATTATGGCTGTTGATCCAAATGGAGTGATTGGGATAAATAATAAGTTGCCTTGGTATTATCCAAGTGAGTTAAAGCATTTCCATCAGGTAACTGACAAACAAGTCATTGTTATGGGAAGAAAAACATTTGAAACAATACCTAAAAGCATATTACAAGGTCGTACTCCCATTATTTTTTCTCGTAATAAATTAAATTCCTGTTTTAATAGAGATATAAAATGTACAATTGTTTCTTCCATGCGAGAATTTCTATCAACTCAGAGTAATTCTAAAATCTACATAATCGGTGGAGCACAGATAGCACATCTTTTCTTAAGGCATAATCTAATCTCAGAGTTTATCATAACAAAAATTCATAGGCCTTATAAAGGTGATGTATATTTTAACTTAATACTCCTTGATAGATGGAATAAAACTATCCTCACAAAAACGCAAGATTATACTATATATAAAATAACAAATTAGATATGCATGTTGAAGCAATTTATACCCACCGTATTGAATACGGTGAGGCATTAGAAAAGATCCTTGATTACTATATTCCAAAATTGTTAAGAGAAAAGGTTGTGCTTGCTATTACATCAAAAATCATTTCCGTTTGCCAAAAACGAGTAATTCGTAAAACCGCTTGTTCTAAAGAAGAGCTAATTAAAAAGGAAGCTAGTGCGATTGCTGATACATGTTACCATCTTTGTGGAATTTACTTGACAATTAAAGATGATACCTTAATTCCATCTGCCGGCATTGATGAATCAAATGGGGATAGAATGTATATTTTATATCCAAAAGATGTTCAGAAAATAGCTGCGTCAGTATGGAGTTACCTTAGAACAAAATACTGCATAGAACATCTTGGTATTTTAATTACAGATAGTAATACAACGCCTATGCGCCTTGGGGTTACAGGGATTGCTCTTGGTTGGTGCGGGTTTGAACCACATTATTCTTATATAGGCAAACCAGATCTTTATAATAATCCACTCCAAGTAACACAAATCAATCTTCTTGACGCGCTGGCAACATCTGCTGTTTTAGTTATGGGAGAAGGTGCAGAACAAACACCACTAGCAATAATTAGAAATGCACCAAAAATTCGCTTTCTTACCCGTCTACCAACTATAGAAGAAGAAAAAAGTGTTAAGATATCAATGCAAGAGGACCTTTACTCTCCTCTCTTCATGGGAATTAGGTGGTTAAAGAACGGAGAATAAATTTAAAAAACTTACAAAACTAAGTGCATATAACCTAACTTTTCCTTTTATATCATAAATTATTTATTATTAAACCTTTTGATAATATTTCTTATTTTTGCCGCCTCTTCAAACTCTAGATTCTCAGCATGCTTTAACATCTGCTTCTTTAAGTTTTTTAGATCAACGTTACTAATATTATTGATACCTTCCTCAGCTACCACTTTATTTTGTAGGGTATTAGATATATTTTTTATTATAGTTTTTGGTGTAATATTATGCAGCGCATTATATTCTTGTTGTTTCTTTCTTCTTCTTTCAGTTTCCTTCAACGCACGGTCTAAAGAACCAGTTATTTTATCTGCGTACAAAATTGCCTTACCTTCAGCATTACGTGCAGCACGCCCTATCGTTTGAATAAAAGAAGTTTCCGATCGCAAAAATCCTTCTTTATCAGCATCTAAAATTGCAACTAATCCACACTCCGGAATATCAAGACCTTCACGCAGTAAGTTAACACCAACTAACACATCGATTTCTTTCGATCTTAACTTATATATAATGTCAATTCTCTCTAACGCACCAATATCTGAGTGTAAGTAACTCACCTTTATATTCATCTCACTCATATGATCAGCTAGTTTTTCAGCCATTTTTTTTGTTAATGTAGTAATTAGAACACAAAATCCATTATTTATTGTCAGTTGTGCTTCATGGATTACATCATCAACTTGATTTTCTGTCGATTTTATAATACAGACTGGATCTGTAAGCCCTGTTGGACGAATAACTTGCTCTATAAATACATTATTGGTCTTTCCTAACTCATATTTTCCAGGGGTAGCTGAAATATAAATAGTCTGCGGCCGTACCGCTTCCCACTCTTCAAACGTCAATGGACGGTTATCAAAAGCGGAAGGAAGCCTAAAGCCGTAATCAACCAATTTTTTTTTACGTGCCTCATTACCACTATACATTGCACCAATTTGAGGAATGGTAACATGACTTTCATCAACAAATAAAATTACACCTTCAGGTAAATACTCAAATAAAGTAGGTGGCGGGTATCCAGCTTCCATCCCATAGAGATAACGTGAATAGTTTTCAATACCTTTACATGTTCCAGTTGTCACCATCATTTCGATATCAAAATTAGTACGCTGCTCAAGACGTTTTGCTTCAACAAACTTATTTTGTGAGTAGTAATAATCCAAGCGTTCATGCAGTTCTTTTTTAATCAGCTGAATTGACTGTAATAGAGTCTTACGTGATGTAATGTGATAGCTATTTGGAAAAATGGTGATTTTATCTATATGTTCAATAACATTGCCAGTCATAGCGTCAATTTGAGAGATTTTTTCTATTTTATTGCCAAACAACGATAAACGCCAAGCTTTATCTTTATGGCAAGCAGGAAAAATATCAATAATATCTCCACGTACTCTGAAATATCCTCGTTCAAATCTAATATCGGAGCGTTTATATTGAAGATCAGCTAAATTACTCAAAAAATCATCAACACAAATTTTATCTCCAACACTTAATGATATAGTCATATTAATATAGCTTTTAGGCGAACCAAGACCATATATACAGGAAACACTAGCAACTGTAATCGTGTCCTTGCGCTCTAAAAGAGAGCAAATAGCAGAATAACGTAGCATATCAATTTTTTCGTTGATTGTGGAGTCCTTTTCAATATAAGTATCAGTCTGCGGCGAATAAGCTTCAGGCTGATAATAATCATAGTAAGAAATAAAGTATCCAACAGAGTTATGAGGGAAAAATCCTCTCATTTCCTCATAGAGCTGTGCCGCTAAAGTTTTGTTATGTGCCATAATTAATGCAGGCCTGTTTGTTCTTGCAATAACATTTGCCATAGTGAAAGTTTTTCCGGAGCCAGTAACTCCAAGCAAAATCTGATCCTTTTTATTATTATTTAGCCCTGTAACTAAACTATCAATTGCTTGTGGCTGATCTCCAGCTGGTTTAAAGTGTGTAACAATTTGAAATTCCATAACTCCTATGTTCTTGTAATACTTTATTATTAATATATCTATTATGGTAAAAAAGATATAAAAATGAGTGCCCAAAAAGCCTATTTTTTATTTTTGTAAAGTTCACTCCAAACCTTATTGTTGGTTAATACAAAAAATACCGTCAAGATTATGAAATACGCTATCACTTTAAATCCAAGCTTGTGCCTACGCTCTAATTCTGGCTCTGCTGTCCATTGCAAAAAATTTACTACATCATACGCCATATTTTCAACTGTTGCTTGTCTTGCATCATCATATTCCACCATCCCTTCAGAGAGGGGTGGTGCCATAGCTAACTTACCTGTTGGAAAGTACGGATTAAAATACAAATCGTTCCCATCGTGTTCGCCATTTTGATAGCCGGTTAAAAGTGAATAAATATAATTTGCACCGTCGTGTCTTGCTTTAACAATTAACGATAAGTCTGGTGGAACTGCACCATTGTTGCTTACTGCAGCTGCTTCCTTTGTACTAAAAGGTGCAACAAAATAATCTGAAGATATCCCAGGTCTATAGAACATTTCGCCTAGATCATTTGGACCATCCTTAACTTGATAAGAGGCTGCAATCTGTTTCACATCTTCTTCAGAAAAACCGATATCTTGTAAGTTACGGAACGCCACCCTATTCATTGAATGACAAGCAGCACAAACTTCCTTATATACTTTATAGCCACGCTGAATTGACTTTCTATCAAAAGATCCAGTAATTCCATTGAAACTCCAGTTTATTTTTTTATTGGATGATGGTTTGAATTCTTCTGCATATACAAAATTAACAAGAAACAATGAACAAAACACAGCAAATATATTTTTTACTAGCACTATTTCATCTCCAGCACAGAATCACTTATGGCTTTTGGCAGCTCTCCTTGCTTCTCGTATTTACTAAGTAGTGGTAAAATTACTACAAAGTATAAAAAATAGTAAAGAGTAGAAAGCCTACTTAAGGTAATGTAAGGTTCTTTTACTTCCTGTCCTCCAAGCCAAGCAAGGAATGCAAAATTTACTGTAAAGAGCCAAAAAAAAACTTTAAATAATGGACGATAAGCACCACTTTTAACTTTTGCTTTATCAAGCCAAGGTAATAGGAACCATACTAAAATAGACCCAAGCATGGTAAACACACCAATAAGCTTATTTGGAATTGAGCGCAACATAGCATAAAAAGGTAAAAAATACCATTCCGGTACTATATGCACTGGAGTGACCATAGAATCAGCCTCTATATAATTATCCGGATGCCCAAGATAATTAGGGGCATAGAAAACAAACATAAATAAAATTATAAAAAATATACTAAGAGCTACACAATCTTTAACTATATAATATGGATAGAATGGAATGGTATCTTTATTTGATTTCACTTCTATTCCACTTGGATTACCAGAGCCAAACCTATGCAAAGCAATAATATGTAGAGTAGCTAAAGCGATAATAACAAAAGGCAGAAAATAATGCAGAGCAAAAAAACGATTAAGTGTTGGATTGTCAACAGAAAAACCACCCCATAACCATATGACTATTTTATCACCAATTAAAGGTATAACTGAAAATAAGTTAGTTATAACTGTTGCACCCCAAAAACTCATTTGTCCCCAGGGAAGAACATATCCCATAAAAGCTGTCATCATCATTGTAAAAAATATAAGTATACCAATAAACCACACCATTTCCCGCGGCTTTTTATAAGACCCGTAATATAATCCACGTATTATGTGAATATAGACCACCATAAAGAAGAGCGAAGCTCCAACAGCGTGAGTATAGCGTACTAGCCATCCATAATTTACATCACGCATTATGCGCTCTACGCTGTTAAACGCATAATCAACATGCGGAGTATAGTGCATAGCGAGAAATATGCCTGTTATTATTTGCAAAATCAGCGCCATACCAGCTAAAGAACCAAAATTCCAAGCATAATTTAAATTTTTTGGCACTTGGTAAGAAGCAGTATGTTTTAAAAAAGAGAATATGGGTAACCTATATTCTATCCAACCCAATATGCTTTTTTCTTCCTTCATTGTTGTGTCTTTTTCAGTACCATCTTGCATAACTCAAAATTTTCTTTACCTCCAACTATACCTAGTATAGCAGCTTGCCTCCTGTAAACAATAAAAACTTTAAACTAGGGAATTAGATCTCACTGCATCAAAAATTGTAAGTGATTTAACTCCTCAGTAGGCATATATTGTTACTTGAACAGCTCATAGAAACAACCGATTACCTATTTAAGTGGATATTCTTTGATAGACTATTCCTTATTCTGTATGATCTTTTTTTCTTTTAGCAGGCTTTGCAGCTCGCCTTTTTCATACATCTCACGAGTGATGTCACAACCACCAATAAACTCTCCTTTTATATATAATTGTGGAATCATTGGCCAATCAGAAAACTCTTTTATGGACTGACGTACTTCATTATTTTCTAACACATTAACATATTTAAACTTAACGTTTAATCTTTTGAGAATCGACACAACGAGCCCAGAAAACCCACATTGAGGAAAATCAGAAGTACCTTTCATATACAATACTACATCATTTTCCGTTATATCTTTTTTTATTTGTTCAAAATCATTCATAAATATCACCCCAAATTAAGCACTAGTTTCTAGTTGCAACGCATGTATAGACTGGCCTTCTAGAGCCTTATATACCATTTTATGCTGTTCCACTTTTGTCTTCCCGAGAAAATACTTGGAAATTATTTTTAAATGATAATGGTCACTATCTCCAACAAGGTCATTAATTTCTATATCAGCATCTGGAAATGACTGTTTGATGATTTTCTCTAATTCATGAATTGTAATAACCATTAATTTACCTTGAATTACAATGTTTTTATTATAAATCTAAAACAACTATATGCAATTAGTTACTGCGAAGACATTAAATTTAGTGTGTTAAGAGCACTCGTAAGACGAGATTTTAATTGACTTTCATATCTAGTCCAATCTTGTATTGCCTTCCTAGCAACATCTGAGTGTACTGCAGCTTTTGCAACGGCAGGAGAAACTATCGAAATTAACCTTGGGTCGAATGGAGTAGGTATTATATATTCACGCCCATAGCTCATTTTACGATTACCGTAAGCTGCGGATATCTCATTAGGCACTGGCTCATGTGCGAGCTTTGCTATTGCATCTGCAGCTGCAATTTTCATTTCGTTATTTATCACCGTTGCATGTACATCAAGCGCTCCCCTGAATATATAAGGAAATCCCATTACATTATTAACTTGGTTATTGTAATCTGATCTACCAGTTGCGATTATTGCGTCTGGCCTTACAGATTTTGCAAACTCAGGCCTTACTTCTGGGTCAGGATTAGCAAGAGCAAAAATAATCGGATCTTTACTCATGCTCTTTAACATCTCTTCGTTAAGCACATCTTTTACAGACAATCCGATAAATACGTCAGCGTCTTTTATTGCATCGAGCAAAGAACGTTCTGTAGTATCAATCGCATGTTTTTCCTTCCATTTGTTCATATCCTCTTTTCTATCTTTGTATACTACTCCTTTTTTATCACACAGTACTATATTTTTAGCACCCATGGACCTCAGTATTTCCAAACATGCAATACCAGCTGCACCAGCACCATTCATGATAATTTTAACGTCCTCTAATTTTTTTTTTGCAATATCAAGAGCATTTTCTATACCCGCTGCAACAACCACTGCAGTTCCATGCTGATCATCGTGAAACACTGGAATATCCATCAATTCGTTTAGACGCCTTTCTATTATGAAACAATCAGGGGATCTTATATCCTCTAAATTTATTCCTCCCCAGCTTGGCCCAAGGTATCTTATTGCATTGATAAAATCTTCTATATCTTCCGTATCAACTTCTATATCGATTGCATCAATATCAGCAAAGCGCTTAAATAAAACAGCTTTACCTTCCATAACAGGTTTCGAAGCAAGAGGACCGATATTACCAAGCCCAAGCACTGCAGTACCATTTGAAATAACAGCAACGCAATTACTTTTTGTTGTATAATCATAGACAACTTCAGGATTTTTAGCTATTTCAAGGCATGGAGCTGCAACTCCAGGTGAATAAGCAAGCGACAAGTCATGCTGAGTAAATAAGGGTTTTGTTGGCAAGATAGATATTTTACCAGGATTGTTTTCCCTATTGTGATATTTAAGTGCTTCTTGTTTTGTAGTACTATCTAAATCATCGTTCATCATTACATCCTATATTTCGAGTTCATGGTTAATAAATTTTTAAGTATATAGAGTTTTTATAAATGTTCAATCGTAAACTATTAGCTTGTGAATTGCACCCTACTTCTGTATAAGTTTACTGTACTGCATTAAAATCACATTGCATGCTTAAGAAAAACCTACCTAATCTGTTGACAATTTCTCGTGCACTTGCAATACCAGCAATAATATTAAGTTTTTACGTAGAAAACAAATATGCAAACCTGATAACAATATCAATTTTTATATTTGCATGCATTACAGACTTTTTTGATGGTTACCTAGCACGTACCTGGAAAGTCCAATCAAAATTCGGTAGTCTATTTGACCCAATTGCTGACAAATTAATAGTAGTTTCAACAATAATTATGCTAGTTTATAAGCATAAAATAAATGATTTTACAGTAATACCATCAGTTATAATCGTTTGTAGAG
>CACRCM010000050.1:0-8717 GCA_902646575.1 uncultured Wolbachia sp.
CAGCGTGTTTTTGTTGGAATGAAGCGTAGTTAAGCACATGGCCATCTTCTACCAGTTACTTTTCAGTGTTTTCAGTTGAACGACCACTTGAATAAATTTCGAAAACTTCTCCCAACCTCTCTCAAGTTTCAACAAACAGTCTGAGACTTACTTTCCACAGAGAAGACTGAAAGAACTGCTAACGGCTAATTTCGACATATCGCCACGTTCTCAACACTTAAACAACGCCTGAAACAACAACAAAATGTCAAGCACGTACCTCCCGTCACCACGTAACCCGCCTGCTCTGAAAATACTCTGCCCCACACGCCTTTTATAATCACATGGTCAACTCTCTGTTTCACTGACACAAACTGTTTCTAGCTATCTGCTTGCTTAACCTGCCCGATGCAACACGAAAATCAAAGTTTCTTTGCTTGTCTCACCGTCTTAGCCACCAGTGAAATTCTGGAATGATCTTTACCGTAATCTTCCCGCTAATTCAAAATTTAGAATTCATAGGGAAGGTGTACTGCTTGATTGCTGTTGAGGTGATATTTTCATATTAATAATGTAAAATGCAGGGGTTCTCGGCGAGATGTGACGACTGGATGACCTGTGGTTTTAGCGGGACGTGACCCTTAGTTTGACAAAATTGACGTGTGATTTGGCTAGACGTGACCTGTAGTTTGACGGAATGTGAGACCGAATAAACTGTGGTTTTGGCAAGACTTGGCGACTGAATAATCTGCAGTTTGACGAGATGTACGATTGAGTGAGTTGTGGTATTGGCGAGACTTGCCAAATGAATGACCTGTGATTTTCGGAGATATGGTGATTGAATAATCTCTAGTTTAGCAAGTTCTCGAACTCGTTTTATCAACTGCACGAACAAAAAAAAAAGTTTTCATAGAATTTTTCTGGCCAAGTATTGTTTGGGAAAACCTTGAACATATGACTATTCTGATTTCAAACTTGATTCGATTGGTATTAGTATTACCTTGAATTGATTTTTCACTTTAACTTCTTCATTCGCTACGCTTAGTTCATAATGAATTGCATTCATACTTCCCTTGGGATTAAGATGCAGCATAGGCATGTATTTGAATTACCTCATCTGTAGGCCATCATGGTAGTATCAATTTCGCTTCATTTGAGATTGTTGTTTTTTTTTTTTCTTAAAACACTAATTTCCATCAGCTCTAAAGATGTGACATCTTTTTTCATTATCAAAAAAAGTTTGAGATGTGAATTTATTGATTTACCCATCTTGCAGCAGAATATGACAATGAGTTGAGCATATATAAAGATAAGTGCTAAACAGTGAAGATAAAAAAAAAATCAACGTAACTATGTCTAATAATAATTTCTGTCGGTAAGGTAATTTGCGAAAGCTGATGATGGAAGGTGATCTTGGCTTCAAAGACTGAATTTTTGCTTCATTTGCTATAACTTGGGCAGCTGAATGGAAAAGTTCACTTAGAAGTTCACTTAGAATCCATTTAAAAAAAATTTATTAATTTTCTTTGTTTTTTCGAGATTTTTCAGCTTTAGATGTCTTTCATTTTCGGACAACATTATTAAGATTAAAAAGATAGCATTGTTGAAGCGTGAATATGCGTGAATCTTTAGAACTTGGTGTAAAAATAAACATATATATGCTAGTTGCATTTAGCATGATCAGTTGAAACTTATATTTGACTTTGAGATAATGCTTAATTGATGTATAGTGTGAAAAAGATATAAAATAAAATTTAGCCACACTTATATTTATTATCAGATTTATTAAGGAAGCTGTGATTTCTGCTTAAACTGTCTGCTTTGTATCACATTTGCTTGTTTACAATTTTTTATTTACTCTCATCACTTGTGCATTATTTATTTATCACAGCTCGTTATTTCTTGATTTTGCAGATAAAAATTATCACAATCTTTGGGTCGATCGAAGATCCTGTGCCCGGGTTTGCTTACTTTTAACCACAGTAAGTCATACTAGAAAACAAAAACTTTCCTGTTCTATTGAATAGTACCAACAAGCATATTGCACTATTTTCACATCGCATAATATGCCATTAGTTTAATAAATCTTTGTTGACTGATCATTCAGTCTCGCTGATTAGATTTGGATTTTAATGGAGAGTTAAGTATTTAGATGAATTTATTGCAGGAAAGAATAGCGAGACGGATTTAGTGGTTGCTATATGGTTACTGATGGTTTTGTGCCAATATGGGTAGACTTGCACCTCCTGATAATATTGATTCTATACGCAGTAAAGAAATTGAGGTTGATTTTTTGGTTATTGTCCTCATTTCATGATTAAATTTCTTCCACTACTTCTTCGTTTTGATGCATCTTGATTCCAAGATTGAACCTAGTGAAACAACTAATAATTAATTTCTTGAGTTGCTCAAGATAATGATTTGAATTTTCATAGTTCATTTTCCAAATAAATTCATTTTCTTTAGAATATTATACATTGCTCCCTTCAATATTTTGAATACGATGATGCGATAATGCTAGCCGAAGTGTATCATGAAACAGGTAGTCTTTCTTTTTTGAAATTTGTTCAGAAATACTAATGATTTTCTTTTTAAAAAGAAAAATGATGATGAAACTTTTCTGGTAAAAACTGCAATGATTGCACGAAATCTTGCCAGATTTTTCAGTGAATTTCGAAGTGAAAAAAAAAATTAGTAAAAAATATCTAATTCTTAAACACATACATTCATATAAAAGAGTCATTACTAAAAAATAGAATTTATATAAATCAGATAAATAATATTTTAATCTTTTTAGTGAATACCAGTGATTCGTTATATTTGTATGCATACTGCTTGAGTCGAGCTGAACGTTTGGAAGCAGCGTATAATTTATTGAAACTTCAATTTCTTTCATCTCCGGAAATTCGTTATCTGTTCGCACATTGCTGTTATCATTTAGAGAAGTATGGGTTTTGCTTTATTTTTATTGAATTCATAATGGACTTTCTCAAATATCTGCAAACGAGTGTCTTTATATAATACATTATAAAGACTTCCTTTTTTTTTTTTTTAGAATCGGGAACAATAACAAAATAAGTAAGTAAGCTTACTGTTCGATTCCGGAGCTTTTTTTTAAAGTTTCGAGACACCTCATTTTTTGATATTTTTTAGTAAGTTCCATACTCCTAACAGATTTTATGTGCAGTTTAAGTGTAGCAAAACATTTAGCAGATTAATAATCTATGTAAAAAATTTATTTCAGAATAATTTAATACATTTGAGGGATATGATTTGTGGTTAATCCTACTAGAATAAATTTTTTTGGGAGATTCTTACTGTTGTGAGAAATGAATTGGATACTGTATGCAACAGATTCTTGTTGAAAATTCTAAGTAAACTTCTACTCTATAACTATGCTATACAGCAATTATTGTTTCGCAGGGCTCAATATAATATTAGGCATCCTGGATGTTTATGCATTTATTCCGAATATAAATTGATTGCATATAAATCTTTTTTTTCACAAATTTTTTCGCTTCATCGAAATTCTAGTGTTTCTTCAGATATCAAGAAGCAGAAATGGCTTTACGTATACACGATCAGCCCAAATTAGATAATTGTTTCACCAATACTTCTGTGGAATCGTTTGCTCACAGTTTGCTTAGCAGAGTTTTCGTGTCAGTTGAAAATAAATATTTTTATGAAAAATATGATGTAATTTTAATCACTTATGCGACTAATATTTTTCATGAGAATAAAACGAAAATTGAAAGTTACTTGAAATTCAGTTTTTTTTAGACAGAAATCAGAGAGGAATTGGAAGAAGATATAAGCATATTTTACCAATTGTTTGTTTCAGAGAAACTGGTCGACCCGATGAGGCAGCTGATGAGGGTAAGTTGGCACTGAAGCAAAATGTATTTTCGTGGACGAGTTTGAAAACATTATGTAATTTGGGCGTTGGAAATCCAGAAAACATTTACACAAGTTTGCTGACATGTGTAAATGAAGCACGTTCAGCGGACAAACCAAAAACTTCTAAAAGGTATATTTTAAAGTTGGACTATTGTGAACAAATATTAAAATTGTTAATGTTTCTTTTTCTTTGAAAAAAAAAAAAGATCTATAAACTAAAATGGGATTGAGAGCTCATAAATTCTATCGTAAAAATACTTAAAAGCTGTGTTGATTTCAAAAAATATCAAAAGATCAGTACTGAGCAACTTAAAAAGATATCCAGTACATTTAAAGAAAAGATCGGCACTGAACAGTTTCAACTTATACAAGATTATTTAAACGATCTGCAAGAAAAAGTAGGAACACTTACAGAAACAGTTTTAAATAAAGAAAAAATAATTTTAATTCATTTTAAATAAAGAAAAAATAATGTTGATTCATTAATTACTCGGAAACTCCTAATTTATTTGTCTCGACTAACGCTGCTTCTTTTCGGAGTTGAGAAATGCATATTTCTGTTTTACCATTAAAGTATGATTTAACATATATTTGAATGGTAAAATTATTGGGAAACTTATCAGCAATTTACGATACACTTGTAATGTTGTCATATTTTGTGAAAAGTATTTCTCATCAGCTTGTAAAATCTATGTTATTGATTATAAATTTCTAGCACGAGTATAGCAACGAGGAATACTGAGAAACTGGCAAAAAATGCGGAGAAAAGAACTCCAAGTAGTAGTAAAGAAGTTGAACAAAAAGTGACTTGTTTTGCACCGAAAAAAAGTAAAACGGTAAATTTTATTAAAGAATTTAAACAATGCATTTGATTATTTTTTTTCTAATTAAATTGAAATTCTTTTTTAAAACTTCCTAATTAAAATTTTTAGGTCATAGTAGCTAAGCGAAATGCAGAATTAGGCGTCGTTAGAAGACGATTGGAGGAAGGTATAGAAACACGGCGTAGTTCGCGCTCATATGGAATTTCACAAGACAGTGAAAATCAAACTGTTGTGAAGGATTTGAGAACTTCTACACGTTCTCGTGTTGCAGGCCTTTCTGGAAGTGGAACACCTCGTAGTTTGCAAGACAAACAATTGCGGTAAAAAAATTTTCAAGAAATATTATTCTTAACGAGAATGTATTTCCTCTTTATTCCTAATCTTTACTAAAGCTACTAGTTTTGATTCTTTCTTAAGTTTCTTTCGGAATTTAAAGTTTAATGTATATATATACATTAAACTTTAAACCTTCCCTACAGTTTTACAGTTACAAGCCATGTGATAGTTACTTTTGCCTTATCGATAGTAGTTTTTATTTATACAACTATTGTTGGATTCAAAGAAAGAGGAATAAAATTTCTACGTATTTTATTACCAGAAGGTACTCCATCATCGCTTGCTCTAATGATGGTTTTTATCAAGCTATTTGCTTACCTCTCAAGACCTATAAGTTTATCAATTAGGCTTGCTGCAAATATGATTGCAGGTCATACAATCATCAAAGTAATAGCAGGGTTTATTGTGAATATGCATTTAGCTCTAACTCCTATACCGTTTTTGTTTATAATTGCCCTAATAGGGTTTGAAGTGTTTGTTGCAATTTTACAAGCCTATATATTCACTTCTTTAACATGTGTATACTTATCAGATGCAGTAAAGTAATTGACTTTATCCTTAGAGCATTTTACAATTAATCCTGCAAGGAAACGGTTAAAGGTAATATATGGATTTAGTAGCTTTAAAGTTTATAGCAATCGGGTTAAGTGTACTTGGCATGCTCGGAGCTGGTACTGGTGTAGCAAATATATTTTCTACCATGTTAAATGGGCTCGCGAGAAACCCTGAGTCAGAAGACAAGATGAAAAAATACGTCTATACAGGAGCAGCTCTAGTTGAAGCAATGGGGTTATTTGCATTTCTACTTGCATTACTATTAATATTCGTTGTCTGATATGCCGCAACTCGACGCTTCAACTTTCTTTTCTCAAGTTTTTTGGTTTTTAATTTTTTTCTCTTCGCTTTTTTTTATAGTATGCTACTTATTTTTACCAAAGTTAGATGAAATAATAAACATCAGAAACAAGAAAGTGTTAGATTCTTTTAATAGTTCCGTTCGTCTTCTAAAACTTATAGAAAACCAGGTTACTAGGTACAACTTGGCTTTAAACAAAGCTAGAACACAAGCAAAAAAGGTCGTGAGCAATGCACTTGCTCAAGTAGAAGAAATGAGAGTAAACGTGAAAAATATAATAGAAGAGGAAGATAAAAAAATGAATAAGCTTGTTGAAGAAAAAGTAGCAAAATTTAAATCTGAATATATCGATGAATTAAAGCAAACAGCTATCGGTATCGCTTTAATTTACTACAATAAGTTAACTAATTCTGAAATTGAAGAGGAATTTGTTGCTAACTTGATATTCAAAAAAATTTAGAGGTTTTTATGTCTACATCAATGATCATCAGTCTTGCTTTCTTAGTAGGTTTTATCTTTTCATATAGATTATTAAAGAAACTAATAAAAAGTATCCTTAATAAAGAACGTGACAAGAGCAAGTTTACAAACGAAGAGGTTGAAAAATTCAAAAAAGATATGTTAGAATACTATAAAAAGTCTTCTGAAAAATACAAAAAATTAGATGCAGAAGTTAATAAAACAATAAATGAAGCGCTCGACAAGGCTAACAGAATCATTAAGTATAATAGACAACAACTAGACCAGACGTTGAATGAGAATGCTCGCTTCCACTTAAAGAAAGTCACTGACCAAGTTGAAAAAGCTATTGGAGATTTACAAGCTAGTACAGCAAATATAGCAGCTGATGCCGTAAAAAAAATAATACAAGTACATCAGGATAACAAGCGCAGTAGTGAGATCATATCTTCACTTTCACGTGATTTAAACAAAAAATTACATTAGGTTTAGTCAGCAATTTTTTGCCAGTGATATAGAAAAATTTAAGCTTGATTTTAGTTTACATAAATAGCAAGAAAAGCTTTTTTATTATAAAATAATACATTTCCTTAGTAAGAATTAAATAATACTACTTTTTTCTATGATTAAAAATACAAGTTAAGGTAATAACTATTGGATCAAGAGTTACTATGATGATAACTGCGTATTGATAAAGGTAGGTGGTAAACAGGTTTTAGATTCTCTTAACCCAAACCTTTAATATTTCAGAATTTGCAAGTAACCATTTATAGTATAAGAACCATAATTTCTCACACAAGAGCATCAAACTAAGTACGATATTTCTCGCTTTTTTTATGACTTCAATTTTAATTCCAACAGCAAAGTACATATACTTTGCTTTAATGTTTCATTTGGATTAGGATGTTCTAACTATTTATTTTAATTTATAACTATATTTTTTAACCTATAGTGACTCTTAACCAAAAAATAAATTGTAATGAGTTAAATGAAGAAGAATTTTCCTATATGTATATATTATTTTGTTGCCTATTTTCAAAGAATAGTGCAGTGTAAAACAACTTATTGAAAGCATTAAAAGTTTAGATTATTCAGAATCAAAATTAGATGTGAAGCTTTTTATAGAAAAGTACAATCAGGAAATACTTACAACTATAGAAGAATATACTTTATCGCAATACTTTAAAGTAATAAAAGTGTTTCATTCTTTACCTAAAACAAAAGCCAAGTCATACAATCATGACATGAACTTTACTAAGAAAAAAGTGCGCGGCAATATATGATTCGAGTAACAAGCTAGATCCGCTGCAGTTGAAAAAATACTAATTGAACTTAATAAAGGCGACGACAAGTCAGCCTGTGTGTAGGTGAGTTTAAACAACTACTATAGTTATAGTTTTTTTATAAAATCTTTTTCTCAAAAATATATGAACTAATTTCAATATTTATTGCCTGGATTTGAAAAAAAGAACATATCACCACCTCTAGGTGGTAGCAGTAACCATTCCTTAGTGGAATTTTGAGAAAAGCCCTTTTCTGCAATATTTATAATGTCACTAAAGATGCTGACTTAACAAATAGGGTATAGAACATAATTATTGATTCGGAGATATTGAAAAAATTACTAACTATTATACTTGTTTGGATTAAGAAATGTGCTGAATTTAAAGTAATTTTGCTATTGAACCCCTTCATTGGTTCTGCAACTTTTATACTTCTCACTACTCCATTTTTATTACTTTCATTAATGTTAACTCGCATTTTAAATGAATTATTTTTGTATTATTCTATAATAGAGTACATTACTAATTTGACTCTTTTGATAAGAACTATCAATCAGCAAAAGATGCATTTATATTTTTATATAATATCAATATTTTCTCCTACCTATAGTCAGATACATAGTAGTATTACAGCTTTTCTCGCTTTGTGGGAACCAATCATTCATCTTCGGCAATGGAACAAAACCAATCAAAATCTGTAGTCATTTGGCTCTTCCTCTGCTCTATCATGGTGATTATCATGGTGGGGATTGGAGGGTTTACAAGACTTTCAAAAGCAGGATTATCAATCACAGAGTGGAAACCATTTTCTGGAACATTACTACCATTAAGTGAACAAGATTGGCTGCAAGAAAAATCAAAGTACGAAGCTACACCTGAATATAAAATGTTTAACTATGGCATTAGTATGGAGGAGTTTCGTACTTTATATCTAATAGAATATATACATAGATTGGTTGCAAGGCTAACAGGTTTAGCTTTTATTCTGCCATTTATATATTTTCTGCTGAAAAAGAGAATATCTAAAAAGGCAGCAATAAGGCTATCTACAGCACTATTGTTTGGAATATTACAAGCTCTTGC
>CACRCM010000051.1:0-8717 GCA_902646575.1 uncultured Wolbachia sp.
CAGATCACAGACCTCGATCCAACAAAATTTGGTCTGATCTTTGAAAGATTTTTAAACCCTGATCGTATATCGATGCCTGACTTTGATATCGATTTTTGCCAAGAAAAGAGGGATTTAGTTATTGATTATGTACGAAAGAAGTACGGTCATGTCGCTCAAATAATCACCTTCGGGAAATTGCAGGCAAGGGCCGTACTACGAGACGTTGGGAGGGTGTTACAGATGCCTTATGCTCAAGTAGACAAAATATCTAAAATGGTTCCGTTTAATCCGGTAAACCCTGTGACTCTATCACAAGCAATAGAGCTTGATCAAAATCTGCAAAAAGAGCGAGATAGTGATGAAGTAATTGCAAAACTTCTTGATGTTTCTCTTAAGCTTGAGGGAATATATCGTCACATTTCAACTCATGCCGCTGGAATTGTGATATGCGACCAAAAATTAGAAAACTTTGTTCCTGTTTATTACGATCCAAATTCTACTTTGCCAATCACTCAGTACAGTATGAAATATGTGGAAAAAGCTGGGCTAATAAAGTTCGATTTTCTCGGACTTAGCACATTAACACTAATAGATCATGTATGCCGTTTAATTAATCGTAATGGGGAAAAAATCAATATTTCTTCAATTTCATTAAATGATTACAGAACTTACAAAATGCTCTCAAAAGGTGATACAATCGGGGTGTTCCAACTTGAAAGTTCTGGAATGAGAGAGGCTCTAATTAAGTTAAAACCAGACTGTATTGAAGATATTATCGCTTTAATCTCCCTTTATCGTCCAGGACCTATGGATAACATTCCAACTTATATTGCAAGAAAACATGGACTTGAAAAACCAGACTATATTCACCCTTTACTCGAAGAAGTATTAAAAGAAACGTTTGGAGTAATAATTTACCAAGAGCAGGTAATGGAAATAGCACGTATTCTCTCCGGATATAGCTTAGCTGAAGCAGATCTATTAAGGCGTGCTATGGGTAAGAAAATCAAAGAAGAGATGAATAAGCAACGTGAACTTTTTATCCAAGGAGCAATGAAAAATGGTGTTGATTATGACAGGGCAAGTTATATTTTTGATCTTGTTGCAAAATTTGCTGGTTACGGATTTAATAAATCTCATGCAGCTGCATATGCAGTGATATCTTACCAAACGGCTTACCTCAAGGCCAACTATCCATTAGAATTTTTCACAGCTTTGATGAATTTGAATATTAGTAACAGAGATAAGCTGAACTTATTTTATCATGCTGCAAAACTTTGTGGGATTGCTGTCCTTCCACCTGACATAAATAAGTCTCAAGCTCTATTTTCAATAGAGGGTGAATATATACGCTATGGTATTGCAGCTTTGCGTAATGTTGGTTCTTCTATAGCAGAGGGAATAGTGCATACAAATTCGAGCACTTATTGGAATATATGGGAATTCATTCAAAATTCGGGACATATAATAAATAAAAGAGCGCTAGAGAGCCTAATTAAGGCCGGAGCGTTTGATAGTGTGCATCAGAACAGAAGGCAGCTGTATGAATCAATAGACACATTGATTTACTTTGCAAATAAAAACAGACAACATAAGGAATCAAATCAAGCTGGTTTGTTTGATAATCTTGATGTACTAAAGCCAAAACTTAAAGATGTGAAAGATTTCAATAAAGAAGAAAAACTAGAGCATGAGTTATTTTCACTGGGATTTTACTTAACCGATCATCCACTTGAAAGATTTAGAACTCTTTTGAAAAAATTAAACATTGGATTTATTGGAGAGGGTAGAACGACAAAAACTGCTGGTGTAGTATTAAATGTACGCATGAGAACCTCAAAGCGTGGAAGATTTGTTATACTTACGCTCTCTGACCCATATAATGTTTCTGAAATAGCATTTTACAAAAATGAAGTAATAGAAGAGAAAAGAAGTCTATTTTCACCAGGAACATTTGTTATAATTGATCTTGAAACTTCAGAAAATATAACAAGATTAGCAGGAAAGGACATATCTGAATTTACAGATAGAATCACTTCTGTAATAAAAAGACTAATCTTAACTGGATATGCAAATTCGCAAAAAATTGCTATGGAGCTAAATTCAGTATTGAAAAGTGGTGGCAGGACCAAGATAATGTTGAAACTCTTTTTTGAAAAATATAAGGCGGACATCTTGTTGCCGGATACATATTTAATTACTCCTCAGATTGCTTATGAAATATCTAATTTAAGTTGGGTTAAAAGTATAGAGATTGATACAAATAGCTTGCCTATATAAAAAAGTCATATATAATAAAAAATTTGATCAGTATCAAGGAAAGACATAATGAGTCTTTATGAGTTTACTTTTGTAGCGCAGCAGGGCTTGTTACAGCAAGAAGTAGAAGAGATGGTCCAAGAACTAGCTGTTTTGTTAAAAAGCATTAAGATAGATGTTATTTCTCGAAAAGTCAAAAAATTTCTGGAAAATAACAAGCTTACGAAGCAAGAATTGGAAGCACGGTTTAATACCATCCAAGAAAGTTTAGTTAATTATTCCAATTTCTTGGAAGATTTTGCAAAAATTTTATGGGTCGAGCTGGAAGGAGATCTTTCAAATTTGAAAGAAGTTAAATTGAAAATTGGTAAAGAGCTAAAAAGTGGGTTAAAAGATTTAAGAATGACGCAAAATTTTATAAAGCTCTCAGAAAGTGGTAAGCAAGTTGCTAAGAATATATTTATTCGTAACGTAGTAAGTGCTTTAAAAGAAAGCATTTCAGAGAATTTAGCAAAGATTCTTCAAGAGATTTTGAAAGATTGTGAAATAACAAACCTAGATCAATTAGATAAAACGTTGAAAGTGATTTTAGAAAATGTTGAAGCTTCAGGATTGATAAAATATGAATATTGGGGTCTTCTAGATTTCGCATATCCAATAAATAAGATGAAGAGTGGTCATTACTGTATGATGTGCATAAGTTCTACCTCAAGTATTATGAACGAATTTGTACGTAGAATAAAGCTTAATGAGAATATTATTCGCCACTTATCTGTACAAGTTGATAAATTTTCTGAAGGTAAATCTCATATGATAAATAAACAAGTTGAGGAACAAAGTGCATAATGGTAAAAAAACGAAATAGTTTTAATGGTTCCTATCTATCTATGAATAATAGGACTGGGTTTAGGCGTTCTAAAGCTTGTCCTCTTGCTACATCTAAAGATGAAGACATAGATTATAAAAATATAGATTTGTTATCTAAGTTTACTTCTGACTATGGCAGAATATTACCTAGAAGATTAACGGGTGTGTGTGCAAGAAGGCAAAGAAAGCTTCGTTTAGCAATTATAAGGGCACGTTTTCTAGCTCTTGTTCCTTATTGTACTAAAAAAGCTTAGGTGGTTTATGTTGGTGATTTTGAAGGAAAATATAAGAACGCTTGGTAAACTAGGTGAGATTGTAAAAGTGAAGCCTGGTTACGCACGTAATTTTCTTTTCCCACAAAAAAAGGCAGTTAGAGCTACTAGTGAGAGCATAGCAAAGCTAGAAGAGCAACGTTCCTTTTTAGAAGAGGAAAATATAAGGAAATTAAATTTAGCAAAAGAGCTGGCAGCATCTCTTGTAGATAAGTTTGTAATATTAGTAAAGCAAGCTTCTGAGGATGGTAAAATTTTTGGTTCTGTAACAACAAGAGAAGTTGCAAAGTCTTTATTGCAAGGACATGAAATTGATTACCGTAAAGTGTCTTTTAATGGGGTGAAGGTAAGAAATTTAGGTCAGTATCAAGTGAATATAGAGCTTCATAGTGAAGTAGTAGTACCAATCACTGTATATGTTGTTAGATCAGAAACAGATGCACATGAGTTGAGACAGGTAAAATTGCAAAGCCAAGAGTTGCAACAACAAGAGGTTGGGCAGAATTTAAGTAAAGAAACTGCTGATAGTGATAAAGTTGATCAAGAGTGATTCTGGTTACGACCACAGAAAAATGCTTTTTATAACTAAATTAGTATCATTCTAGCATGTAATCTTGGTTCTTACATGCTAAAAATAAAACGGAGGTCGTGTAATGATTCCTCGCTATAGTTGTGAAGAAGTATCTGCCATCTGGAAGGAAAACAATAAGTTTAACATATGGCTTAAAATAGAAAGATTAGTATGTGAGGCTCAAGCAGAGTTAGGAGTAATTCCAAATGATGTTGCTAAAAAACTTTCTGGTGCTATCAAATTTGATATTGAACGTATTAATGAGATTGAATCCATTGTAAAACACGATGTTATAGCTTTTTTAACGTACGTTGCTGAAAAAGTAGGAGTTGACGCTCGTTATCTTCATTATGGTATGACAAGTTCTGATGTATTGGACACATGTCTTGCTGTACAGATGAAAGAATCGTGTGATGTTTTACTCAAGAACTTGAAGAATTTACTTACAGTATTAAAGAGAAAAGCTAAGGACTATAAAGATACTGTGTGTGTAGGACGTAGTCACGGAATGCACGCAGAGCCAACAACACTTGGGTTAAAATTTGCTAGGTTTTATGCAGAGTTTAAACGCAACTATCAAAGGCTAGTCAATGCTCAAAGAGAAGTTTCAACTTGTAAAATATCAGGTGCAGTAGGAAATTTTGCAAATATTGATCCATTTGTTGAAGAATATGTAGCAGGGAAAATGGGACTTATACCTGAAACCGTGTCATCTCAAGTAATTCCTCGAGATAGACATGCCATGTTCTTTTCAGTTTTAGGGGTAATCGCAAGCTCAATAGAAAATATTGCCATTGAAATTCGTCATTTGCAAAGAACTGAGATTGGAGAAATTTCCGAGTATTTTTCCACTGGGCAAAAAGGAAGTTCTGCTATGCCACATAAGTGTAATCCTATTTTAAGTGAAAATTTAACTGGACTTTCACGTTTAATACGCAGTTACATATTTCCTGCGTTAGAAAATGTTGTGTTATGGCACGAACGAGATATATCTCATTCATCTGTAGAAAGATGCATTGCTCCTGACGCTTGCATAGTGATGGATTTTGCTTTGGTACGATTAACAGATTTAGTAGATAAATTGGTGATTAATAAAGAAAATGTTGAAAAAAATTTAAATTCTTCAAAAGGCTTGATTTTCTCACAGCGTGTATTACTTGAATTAGTGCGGAGTGGTTTAACAAGAGAAAAAGCATACGAAATCGTTCAAAGTAATGCAATGAAAGTGAAACGAGACAATAGTGATTTTTTATCTGAATTGAAACAAGATAAGTCTTTACTTGAAGTTATTGACTCTGAAAAGCTTGAATCTTTGTTTAACTTTGAATATTATATAAAACATATAGATCATATGTATAGTAAGATTTTTAATATTAGGCTGAGTAGCTCAATTGGCAGAGCAGGAGGATCATAATCTCTTGGTTGTGGGTTCAAATCCCTCCTCAGCCACTAGTTATGTTTTATGGGCTTTTTTATATAAATCCACTACAATAGATTACTTTAACCTCTTATACATATGACGCTAACTCTATGAATTAGCCAATAAAAAAATGTTTAAAATAGCTATATTATTTAAGTAATGAGTAATTTATATTAAAAGGATAATCCTGATTAATTTGAGAAAAATAGGAAAATTCATGATAATTTTCTACTTTAAAAAGCTGTCCTTCTCATAGAAAGAGTTCTTAATTTTTTCTAAATAGAACAAGTTTTAGAAATCCTAATTTTTGAAATAAATAATAACTATCTTGTTTAAGTATTAGATTACAAGCTACAAATAATTTTTTACCGTAAAAACAGAATTGGTACCAGTAAGAGAACATGGTGCTTGCAAGTTCGCCCTACATTTTCTTTCCTTCCACCTAACTAACAAACGAATATAGAACTTTTGCAGTATAATTCCAATTATTGTAATAGTAAAAAAAAAATCGAATAAAATTAATATTGGCTATGTTTTCAAGAGGAACTCTAAGAATTTTTATCAGTAATTGATTGGTACTAATTCTGGAGGCTCCATCCAAGTTAGCAAGAAGATTAGAGCATCTTTATTTGATCTTTACTAGTTTTAATAATACCCATACTAAGAATGTTACCATAACAGACCTTAATTCCAGGTACATGTACGTTGTTCTTAGCAAAAGTTCATTTCTTTCATAATTTAAGTTCTTTCTTGATAAGAGAACATGACTATGTACAAGCTATACAATGAGTGTTGTAATATATTATGAAATAAAGAAAAACATCATGGATTACAGGAAACTTTGACTCAAATGGTAAGAGTTTTATTAATTTCTTTATTTTAATAATTACCTCTATTTAAGTCAATAGGAGATGTTATTTTAGGTAATAAAACTTGTAGAACCAGTAATTTGTAAGAGTTTACCTATTCTCAGTTACTTCAGGTAATAAAAAAATATTTAAAGACTTTGAGAAAAAAACCTTTCAGGATAAAAGAACTGAGTTAGCTCCCACTTTTTTTTTAACTCTGGCTTCCAGACTAATTTAACAGTCCTTAGAAACTTATCGAATTAATCAACACTCGTAGTAGTAAATCTATTATCTTTTCCAATAAGCATGAGTTATGCGAACCTATATTAGGCTGTATTTTTTAGCAATACTGAACTAATGCGATATCCATATAGCAATATAGACCGCTTAGATAAAATTACTTACAAAATTCAAAGGTGACTTAAGACTGAAGCTCATTATTACTGAAACAATTTTCAGCATGGAAGAAGCATTGTATCAATAGAGAAAATTTTTTAATCTTAGCAAAAAACGTAAAGCCTTCTGTATTTAAATGAAACACATTCAACAGGTATTATTGGACATAATGAGTACTGCTTCTCCACCGTTGACCTTTAAAAAAATTCCACATTTAGTTTCAGACACTGTTAGTAAAGTCTTAGGATACTTTAGTGCATATGTTGCTTGTTCCAACATTATAAAGGATCATCTTATCAATAAGTGTTAAGGATTTATTTATTCAGTTTCTCTTTCTCCAATGATTATGATGCAGCAGCTAAAGCCTAAGAATTTAGTACAAAACATCTTGCTGATCAGGTAGAACCTTATTCTCTAAAGTTGAAAACTTGAGAGACAAACTGTGAAACTTTAAATTTAACACAGGTAACTCAGCTACACAATTATGCTGACAATTTTAGGTAGCGAAAATATAATGATGAGTTCAAAGGAAGAGCTTTTGAAACAAGAGTTAATTGCCTTTGCTACATGCAACCTGTTTTTCCTAATACATCAAGATTACATATTATACTCGGTGTGAATAACACTAAAAGTAACGTAAATTATTCAATAAATCTTCTTCAAAAGACATGAACTGCAGCTTTGTATTTCGTCATAGATGTGGTGATTAATTACAAGTTTTTTTCACCTTCTTATAAATGAATGATTTTTTAAATTTTTTACTATTGTTGAAATCTTAGTTCCTTTGAAAAAGAAAATCTAGACCTGTCAGGTATACCTATTAGTGTTAGGTATGTTCTCGGACTAATTAAGCTAACCTCCTTAAGTGGAAAGTTGAATATATTTACCAACGTTCAAGCTTTTATCAATTTTCTGAGATTTGACTTTACGATTATGCAAAAATCACAAATTAGATTAAATGCAACGATACAAAGCTTTCAGATGGATACGTGTAAGCAAAAAATTACACATTTTTTCAATGTGGCTGTAAAAAAAGTACATATAGGGTAGTTTTAGCAAAGTAAGCTCATCTTATTATTGAAAATTTGTTTTTTTGGATTTTATCTATAATATACTTGAAATTTGAAAACAGACACAGAACATGTTGCAAAGAGAAGTTGAATTTATCTTAGGCAACATAGAAACGCTAGATCTTAGTTTTCATGCCTTGTCATTTTGAACTTACCACTTCAGTAAATAAGAAGTTTTAAAGAAAATGATAAAAAATCATATAGTAATCGAGATATTTTCGCTTTCTTTTTACATTTACTGAGTAGTTTATCCAATGAATGGACTAGAATTTTTATGAAGTCCTCATTTACCTGTACTAACTTATCAGTATTCACCTAAACAAGAGTTGGAAAGCTATCTACCTTACCTAGAGCTAAAAGGGTGTTCTTTTAATTCATAAGAATTTACATTGTATTTTCCAAGCACAAGTGCATTTATCAGATATCTTGGAAATTTGTGACAAATTTGGTAATTAAATAATTCTTCTGCCTGATCTAAAAAGAATAATTCGAAGGCTACGCAAATAAGATCAATGCTACTTATAAAATATTTTCTTTGAAATTTTGAGCAAATGCTGATATTTACAAAAAAACAGGCTAGTGTTAGTAAAACTATTCTGAGCAATTAGCTTTGCTTGTAAGTTTGGCATTCATAAAGAACACCTATCTTCTTACTTATTAGCATTGTTTAGCAATGGATAATATCGATAAGGTGCTAGAGAAATTTTTAGTTAACAGCACTCTATGCTGATGGTTGGTCTAATCAAAAAACTTATCATTCCAATAGTTCTAGTTGCCAGATCTGCATTTGATACAGTCTAATCACCGTTGCTAAATCTGGAAATCCTACGTGCTAGAAATGCTCCTATTCTAGGAATGATTCTAAACGGATCATCTAGTTTCAGGGATAATTTTGAAGCATAGAATTGTCATGACAGAATAAAGGTCTTAAAGCATCGCTACTATAAATTGTAGCGGATTAATAAGGAAACATCTAATACAAATACTGCTCTCGAGTAAATTAAAGAGCCGTTTCGTGGTTAAATAACGATG
>CACRCM010000052.1:0-7948 GCA_902646575.1 uncultured Wolbachia sp.
AAGCTATTATTGAAACATTGAAAGAGAAATTTAAGAAGACGAAGTGAGAAGTTGAAGGAGATTACTTTTAGTAAAGTTGACTAAATGCACTTTGGAGAGAGGAAAGATTTTTGAAAGTGTAATAATATTTCTCCTCAAGATTACAATTCCGAACCTCATAGAGAAGCATGACACATATTTAATGTTAACCCAAATATCATAAATTAGTATTTATAAGCCTAAAGAGAAAGTAGTGTATGTTGAGGGCTGGTTTAAAAATTTTTGAACAACATTTTGAGTAATTTATATGTATAATAATTTATAGAATAAAGTTCAATCCTTGAAGAGGAATGATGCTTATAACAATATAAGGAAAAAACTAATGAAAAGCAATAGGTTAGATTATGAAAATATCGATCTTATTGTGCTAAAAACAAGTACTGACAGGTATGTAACAGACTTGAAAAAAGTAGCAAAATGGCAAATACTGTAAAAAAAACGTTTACAAGTTAGCGCTAGATACAAATAAAGGAATTATTAGTACTTTAAGTACTGTGTTACAAACAGTACAAGCCTAATCTAAGAGGCACTATCGATGATAGTTAAAGATTTAATAAAAGATCTTAGTAACTTAGAATAGTAATTAACTGGCTTTTAATGAGGAAAAACTAACCTTTTTGAGACCTACATAAATGTAACATAACATAAAAATTATAGCTGTACCAGCTAAATATCTAAAAGGATTGCATATAAGTGATCCACATTTAGAGCTTCTTAGCAGTTTATTTACTTTGGCTTATCATTGCAACGGCAGCTAAATAGCCAACTAAATATCCACCTGTTGTTGGCCCAAGAAGGAGCGGAATAATTAACGGGGAAATTCGCAAAAATGGAAACCATTATATACTAAGTGGTATGTACGCAAGCATGGAATAAAATGCTGTCTTGTGGTTGAATTTTAAGACCTATAAACATCATTCTGAAACTTTGCAGTGTTAATAAGGGTATAGGCTGTAGAGGTATGCATATTGACTTATTAAAAATAAGAGCAAGACGCAAGAGAAAACTTTGATTAATGTCGATTTACTGCTAGATTATGTTATAAACATACTTTTCAAAATAAAACACGTTTATATTAATTATATTTACGGAATTCTGCAATTTAAATTTTGCTTACATTATGTTACAATGTGTTAGTTCATATACCTGAATGAAAATGATAAACACACAAGATCTATTAACGTTGATGAAAATAAGACACAGCGGGTGTTTATATGATCCGGATAAAGTAGTAAATCAGGAGGAGATCAATTCTCTGATAGAAGCAGCTCGGCTTTCTCCTTCATGTTTTGGTGATGAACCTTGGAGATACGTAATATGTAATAAGCAGAGTAATCAAAGTTCATGGAAAAAATTACTGAGTTGCCTTAATGAATCCAATCAAAAATGGGCGAAAAATGCGCAAGTATTAATTATATCGTTAAGTGCTAAAAATTTCCGAGAGCTGAATAAGGGGGAGAATTTTTGGGCTAAGCATGACACTGGTGCAGCAAATTATGCACTTATGTTACAGGCCGCATCTACAAACTTAATGGCACATCAAGTAGGTGGCTTTGATAGAAACAAGATAGTAAAAAAATTTAATATACCCAATGATTTTAATATAACATCGGTGATAGCAGTTGGTTACGAAAAAGAAGGTGCTGAAGTTAAGGAAAAAAAAAGAAGGCCAGTAGAGGAAATATTCTTTTATGATGAGTGGCCCAGTGAACTGACTTAACCACTCTTCTGTCAATACTATAAAATAGGGTTGTTTAGTAAGTAGGTTTTCTCATTTTACTTTCTTGAACTTCTTACCAAGATTTCCATAAAAGTTCTTTATTTTTAAACCCATGATTCATCTTACTTTATATATCTTCGCAAAAGTTATAAATAGCAGAATGATTTTCAATCCTTTTTGCAAAGTCTTATCAAGGTTTTGCTGCTTGTTTTTGAGAACCTTGACTTAATTATATAAATTATCTTTGTCATTGTTATTTTTGCTTCTGCCTTGAACCAGATAGACTGAGGTTGATCAAAAGTATCTAGAATATTTTTTAGTGCTACCAGATCTTTAGAAAGCAGATTCTTGACAAGAACCTACATTACCAAGAGGAAAGTTACACTGCATAGCTTCAAATTTACCAAGAGCAGGATGAACAAAGCCAATTTTAGACCTCTGCCGCTTTAATTAGTCCATACCAATTTTTCTATTAGAAACACTCACTTCCTTTCTAACTTAAGTTCAGCTGAAAGAGCATTTTACTATTGCCTAACATTAACTTAGCATCTACACTACAAAAAATTATAGCGTATAAAACAGCTATAATCAGAAAAGAAGTTTTTCTTTATATAGTCTTTGCTATAATGGTAAGCAGTCTAACAGACAAAATTCCCTACGTAAAGATGCATGGTACTGGTAATAATTTTGTTATCATAGACTCACGTTCAACAAACAATTTAGAATGGAGCTATAGGGAAATCGCCAATCAAAATGGCTGTGATCAAGTAATAGTCATCACTAACTCTAGTATAGCTGATTGCTTTATGCACATTTATAACGCTGACGGTAGCAAAGTTGAAATATGTGGAAATGCAGCGCGTTGTGTTGGATATTTGATAATGTTAGAAAAAGGTACTGAGTACGCTACCATTGAGCTAGTAAATAAGCGCATTTTAGAGTGTTTTAAAGTCGGTGACAAATTAATAAAGGTTAATATGGGCAAGCCCTTATTGAAATGGTATGAGATTCCTCTATCCATTGAATGTAATACTCTTCACTTACCTATAGAATTTGAGATGCTTAAGGATCCAGTTGCAGTAAATATTGGCAATCCCCATATAATCTTTTTCGTCGATAATGTAGGTGCAATACCATTACTAAATTTAGGACCAAAGTTGGAAAATCATGTATTCTTTCCAAAAAAAACTAATGTTAGTATTGCACAAATTGAAAAATCTGGAGAAATAGCTTTGAGAGTCTGGGAAAGAGGTACAGGTGCTACTGCTTCATGTAGTAGCGCAGCTTGCGCAGTATTTGTTGCATCTGTACTTCGTAAGTATCTGTTTACTAAGCAAACTTTAGTAAATTCACCAGGAGGGAATTTACTAATCGAATGGACAAATAATGTATTTGTAGCTGGTAATATAGGGTTTCTATAACAATACTTTAAACTTGATGCATTACTTCCAAGATTTTTTTACCAATCACCGCTGGAGTTTCTGCAATTGCAATTCTAGCACTTTTCATAACCTCTAACTTTGCAGCAGCACTTTCGCCACTAGAAGAAATAATAGCCCCAGCGTGCCCCATGCGCTTTCCTGGAGGTGCTGTTTGACCAGCTACAAATCCAACAATTGGCTTTTTAGTTTTCTCTTCCTTTACAAAACTCGACACATCTTCTTCTTCGTTTCCACCTATTTCACCAATAATTACAATGCCATGAGTATCTTCATCTTTCAAAAACATTTCCATACAATCAACAAACGTCATTCCATGAACAGGATCACCTCCAATTCCAATGCATGTTGATTGACCAAGGCCAACAGTAGTCGTTTGTGCTACCGCTTCATAAGTTAAAGTTCCAGAACGAGATATAATTCCTATATGTCCACGCTTGTGAATATGTCCCGGCATAATTCCTATTTTACATTCCTCAGGCGTAATAATCCCAGGACAATTTGGCCCAATCAATCTACTTTTTGAACCTATAAGCATATATTTAACTTTTACCATATCAAGTATAGGAATGCCCTCTGTAATGCAAACTATTAGTTCTATTTCTGCATTTATCGCTTCAAGTATTGCATCAGCAGCAAACCTAGCAGGTACATATATTACTGTAGCATTTGCACCAGTTTTTTCTTTGGCTTCTGCTACAGTATTAAAAACTGGCAAATCAAGGTGGGTGCTTCCACCTTTGCCAGGAGTTACACCACCAACTATCTTTGTTCCGTAACTAATTGCTTGCTCTGAGTGAAATGTACCCTGTGCACCAGTAAACCCCTGACATATTAATCTTGTATCTTTATTTACCAAAATAGACATGCTTTACTTTACCTCTTTTACTATCTTCTGTGCAGCTTCATCGAGCTCATTTGTAGCAATAATACTTAACCCTGATTTCTCTAAAATTCTTTTTCCTTCTTTAAAATTAGTACCTGATAATCTAACCACTAGAGGAATTCCAATACTCATTCCTTTTACAGCTTCAACAATTCCACTTGCAACAACATCACAACGCATTATCCCGCCAAATATGTTAACTAAAATTCCTCTTACGTTACTATCAGACAATATAATCCTAAATGCTTTGGTAACAGCTTCCTTATTTGCTCCACCGCCAACGTCTAAAAAATTGGCGGGATTTGCTCCGTAGTACTTTATTATATCCATTGTTGCCATAGCAAGACCTGCACCATTTACCATGCAACCAATATTGCCGTCCATTTTTATATAACTAAGCCCATGTTTTAAAGCTTCTATTTCTTCCTTTACTTCTTCATCATAGTCACGAAGTTGCGCAATTTCTGGATGACGGTATAAAGCATTGTCATCAAAATCAATCTTTGCATCGAGCGCAACAAAATCTCTAGAATCTGTTTCAGCTAGTGGATTAATCTCTATTTGATTCGCGTCAGTTGCAATAAATGCATTATATACATTTTTTGCAACACTTGTTATTTTTTCTGTTTGTTCTGGACTTAAATTAAGACTACTGCTTAACTTTCTACTATCAAAACTTGCAAAACCAGAAGCAGGATTAATATCGAGCTTCACAATTTTCGTAGGAGAGCTCTTCGCAACTTTTTCAATATCCATTCCACCTTCTGAAGAAAATATGAATGTTGGTCTGCTGAGTTTTAGATCAACTACTAAACCTAAATAATACTCTTTCTTAATAGTTAAACCCTCTTCAATGTAAACCCTTTTTACTTGCTGTCCACTTGGTCCTGTTTGGTGAGTTAGCAAAGTCATACCAATCATATCTTTTACAAGCTGTTGAGCTTCTTCAGTTGACTTTGCCAATCTTACACCGCCAGCTTTGCCCCTTCCACCTGCATGAATCTGAGCTTTAACTACAAATACATCAGACTTCAGTTGATTTATTTTAGTCTCTATTCCTTCTGCAGATGTAGTAACAAAACCACTTAACACTGGAACATTAAATTTACGTAAAATCTCTTTTGCTTGATATTCATGAACATTCATAAAACAACCAATATAAACTATTAAAAATTATCAACCATAACGCTGTCTTCTACTCTCTTGTTGGCGCCTTTTTTTTTTAACTTCAGCTTTCTTTTTAGCTCTTACTTCTGATTTCTTTTCATGATATTGTTTTTTTATTTTTATCCCTCTTCCTTCTTTCTGAATTGTTTTTTTTAATATTGGAAAAGCCCTACTTACATCACCATAATGAACTGATACTTCAATCAAACTCTACTCCTTGGATAATTACCTCAAAAACCTACTTGTAAATTAGAAAATTAACATTGTCAATTATTTTATAAACTCAAGCGTCAAGTTGTAACATAACTGAACGTTAAACTCTGACTACCAAGAACATTAAGGTCTTTCAGCTTGCTATGTACAAAACTATCTCACATTGGAACAACAAGGGTAGGCCTATATTAGTTAAAATTCTCATTACTTACGGTATCTTTTTGTTGTTGACTCTGTTGTTTATACATAGCTTCAAAATCTATAGGATCCAATATAAGAGAAGGAAACCCACCACTACTTGTAACTCGTGCAATTATTTCTCTTGCAAAAGGAAAAAGAAAAGTAGGCCCACCTATAAATAAAGCTTGCCTAACTCCCTCTGCACTTAGCCTTGCTGAGTTTTCTATTGAAAAAATACCACAGTATTTCGTTTCACAAATAAAAGCAACGCCATCTTTCATACTTTCACTCTCTATCACTGCTTTAACTTCTATATGTAAAGTAACTTCATGAAAAGATTTTTCTTCATCATTTTCTTCCTTACTTTCAGCTCCTTTCAACTTCACTGAATTGATATTAACCATTACATTAATACTGGGAGCTTCCTTTGAAGAAAGGAATAGTAAATTCGGGTTTTCAAACGATAGATCCTTAATATATTGGCCATGAATTTTTATTTTGTACTGTGACATTTCTTACGCCTCCATAATTAAGTTGAAGTATTTAACGTTTTCTTCTACAATATAGTCATTTATAGATGAATAGTAAATCCAAATCGCAGATTGACATAGAACAAGCACACTTTTATTAATAATTAATAATGTTCAGGTACTTTACATGCTAAGGAGTTGAGTTACTATGATAGAGCTTGTAATATATGCTTTATTAGCGGCATTCATTTTTTCGCGATTATATAACTCTTTAGGAAGGTTAACAAATTCAAACTTAAGAAAATTAACTAATGTACTTGATATAAGCCAAAATAACAAAGACGTAGCAGAAGACATTGAAGACTACATCAATAGTAACGACAAAAACTCAATAAAAGCCACTTACAAACAGATATTACAAAAAAATAAAGATTTCTCCATTTCCCATTTTATGGAAGGTTCAAGCATAGCTTTTGAGCTAATAATAAAGTATTTTAACCAGGGAAATCTACCTAAGCTAAAACCTCTCTTAGACAAAGGCTTATATAATAACTTTGCAGAGAAAATTAGAAATCGTAAGGAAACACATGAATCTATAATTGTTTCCATTACTTCACAAAAGGTTTTAGAAATAAAACTAGTGAAAAACGTAGTGTTTATCACAGTGTATTTTCTTTCAGAGCAAATTAATTTTGTTAAGGATGATAATGGAAATATTGTATCAGGTAGCACATCAACGATCAATAGAGTTGAGGATATGTGGCAATTCAAAAAAAATATCAACTCGTCAGACCCAAGCTGGCTGCTTGTTTCTATTAACTACAATAAAGACAATCATGATAATGATCCAATAACAAATGGTAAATAAGGCTAGTATTATTTAAAGTTAATCATGAAAAGTAAGCTGCGTGAAATAGTACTTGATATTGAAACTACAGGCCTTGATATTGAATTTGGCCACCGGATTATTGAAATAGGATGTATAGAATTGATTAACCGAGTCCCAACAGGCAAAGTATTCCATCAGTATTTTAATCCAGAAAGGGATGTACCTTATCATTCATTTAAGATTCATGGCATTAGTGAGGAATTTTTGGAAGATAAGCCATTATTTTCAGATGTCGTACTTGAATTTCTTGACTTTATATCTACCGATATTTTAATAATTCATAACGCTGAATTTGATATTAAGTTTCTTAATATGGAACTTAGTAAACTAAATACCGGATTAATTTCTTCGGACAGAGTGTTGGATACATTACCACTTGCAAGAAAAAAGTTTGCAGGTTCACCCGCATCTTTAAGTGCATTATGTAAGCGTTTTAATATATCGCTAAAGGACAGAGAATTACACGGAGCACTAATTGATGCTCAGCTGCTTGCAAAAGTTTATATTGAGCTTACAGGAGGGTTACAAACTTTCTTATTTGATAATCAGTACAAGCAAGATAATAATTCCACAGTCATTTACCGTAAAATACGTGATTTATCTCGTAGGAAACACTCACCAAGCAATGAAGAAATTAATGAACATAGAAAACTGTTGGATAAAATTAACAACCCACTTTGGAAAGAACATATTGAATAAGTTAGCTAACAAGATATAATCTTATTTTTATTTAAGGTGTTCTAATGATAAAGTTAGTAAGATTATTATCTACCATACTAATAGTATTAGCAGTCATTTTTCTTGTTTATTGTTATTTCACCAAAAAAGGCATATTTACTCCAACAGTCATTCACAACGCAGAAGTTAAAATAGGGAGAGATTTTGTTCTGATTAATCAAGATAATCAAATTATACGCAGTAACGATTTTAAAGATAAATATATGA
>CACRCM010000053.1:0-7359 GCA_902646575.1 uncultured Wolbachia sp.
CGAAGGCGTCTATCTGGTTCAAATCTGACGCTGAGGTGCGAAAGCGTGGGGAGCAAACAGGATTAGATACCCTGGTAGTCCACGCTGTAAACGATGAATGTTAAATATGGGGAGATTACTTTCTGTGTTACAGCTAACGCGTTAAACATTCCGCCTGGGGACTACGGTCGCAAGATTAAAACTCAAAGGAATTGACGGGGACCCGCACAAGCGGTGGAGCATGTGGTTTAATTCGATGCAACGCGAAAAACCTTACCACTCCTTGACATGGAAATTATATCTATTCGAAGGGATAGAGTCGGTTCGGCCGGGTTTCACACAGGTGTTGCATGGCTGTCGTCAGCTCGTGTCGTGAGATGTTAGGTTAAGTCCCGCAACGAGCGTAACCCTCATCCTTAGTTACCATCAGGTAATGCTGGGGACTTTAAGGAAACTGCCAGTGATAAACTGGAGGAAGGTGGGGATGACGTCAAGTCATCATGGCCCTTATGGAGTGGGCTACACACGTGCTACAATGGTGGCTACAATGGGCTGCAAAGTCGTGAGGCTAAGCTAATCCCTTAAAAGCCATCTCAGTTCGGATTGCACTCTGCAACTCGAGTGTATGAAGTTGGAATCGCTAGTAATCGTGGATCAGCATGCCACGGTGAATACGTTCTCGGGTCTTGTACACACTGCCCGTCACGCCATGGGAATTGGTTTCACTCGAAGCTAATGACCTAACCGTAAGGAAGGAGTTATTTAAAGTGGGATCAGTGACTGGGGTGAAGTCGTAACAAGGTAGCAGTAGGGGAATCTGCAGCTGGATTACCTCCTTAGGCTTTGTGCATAGCTCACTGTTTTTATGATAGTGCTATTATGCACTATACTGCTGTCTTTACTTCTTCTTTGTTTTGATCTTCCTATTCTAATTTCTTGGTATGAGATTTTATGAGTGATAGGCCTCTTTCTCCACATCTACAAATATATAAAATACAAATCACTAATCTTTTCTCTATTATACATAGATTAACTGGTATTTTGCTATTTCTTTTGTTAGTAATGCTTTCTTGGTATTTTATATTACATGTTTATTTTCCTAAACTGTTTATAGTAAAGTACTTAAATGTATTGTTATCTACTCCTATTGCTAAATTAGCTTACGTTTTATGTTTTGTAGGTTTCCTATATCATTTTTTTAATGGTATTCGTCATCTATTATGGGATGTTGGGTTTAACTTAAGAATTACTGATGTTTCGAAAAGTGCTATACTACTGACGGTAATGTTGCTTCTTTTTACTATGACTTTTTTATTTATGTTTATATGAATCAGTTTAGAAATTCAGTACATTATTGGTGGGTACAGCGTGTTTCTGCAGTGATTTTGCTGCTTTTATTTCCCTGGTTTATCTATTTGGGTTTTTGTGCATTTTATGCAACTTCTTTATCTTTTAATGAAAAATTACTTCAGGCTATTGATCATCCTCTAGAACTTTTATTTTTTGTTGTATTACTATTTTATATTTTTTGGCATGCAGTTCTTGGAATACAGGTAGTATGCGAAGATTATATACACAGCATACCTATAAAGTTTTTTGTAATTACATGCATAAAGTACTTATCGAGCATCACTTATATAGTACTTGCCTTTACAATTTTTTTCTTTTACAGGCATATTTTTTTATAAAACCATCAACTCTATATTAATATGTTATTAACGTGTTGGTTTTATTATTGGAACTGTAGTGCTTATAGTGATCTTAGTTTAATAATATGTTGGAGGTATTAAAAAAAGTAGGAACAAATCTTATACTAAAGACAAAAGATCTATTTGCTCCATCTGAATCTCAAATTTACGTCAAAGATCTCAGAAAGGTGATGGTGTATAAAGACGGGCGAAAGTGTCGGTATCCAGAGAATTATGGTCATATTGTTAGGTTTGGTAAAATCGAAAAAGGTGAAGATAATAATAAGGATATGTATAAGCTTTGTTATGGTGGATATAAATACAATTTAATTTCTGTTTTATCAGATGAAAAAGGAGAGCCTTTTAAAACAAGGGACGGTAAAAGTTATTTCACTATTGAATTTTTAGTTGATAAAGGTAAAGTTAATAGAGACAAACATGATTGTAATGACGATTATCGTGGGTTTTATGAGCCATTTAAGTTTAAAAAATTTGATCTTGCAGAACATTTACCAGTTTTTGAGATTGACACTAGTTTACTTAAGTTAATTAATTCTTCTATACTGACTAAAAAGGAAAAAAGTAAAGAAGGTAAAGTTCAAGAGTTCATTGATGAAAAAGGAAGAAACGGAGAATTACTGTACACTAGTGATTATAAAAAATTAAGCACTAGTTTTTTTGAAATTAGAGCTCAAGGTAATAACCTTGAGCTAGATAAGAGTCTTATATCTGTTTCTGTTGTCTTTATTGTAGGCTTAGCTAAGATTTGTGCTAAGTTGTTAGCTTTCATTCCTATGAAGTTAGCTGAGCATTTAATAAGAAGACAAAATTTAATTGCAAAATCTTGTGGTTACCTTTTATTTACTACTGCAATAATAGTGAAGAACTTGGTAAATATAGGAGCTACTATGTTGAAAGCTCCAATTTTATTGTTTGTAGCAAATAAAAAAAAGTATGGTGATGCTTACCTGACTATGTGGAATTGTCAATTACGTGAGTACTGGAAAGAATTCATGAAAGACCTTAGTGTTATTGGAGTTGGAAATAGGGAAGAATTAAGGGATAAAGATGATGAAAAGATTATAGGAACGTGGAAAGAGCTTAATGTTAGGAAGCTATTTGTTGAAAAAGGCTTAGAAGAGAGACTAAATAATAGTGGTGAAGATATAAATAAATCTGAGGAGCAAAGCTTAAATAGAAAGAAATCGCAAAATGAAATTGATAAAAGGATAGCTGAGTTTGGAAATCAGAGGAGCAGCAATATTTACATTAAGAGAGAGCAAAATAAGGAGAAATTCACAACAAGGGCAAGATGATAAACCACATACGTACTAATTTGTGGTTACTTAAGTTAATATTATCCACTTTCTACTTTAATCGTTTTACAGCAAGAGCTTGCATGCATTTTATCCTTAGCATAAAGTGTTAGTTACTTAGCCAATATCTTAACTAAATGTGCCCTATAACACTGTGTGTGGTAGTATATTTTGGCCTTTTTATAAGCCATAAGCTAAAGTAGTTTCAGAAAATATTTAGCTATAATACTCTGTTTTAAAACACTTTGTTTTAAAACTAGGAAACTAGCTGTATGTTGCCTATAATTGCTATAAACATATGGGTATAAATTGTTGTGATGAATGAGTTATATGTGTTGCAGAATATGAAGTAATTTTAAACTAGTAAAAGTTGAACAGCATAATTGCTGTACTTCTCTACAATGGAAACAAGGTAATGTTGGTTCTGCCTTCAGATTAAAGTAATTTTTATGCTTTCTGCTCAAAAAACATCTTAGATAGTCTATAGACTGACTTTTTATAGTCCTTTTTGAGGTGAAGCTTTATTGAATTTGATCGTGAATATAGCTGGTTTGTAATTAGAAGAAGAAGTACTATATAGTGAAGAGAATTCTGCAGAGAAACCTGAATATGAGTTGAGTAATAGTTGTTATTGGAGTTTAGCGTATTTGTGTTTAAAGCAAAGCGCTACATAGGTAAGATTAAAAATTTATCCTGTATCTCTATGATTTATGTTGTGAAAGTATCGAACTTTATAGCTCAAAAGAAAGGTTCCTATATTTTAAGAAACGGGATCTTACAGGAATTAAGAGTACATTTATTGATTACTTAGTGATAAAAAAGTAAGAAGCGTTGCAATAAAGCAAAAGCTAATTCTGATTGAGGTTGATATTAGAAATTGGAGTTCAGTTTTGAAATTACGTTTAGAAGATTTAATAAAGAATCGGTGTCATTGCAGCATATATAATGGGGAAAAAGAGTGAATTTTGATGATGGAAAGTGATACAAAAAATTTATTAGATAAAGTTTATTAAACATCAAGATGATTTAAATCATGACTAAAGAAATTAAGCAATGGAGATTTTGTAGTGCAATTTTAGTGAGTAAGAGTTTTCTTGTTTGTAAAGAATCTTTTTATAAATTTATTGAGCTGTACTTCTAAATAATTTCATCACTATAAAATGAATAGAATATTATATGATGGTCCTATCAGGGGTTAGGCATGATAATTTAGGTGACAGAATATGTTATAGTGAAAGATTATGTAATGAAGATTCTAAGTAAAGTTTCTCATAAGATTAAAAATAGAAGTATAAGCCTTTTATTTTAGGTGGTTGACTTTTTCAAGTAGAGAGCTTTCTAAGTCTGAGAAAGTAAAAATCTCTAGTTTTTAAGTAAAGAAAGGTTTATAATTGCATGGTATTTTGGGGGTATAATGCTTAATTTCAAAATGTTTTATAATGTCCATTACTTTTGAAGTTACTATGGCTATTCGCTATTTGCGGGCGAAAAATGCTAAGTTTTGCTCTATAACGACTTTGTTTTCTATTGTTGGCATTGCCATTGGAGTTGCAACATTAATAGTGGTGATGTCTGTGATGAATGGATTCAAGGTAAAGTTACTTGACTTAATACTTGGTATTGATGGTCATATTAATGTTCATTTCGATGGAAACATAAATTCAGATTATCTTGCAGTATCGAAGTCCATCGAGAAAATTCCAGGTGTATTAAAAGCAATTCCTATGACCAATGATCAAGTTATTGTTGCGGCGAATGATAGAATTGCAAGTAGCATAGTACGAAGTATGTCAACTAAAGACTTATTTTATAATACTACTATTACAGATAATATAATTGTGGGTAATGTGAGAGAATTTGATAAAGGAGTAATAGTAGGAGCTCGATTAGTAGAAGCTTTAAACATTAATTATGGCGATAAAATTATGCTTATATCGCCTGAAGGATTTGATGCATTATTTGATGTAATACCGAAAGTGAAAGAATATGAGGTTGTAGCAATATTTGATATGGGTATGTTTGAATATGATAGTACTTTAATATATATGCCCATAAAATCAGCACAGGCTTTTTTTAATTATAAAGATAGTGTGAGAAATATAGAAGTATTTGTGGACGATACTGCTGGAGTGAGTGAACTAGCAAGTGCTATAGAAAAAAAAACAGGAATGAGAGCTGAAAGTTGGCAGTTACAACACAGCAACTATTTTCATGCTTTAAAAACTGAAAGGAATGTAATGTTTTTAATCCTTACTTTGATTATAGTTGTAGCGGCATTCAATATTGTTTCAAATTTAATGATAATAGTGCAAGAAAAGAAATTCGCAATTGCAATTATGCGAACGTTTGGTGCAACAAGTGGAAGTATTATACGCATATTTTGCACTTGTGGTTTACTTATTGGTCTTATAGGAACTTGCCTCGGATGTATTACTGGTATTGTTTTTTCTCTCAACATTGAGAATATTAGAGTATTTTTAGAAAATATCACTAATACCAAACTGCTCGACCCTATGATATACTTTTTTTCAAGTTTGCCAGTGATATTAGTTCCTCAAGACGTAGTGAATATTTCTGTACTTGCACTATTCTTGTCATTTTTAGCAACAATTGCTCCTGCATTACAGGCAGCTGCACAAGATCCTGCAGAGATATTATGTTATGAATGATATTCAACGACAGTATATAAGCTGGTTTTTGATTATGGTATTGGGTGTCACTTATATTATGATAAATAGCATAATTTTTTTTAAAATGAATCAACGAGAAAGCGAAAGTAATATAAAGTGTTTAACAGAAAGCATAGATGAGTTAAAGATGTTGCTTGATGTTAACCAATCTAGAATAGAAAAAAAAATATTTGAATTAAAGAAAAATTTACTCACTCAATGTGAGCAAGATAATGGTAGTTCAAGGCATAAGAATCTTGCAAAATTACTGCTACTTGTGGTTAAAATGAAGAATTCGTTGTTAAAAAAGGAAAAACTTGATAATTATGTAAACGCAATAAGACCCTTAATATTAGAACTTGATGATCTAGAGTTAGAAAATGCTCTAAGTGAATTAGAAGGTTTGAAAGAGGTAAATACTTTACATGAGTTAAGATCGTCTTTTGAGAAAATCATTGATACTATTAACTACAATAAAAGTATACTATTTCAAAAAATCATTTCAAACTGGGTAAAGATAAAAGATAAAAATGATCCACTAAGGATGAAACTTGTAGAGATTGAGGAGTTAATAAATGATAATGATTGGCAAGGAATAACTACTGCAGTAGGTGATTTAACACACCCAGAATTTAAACTATGGCTTAATAAATTAAATAATTTTATTATAGCTTCTAAGAATATTTCAACAATATATCAGTATTTATTGCAATATATCTCATGATTTATTTTATAGTTCTCACTCTCTCTTTTTTATTTGGCATATGGATCAAGATGGGTGGTGAAGTAATAAAGTTGGAATCAGGTAGTTACATCATAAGTGTTGATCTATATTTTATTATTTTCACTTGTGTACTTTTATTATTTTTATTAATTGTACTTGCGTATTTTTATTTTTTTGTTTTATCAGCATTTGTTGGTATGAGAAATAGAAAAAGAGATAAAGAGGAATTGCTTCTTTTTGAAGCTTTGTTTAGCATGGATTTAGGAAATATAGAGAATGCTCACAGGCTAGTTAAGAATTTAAGTAGAGAAAACGATAGATTATCTTTAGTAAAGCTCTTTATCTCATGTAAGATGGGAAATTATAGCTTTTTCAGCAATAGTTTGCTAAATATTGCAAATAAAAATCGTAACTTAGCTCTCCTTGTGATTAATAAGCTAATTGTTCATCTTAAACAAGAAAAAGCAGTCTTTCAAAAATTCATAGAGTATTGTTCTAGTTCAATTAACGATAAAATTCTGTCTATTCCCTTTCAAATAGAGCGTTGCATATTGCACGAGGATTGGATTAACGCAATTTTGAAATTAAAGGAAGCTATAAAGTTTAATATTTTTCTTCCCTTTGATTGTGAGAAAATGTTGGCGGTTTTTTATTGTGCTTCAGCAAAACAATATGAAAATAAAGGGAATTACAAGAAAGCTTTGAGGTCTTTATTTAAAGCACAAAGTTATTGTGCAGCTTTTCAGCCCATTAATTATTTAAGAGCAGAGTTATATATTAAACTTGGAAAAATTAGAAAAGCTTCTGTAGTGTTAGAGGAAGAGTATACAGTAAATCCTACTCCCCAATCAGCTAAGATTTACATTAGTTTAAATAGTAAAGGTGCTGAAAAGCTATATAATCTGCGTTCTGATTATTATTTTAGTTATTGTTTACTTGCTTTATCTTCAATTAGCTTAAGTAAATATGATCTTGCAAGTCAA
>CACRCM010000054.1:0-7353 GCA_902646575.1 uncultured Wolbachia sp.
ACTAGGTAGATTCCTATACATTACTCACCCGTCTGCCACTAAGTTATACTATAGCAAGCTATACCATAACCCCGTTCGACTTGCATGTGTTAGGCCTGCCGCCAGCGTTCATTCTGAGCCAGGATCAAACTCTCAAATTTAGACTTCAACCTATAAAAGGCTGAGGGTATACCGGATAAAATCCGATAAAGAATAATTTAGCTTTATACTGCTGTCTTTATTTCTACTTTAGAAATATTTTCAATCTTCAACTATTCAAACAACTTTAAAAAAAGTATTATATGATATAATCATAGTGTCAATATGTTTTTGCAAATTAAAAGCATTAATATATAAATACACATTTACCAAGAGTACTACTATGAAGAAATACATCTTTTTACTTACATTGATACCATTTCTAGTTAGTATCATATTGTACTCATTATATAATATTGATAGCACAAAGCAATCTACAACCGCAGGCAATAAGTTTTATAAAGTATTATTTTCCAAAAAAGATATAAAGTTATTAGAGGAAATAGGCTCAAGTTGGAAGTATTTAGCAAATTTCGAAAGCGCATTCAACCATATCTCAAATTTAATACCAACAGATGCAGCATCTATTTACAACGATATAGCAGACAATCAAGATATCCCTAATGTTCTACGTGAATTAGCACAATATTTAGAAGTAATGAATTTATTTTACAATGATGAAAAAATAAATGAAGATAAAATTAATAATTTAGAATCAAGTATAGTGTACCCTTATTCAAGTCAAGAAGCTATTGCTATAATAAAGATACATAATAATGATATCAAAGGCGCAGTTGAAATATTACACTCATTATTAAATGACAGAAAATGTCCTACTCTAATAAAAGCTAACGCACAAGAATTACTTCGGATATATGAAAATTAAAAGACTACTTTTGTACATGGCAGAAATGGAAGAAGCTATTTAATAAACTTCACCAGTTCCCCTTATTATAGTACTAAAGGTACTCAATTACCTTTAATCTGTGCAAATTAAACGACGAAAGCATCACGTAATTGAATTCTCATGTTTAACTTTTATGCTATGTGTTTCGTGTTCTCTTTTTTATCTAGTAAGTTTTTTAAATAATTATAACTAAATGTTAATTACATTAAGAATACAGCTGAGTCGCAGTTTTAAAATAGACATTAACCAAAGTCTCTTTTACCTTTTTCTTACTTAGCCAAAAGGTCCTCAATGTTTGTAGCTAAAATAACAAAAAAGCGACTAAATTACCTTTATCTTTGCTCCTTATAAATTAAGGCTGAAACTCTATCAACAACTAAGCCAATTTTCTATGTGATCTAAGATTTTTATTCTTTCTCAACAAAACATAAAAAGCTCCTTTACCACCATGTTTTCTTGTAGCTTGTTGACAGTATAGAACCATATGTTGAATTTTAGTATCATTTAACCACTTACTTAAATTATTTTTTATAATATCTGTTTTACCTACCGTATTCCCTTGTCCTGTAATTATTAACAAACACCTACTCCCTACTTGATAATTTTTAATAATAAAACCTACTAATCTATAGTAAGCATCCTCTATACTATAACCATGTAGGTCAAGTTGATCACTTATGAAACATTTTCCTTTATCAACTTTCAACTTTGTGTTGTAGTCAAGACAAAATGGTAAGTTACCATTATCGATATTAAGAAAATTTTCTTGCAAGTAAGATGCACCTTTACTGACTATAGATTTTATATTTACTTTATGATCAACTCTTAAAGTCACTTTTTCAGACTTTATTGGTTTAACGTTTTTTTGCCAATTTAACTCATTATTTAACATAAATACACTATAATCATATCTTACAATTTTACAATAATATCTAAGCATAGTAAAATATTACTTATTTTATAGAAATATGATCCCCAACAGTACAATGAAATCATTAAAAGTTAATGAAAGTTTTTGGCTGTATGGAAAGCACACTTGCATATCAGCACTAAAGAATAAAAATAGGCAGTGTATAAAACTGTTAATAACAGAAAGTTTCTATAAAGAACATGAAAAAGAAATCAGGCAATGCATAGATAATAAGGGCATTAAATTCCAATTAGTAGAAAATAAAATATTTAACAATGTTTTACCAAAAAGTGCTAATCACCAAGGAATTGCTTTAAAAGTTGCTCCTATTCTCCACAACTTAAGCATTGAAAAAATAGCTAAAAACTCAAGCAACATTTCTACTATAGTCATTCTAGATCAAGTCACTGACACACATAATATAGGGTCAATTTTAAGAACATCAGCTTGTTTTAATGTTGATGCAGCAATTTTACCTCATAACTATTCACCAAGCGAAAATGCATCTATTGCAAAAGCAGCAAGTGGAGCATTAGATATTATCCCGCTAATATATATTACAAACATAGTAAAAACTATGGAGCATTTAAAAAAGGTCGGCTACTGGTGTTATGGGTTTGATAGCAATGCTAAAGAGCATATAAATGAAATAAAAAGATTTTGGGAAAAAAGAGTAGTTATTTTTGGCTCTGAAGAGAAAGGAATGCGGAGATTAGTTAAAGAAAATTGTGACTATCTTCTAAAAATCCCAATGTCAAATGCAATTGATAGCTTAAATGTTTCAAATGCAGCAGCAATAGGATTATACTCTATCTACATTAAAACACCTCATAAATAATAAAGTGATTTTTTTTGCTTGATAAAGATACAGTTTCGTACTATAATAATGCTAAGGAATAAAAAGGAGTCATATTTATGTCTTACATGAGAAACGAGCGAGGTGTTTGCTCTCAAGGTATTTATTATAGTGCTGGACTTAGGAGTTACCTAACTAAAGTATATAATTACATGGCTCTAGCTCTAGGTATTACTGGACTTGTTGCGTTCTTGACGGTGTTTTCTGGTCTTTTTCAGGTAATTTATTCCAATCCACTTCTGTCACTCATAGTAATGCTTTCTCCAGTTATACTAGTGTTTTATATGTCTTTTAGGCTTCAATATCTGAGCTCTCAGTCTACAGTTGCTGTATTTCTTTTATTCTCAGTCTTAATGGGGCTTTCCTTATCCCATATCTTCATAGTTTACACAGCAAAAAATATAGCAAGAGCATTTTTCATTACATCATTTATGTTTGGCTCTATGGCTTTATATGGTAATACTACAAAAAAAGATCTGACTAGCATGGGTTCTTTTCTAATTATGGGAATCTGGGGATTAATCATTGCGTCCATAGTTAATTTATTTCTTGGAAGTAGTTCTCTCTATTTTGCAATATCATTCGTATCAGTAATAATTTTTACTCTAATTACTGCATACGATGCTCAAAGGATAAAAGACGTCTATTATAGGTATAATGACGGATCAGAACTCGCAGCTACTAAGCTAGCTATACTTGGTGCAACTAATCTTTATTTCGACTTTATCAACATCTTCCTCAATCTACTTAGGTTACTTAACTTATTTAATAACAGAGACTAGATGTTTTCCTTCTTAAGAGGAAATAGTAAAGGTTCCATAGCTTTTTTTTTAATATCCTTAGTGATATTAATGCTATGTCTTACATACATTTCAGTACCACTATATAATACCTTTTGCAAAGTTACCGGGTATGGCGGCACAACGAGAAAAGTAACCAACACAACAACAAATACAACTAACCAAAAAATTAGAGTCTACTTTAACGCTGATATAATGCCAGATTTATTATGGAAATTTTACCCAGAAACTAGCTACATTGATGTGAACATAGGGGAACAAAATTTAGCTTTCTATTACGCAAAAAATTTATCTGATCAGCTTTCATTTGGAATGGCAGTATATAACGTCACACCTTTTAAAGCAGGTAAGTATTTTAATAAAGTTGCATGCTTTTGCTTTGAAGAACAAACGCTATTGCCAAAACAAAAAGCAGCCATGCCAGTTTCCTTTTACATAGACCCCGAGATCATGCGTGATAATAGCACAAAAGATTTAAGTGAAATAACACTATCATATACGTTCTTCAAGCTTAAATAGTAGGAAACATGAAAAAGGCTGTAAATCTCATGTTTCCAAGTACATATATGAGTCGTAAATGCAGCAAAAAAACTTTTTTAATTAACTAAACACTACTGCAACATTTGCAATAGCAATCCAGACAACATTTATGCATGTGATAAGTGCATCAGCAACCTTCTACTATTCAAAATATCAAGATTAGTTTTTTCTTATAATGAACATAGCAAAGACATAATTATAAATTATAAAATTCTCAATTATTTCAAATGATGTAAAAACTTATGTGAAGGAATTAGATGTACCAAATTAATCAAGATGCATTCTAAGATATAGAGATTGTTTACTACTACATAAAAATGCGCTTGTTCAACGCAGATACAATTAAGCAGCATTTTGTCGCAAAGAAATCTTATATCTTATAGTAGGTTTTAAAATTTATCTTATATACTATGTAATAATAAAAACTCCTCAGCTTGCCATCACACCTCAAGCTGGTCCTTTCCACTTAAGCAACACAAGGAAAATTTGAAAAAGGTTTTTAAAACAAAAAATGAAGAAATTATTGAAAATAACAATACTAATTGATAATATAGTAATAAACTAGTACAATTACAAGATCTTGTTCTAAAAAATTTTAAATTTCAGTACAAAAGAAGTAAAAGCACTATCACTTACAAAAACGGTAAATGATTAAGTCTCTTACATAAAAAATCCATAGCCCCAATTCTCTGATATCACCAAAGTAACTCACTAGCTAAGTCTATTTCTTTTCTAGATTACAGTATCATCTACTTGATGATATCTATATTATTATACTATAGCGAAAATAACATAATTTACCTTAGATTAGCTATTTTTCCTATTAAGCAACAAGAGTTTGCTTATGCAAAAATAGATTGGCAATATTTTCACAAGTATGCTTTTATCAAGCAACAATTTTTAAAACGATAGAAATAGCTTCATTTCATTACTAAAAGAGAAAATAACCACTTAAAGAATCAATTTTATTACTTATCTTGGATCATAGCTTAGTAAGTGTTGCAGAACTACATTAATGCTAGTTATAAAAGGCCAATGCTATAAAACTTAATAAGTCACCAACTATTGATAATATAGTAGAAATCAAATTACAGATTACAAAAAACGTAAAAACAGAGTAAACTTTATCACTCTCTAGATCTTTATCATCAAACTTCATCTTATCAATCTACATCAGGATTGAATAAAAGATGAAAGCAATTTACTGTAGACCTTAGAAAGCTGATCAAAACGAAAGATTTTGATTCTATCCGCTTGTAAAAACCACTACATTCCACTAACTCAATTAAAGGCAAAAAAGAGCCAAGACCTGAAATAAAGTCTCCAATTCACGTAATCATATATCATATAGCCAGTTAACTTGAAAAGAAGTAAAGGTAATACATCTAAATAACAATGATACTCCTAAGTTAACATTTTTATATAACTAAAAATAAAACAATAAATATCTTGATGAACAAGAGGTTTATTCGTCCATAGTAAATGTTGAACCGTTTTGTACTTTTAAGTAGCTAAGAAAAAGATAGAGAACCCAAAGTTATAAAGACGATTAGTATGAATTTCAAGTAAGAAAGCATTATAGTGTCCAGAATTACTATAGACAGTAAAACTACTAGTTAATGTACTAAACATTCTATGATATGTTGTGTTAAATAATGAAATATCAGCCAAAAACAATAAGAAAATATGTATATCAAGAAATCAGGCTATAATGATCACCACTTCGTGTGTTTAGTAACCTTCTTTTCGTACTATTTGAATACTTAGAATAAAGTAAATTATTTAGACTTAGAACTTTGAGAATGTAGAAAAAAACTGCGATTACTATATAGTAATTAATTATACTAAAATTTTCTATGCAGTGTGTAGCATTGCCCTCCATAGCAGGATTTTCAGAGAATAGCCTTGTTTCAACATTACTAAACACAAGCTCCTCCTGTTGTCTATAAAAGACAAATGCTACTCCAATCAATACACTAATATAACTCAATTCTATCCAAGATAGAATAACTGCAAACAGGAATAAAAACAATCCAGGTATAACTGACAACCGCAAAAACTGCTGATATTCTAACAATTTACTCAACTTTACCCAGTAAAAAAAGCTGAACCAGATATGCAGGTAATTATATAAGCGAGCTAGAAAAATTTTTTATCTGTAATACAAATACTTATTAGTAATAACAATAATAACCATTATTAAGCTGAACAACAATAGAAATATTTTAGTAATAAGCATAATTGAATATAAGACCTGCAAACGTTAGTAATTTCTATAGATCTATTTTCTAAAACAAAAGATATTACACTATATCATAAACTTTCGCTAAAACTTTCTTTATATCATCATTCGAAAGCGGAATCAGACCAAGCTTAGACAGGTATCCATTCTTAGCACTGATTGAATCTATCACTTCTCTAATGAACTCTCTTAATCCATCAGTGATATTTAAGTGCTCTTTTTTTATGTAAATATACAGAGGCCTTGCTAGTATATATTTTCCTGACGATATATTTTCATAAGTTGGTTCAATTCCTGCAATTGTGCTCCCTTGTACTTTATCTTGGTTCCTCACTAAAAAGCTAAAACTAAATATCCCTAAGGCATTTCTGTTACTTTTCAATTTTTGAATTATTATATTTTCATTACTTCCAACTTCTATGTATCTTCCATCATCTCTTATACTACTGCATACTTTCTTTCTTTCTTCTAGGTCCTTATAGCTCTCTTTGAAAACTCTTGAATTCATGCATGAGTATTGATCAAGCATAATGAAATTAATCAAAGTATTGTACGTACCTGTATTTTGATGTGGACCATAAATTTCAATTTCTGTTTTTGGTAAAACTTGATTTATATCAAACCAAAACTTCTTATTATTTCTAATCAGTTTACCATTCTCTTCGGAATAAGCGGATAAAGTTTCGAACAAATCTCTCTTTGTAAAATCAAACTTATAACTTTGATTCGAATTTGCAATTACAACTCCGTCATACCCAATAATGATTTCTACCACTTCATTAACCTTATTTCTTTTACATAACTCTCTCTCCGCTTCCTTTATAGGACGAGATGAAGCAGCGATATCTGGCGTGTTCTTTCCTATTCCTGAACAAAACATCTTGAATCCTTGACCACTTCCTATCGATTCCACAACTGGAGTTCTAAAAGAAAATACACGACTGAAGTCTTCAGCTATAAATGAAATAAAAGGAAAAACTGTCGAAGATCCAACAATTCTAATATATTTCCTTGCATCAACATTTGATAGCGGCATAAACACTACAAATATAAGAATTAAGATAAAGCTCCTAAGCATTA
>CACRCM010000055.1:0-6480 GCA_902646575.1 uncultured Wolbachia sp.
AGATAAATGGGTTTTTAGTAAGGTATCTTACTCTACAGTGATTTTTTAGATCAAGCTAGCAAAGCGTTGATAGTAGTAAAGAAAAAAGTAGATTAAGGAGAAGTTGACTGGACCATTAATTAAACCACACTGGGTTAAAAGGAATGCAACAGTTAAAAATATTGTTAATCACTTTTTTAGTACTAAACTAGGTAAGTTATGATAAGCAGTTTTAGAAACAAAGGATAGCCAAAATAGAAAAATCTTAGTTAGCAGATAATTTAGAAAGAGGGGTGAGGGTTTTCAAAACAATGTGCGAGAGTTGGATAGAATAATTCCATCCTCTAATAATGCAGTTACTTAACTATTTACTGATGAAAAAGATACGTAAATCACTAAAATTGTAAATGATCAAGAGTTAAGAGTTGTAGTTATAAATCCTCTTAAGGAAGATGAAGCTTTTTAAAGTGTTGTAAAGGAAGAAAAGGGATAAATTTCTCAGGGAAGCTCAGGTTTTTCATGAACCACAAAAAGAGGTAATCCATAGAGGTAGTTGATGATAGCTTAAAGCCTAAGTTTTTTTGCAAGGAAGGAAAAATTGTTAAAAGGTATCTGTGAAGTGAAAGTCGTTCTGAATAATAAGATCATAGTACTCTATTGAAAACAGGTTATGCTACATGCTCAGTGATTAATTTGCTATGCGTAATTATGCATGAAAGAGGAAGTGATTATCTACAGAAACTTTATTGTTTGAAAGTTATTAAATTTATCAGTAGTTTTGATTACTGTCAACTATAAATTAATTGTTTTATAATGAGCTTTTTGAGTATAAAAAAACATAATCTGTAGTATTTAAATGTTTCATATAAGTATAAATCCATAAGTTTAAACTATGTAAAAAAGAAAGAACATAGTCCAATTTTCAGCGAGTTACTTAGCCATCAGCTATTATGTCTTTTATCATAGAAGAAATTGCTGAGCCAAGTTCAGATAAATACTCAGTTGCTATGTTTGGATTAACCTATAATAGGAGAGGCAAAAATCGCCATATTAATTGATGAATTTGACCACTTGATTAAAGCGGTCTGTCTAGGTATTGCAATTATCATGAAGAAACAAAGTGCTGCTTTTATACTTTTGCTAAAATTGATAAAGGATATTAGGTGGTAGATATATAAACAGTAAGTTTTACCTAGCAGAATATGACAACATAGCTCTTCACACCATTTCGAAGTTATAACATCTGCAAAAAACATTCTTAACTTTTTCTGTGTGTCTTCTAGGTAAAGTCAGTTTTACTAATTTAGAACAAAATTTAGCGTCACTTCACGTCAGATTTGCTAGTGTTTAATCAAATAAGCAAGTCGATTATGAGGTGACGTTTATATGCTCTGCACACATTGTGTTATCTGCTATTAACCTGAAGAGCGGATTATTTTTATAAGAACTACTATCTGCTACGTCAATCATAATTATTTCACCTTGATTAGGTAGTAATAAGTTAATTTTTATACTAAAATTCTCTTTATGAGCTTGTCTCTTATAGAGTTGAAAATTTTTACTACGACTAACTCGTTCTTTTTACTCTTAACACTTTTTTTGTTTTTTATCTCACTTTTTGCTTCTCCGGATTCTGGAATACCTTTTGATTTTGTATCTAAATTCTTTTTTTTCCTGGAACAGGGGTAAATTTTTTACTTTTGTCAGTTTCTTGGATTTTAATGATTTATCTTGGTTTATGTCGTTTATTTTATCGTAGTAGTATTTTTGCTGTAGCTGTAGCATAGGGATAACTAACGTGTCATTATTTTGTTGAGCCTCTATTGAAGATAATGAAAAAAGCAAAAAATAACATAAGAAAAAAAGAACGTAGTTAGGATGAAAAGAATGTATATAATGAAATCTATTTTACTGAGTTAAAGCTAATATTTGTATATAAAGTTATAATATATCTCAGCTATTTGGAGTAACTTCTAAGAAACGTCTTACTATTAAAGTAAACAAATCTTAATTCATGAAATTGCTGTATTTAGTGCGAGTTCACCCACAAGCTGGTCATTGTGATTTCATGAATGTAAGGCCACTATCAAAACCTAGATTAAGTAAGAAGCTTAGTGTACTTCCTTTTTACTAGGTGGAATAAATATTTTGATACAAGTGAGCAGGAACTTAATATTAATACATCAGGAAACTTAAAGGCTAAGTTTCTAATGTATATTAATAAATGCTTATATGGAGAAAATTTGTGTAGTAATCCAATGTAAGCAACAACACTATTAATTACCAATGCTATAGTTGAAGTAACGAAATTTGCTGAATGAAAATTAAACTTAGTCTTCAATTTTTCAAAAAAATCATATTTTGGAAAAAAAGTACCAGAATTGTAGCACATGAAAATTAATATCATCAAGCTACAATTTTGTCATTTAAGAATGCAACATAACACTACGCATGTTATTAAGTTAGTTTTCTCTTGCCATAAAATTTAATCATTAAATTTATAACTAAAGCAGTATATACAGCTAACTTATTTGAGATATTAAGTAAAAAAAGATTAATAAACAGAAGAAGCAATGAAACAGATATAATTACCTACTTTTAAAATAATAATTGCACATCTATTCTAAATAAACGTTGTTCACAATGAAAATGTTTCTAGTATAATAGTAAATACTTTAACTTTACATTAGCATACTACGGTAACTGTTTTCTAAATCTTTCAGATCTACTTTTAAGGTATCTTTTATATTTAGAACTTTTTCCTCTGTTACTTTGCCGATGCATGAGAAAACTATACCTCTAAATAATTCTTCAAACCTTTGTTGATTTTGCGGTGATATAGTAACTAAAATTCTGCTTTGTGATTCAGAAAACATTATTATCTTGTTTATTATGTTCCTATTTTGCGTTTTTCCAATTGGTACTAGTGAAAGATCAATTTCAGCACCTAGGTCTCCTGCAATCAGCGATTTTACCAGAGCAATAACTAGCCCTCCTAAGTTTGATGCAATCGCGGAGACAATCATATCATTTTTTATTGCAAGGTTATAACGCTTATATAACTTCTTAGCGCTCTTTGCATCAACCTTTGGTACCCTATTATCGCCTATTCCACTGTATAATTGATATTCAGATCTACCAAGCTCGTCGTAGGTTGTACCAAGCACATATATTAAATCCCCTGGCATTTTTACATCAAGCGATACCACGCTCTCGATATTTTCTACAACTCCAATTGCTGAGATGAGTAGTGAGGGTGGCGCAGAGATCATCACTTTCTTGCCATTTTCATCATATCCCTTGAAATCATTAAACATACTATCTTTTCCGGATATAAATGGAGTTTTAAATGCAGTTGCAAAGTTGTAACAAGCCTCTGCAGCTCTCTTTAGCTGCCATAGTCTTTTTGGATTGTAAGCGTCACACCAACAAAAATTGTCTAGCAACGCTAGGTGATTTATATTTCCTCCTGCAGCTACACAGCCACGTATGGCAGTGTCGATTGCACATGCTGCCATATGATAAGTATCAATTTCCCCGTAGCTAGAGCCAAACCCTTGCGATTTTACGACTCCTTTATTTGAAGAAAGGATTGGCCTTGAAACAATAACTTCGCTACACACTCTTCCCTTCCCTTGCAGTGGTTTTAACACGGATGAACCTTGAACTTCATGGTCGTATTGCACCACTATGAACTCTTTACTACATATATTTGGTCTGCTTAGCATTTCTTTTAGTTCAACTTCTAGAAAAGTAAGGTCTGTTGTCATTCTAGTGTATGGTATGTGAAGAGTATTATCCCAGTGCTTAACTCTGGGATCCATTTTGTGCTCAAACTTGCCATCATATATACTTTGATACAAGGATTCAGGTTTAGTTTTTGCAGACCATGGCTTTGTTTGTAAGTAAATTTTAGGATTGCCATTATGCAGAAACTTAGTTTCCATATCCATTATTACTATCCCTCCAGGATATTCGACAATAGCTTTGCCACTGTTATTAAATTCTCCAATTACGCTGACTTCTACATCATGTTTTTTCATGATTTGCCTAAACGCAGGAAGGTTTTCTTTTGGTACTGCTAAAGTCATTCTCTCTTGTGATTCTGATATCCATATTTCCCATGGAGCCATATCATCATTTTTAAGTAAAACCTTGCTTAAATCAACTTTAAATCCATCTCTTCCCATTTCACCAATGGATGACGATAGGCCACCTGCTCCATTATCTGTTATTGCATTATAAAGACCAAGACCTCTTGTTTCCATTACGGCATTTGATAATTTTTTTTGCGTAATAGGATCACCAATTTGTACAACTGTTAAAGAACTGCTCCTTGATAGTGCCTCTGAAGAAAACGTTGCACCATGAATTCCATCTCTTCCAACTTTTCCACCGATAATTACGATTTTATCACCATTTTTAGGTTTCTTAATATGTGAAGGTATATTATTTATACTACGCGGGATAATTCCAACACTTCCAACAAAGACTAATGGTTTGCCGCAAAACCTATCGTCGAAGTATACTGATCCAAGTTGTGTTGGAATTCCAGAGGAATTACCAGCAACATTAACACCATGAATAACTTCTTTCATTATATATTTTGGCGGTAAAATCTCATCGATACGTTCTTTATCCCTATAAAATCTGTCTTTTATTTCTTTAGCAAAGCAAAAATAATAGGTATTCATTATAGGTTCTGCACCCTTGCCAAAACCTATTATATCGCGATTAACTCCAAGTACTCCAGTCATTGCTCCTCCAAAAGGATCAAGAGCTGAAGGGCTATTGTGGGTTTCAACTTTATCTACAATTAAGTAATTGTCATCGAAGATTATTCCTCCTGCATTATCAGAGAAAACTGATACGCATATTTTAGAATCTATCTCATGTGTTGCACGCTTAATATAATGTGTGTATAGGCCATCTTTTATTTTGTCAATAGGAGAACAAAAGATATTGTGCTTACAATGTTCAGACCAAGTTTGCGCAAGGGATTCAAGTTCAATGTCGTATGGATTTCTGCCAAGTTTTTTGAAGTGATTCCTTATAGTTTTCATTGCCATAAGAGAAAGCCCTAAAGGGCCATTACCATCGATTCCATCTCTGCTGATCTTCTTAAGTTCTTGATTACTTACGTTTAAATCGATAGGTTTAGCTCGATTCCTATCTGCGGTTGTTTCCTTTTCTGTCATTATATGGCTTTGTGTTAGAATAATACCGTGGTGAATGTTTGATCTACCGTAATACTTCCGATGACAATCGCCGTTTTCCTTATAAATAAGTCTACAATACTCAGTGATAGGGTTAAATTCTTGTTTTATGTCGTCTTTAGTTGGTGCGCTTCCTTTACCTAAAATTAACTTAGAGCTTCTTGCATTGATGTAAATATCTTCATAAATATGGCCTTTACTTATTAAGTATTCTCTAACAATTTGTTTTGCTGTGTTACCTACATTATCGTTTATTCCAGGTAGGAAGCTTATCTCTAAACCCCACTTAGCTTGCGGGTTTATAAAATCGCATCTAACCTCTTCAAGATCTTCGTTGCAGAGGTAATAACGGTAGTCTTGTATGACTCTATTGTAAAATAACTCACAAATTTCTTTATACAGCTTTGGTGGTAACTCTTTACTTATGCAGATTGAGTAAATATTGACTAGCCACCTATGGTCAACCTGCTTATATTTATTTAAAATTTCTACTCTGATATTTACCATACAACATTATAAAAAGTTTTAATATATAATAGCATAATAAGCTTCAAACACATTTATATTTTGCTATACAATAAGCATCCTATTAGTTGATATCTTTTGTGGGGAAAATTTTTACTATTAACACATGCGAAACTTTCTTTGATGTGCTGATTCAGCATATATTTTTTGAATATAAAAGAGAAAAAATTCCTGAAGTAAAAATCATACTTCCTTGCAAAAGAGATGTTATAGCCTTGCTGAGTGCATTCAAGACCTATAGCGCTAAAAAATGCATAGTTCTACCAGAGGTAGTTTCACTAGAAAACATTGATGAAGAAGATTTAATATTGAATCTTGATAAAATCAGAGTTATTAAGCCGACAAAAATGATGCTATTGTTGATTCAATTCATACTAGAGTGGAATAAAAAAAATAATGATAACTTTCCCATTGAGTTGGCTTGTAGCTTACCATTATTGCTTGATAAGATTCAAGCTATCAAGACAACGGACTATTATCAGTTCGGTAGGCACTCAAAAAAAATAGAGAGTTTCATAAATTTGCTTAGTAAAACCTGGAGTAGAACTCTAAGAACTCTAGGAGTAATAGATATATCAAAACATAAGAGTGATTATATAGTAAATATGATTACTTCTTTGAAAAAAGATCAACATGTAATCTTTATCGGAATTGGAAAGGATAAAATCTACAAGTTATTAATCAAAGCTATATATGACCTGCCATTTGGAAAAATAATCTTACCTAACCTAAACTTAAAAATTAAAGAGAAAGATTGGGA
>CACRCM010000056.1:0-6450 GCA_902646575.1 uncultured Wolbachia sp.
AAACGACCTTGTTTCCCTTTTAGCATATCGCTGATAGACTTTTTATATCCAACAGTACCAACTTTATTTGCTAAAGCGTTACGACGGCTATTATCAAAAAGAGAGTCAACTGCTTCCTGTAGCATCCTTTTTTCATTACGAATCATGATTTCAGGAGGGTTTAAACTTAATAATTTTTTTAACCTATTATTTCTATTAATAATAGTTCTATAATGGTGATTTAGATCAGAAACTGCAGGACGGCCACTTTCAAGAGATACTAAAGGACGTAAATCAGGTGGTAGAATAGGTATAGTTGTAAGTATCATCCATTCTGGTCTGTTTCCTGATTTGATGAAATTTTCAATGATACGTAACCTTTTTATAATCTTCTTTCTTCTTATTTCAGAAGCAACAGATTCTAACTCCTGTCTTAGATTTTTTCTAGTTTCATATAAATCAAGACGAGCTAGCAATCCTCTTATAGCTTCAACACCCTGCATGACTACAAAGCTATCTGTTCCATAATTGTCTTTAGCTTCATTGTAGGCTTTTTCACTAATAATCTCACCTTTTTCAAAGGAGGAAACAAGAGGATCTATTACAACATAGTTATCGCTATATAAAATGTTTTCAATGTCTTTTAGAGACATATCTAATAATGCTCCAATCCTTGAAGGAAGTGATTTCAAAAACCATATATGAGCAACAGGAGATGCAAGCTCTATATGACCCATCCTCTCTCTTCTCACCTTAGAGGATGTAACTTCTACTCCGCACTTTTCACATATGCGACCTCTATGCCTTCTTTTTTTGTATTTTCCACATAAACATTCATCGTCATTGACAGGACCGAAAACCTTAGGACAAAATAATCCACCTTTCTCAACTTTAAATGTTCGATAATTTGCAGTTGAAACATCTTTTATCTCGCCATAAGACATAGATTTAATACTTTCAGGGCTGGCGATTGATATGCTAATCTTATCGAAAGATTGTGCAATATTAGTATAAGATATGTCTTCAATAGCCACATCATTTTGCTTCAAAGCTACATTTAAACATAGAGAACGTAGTTCTTTTACCATTACATTGAAAGATTCGGGAGTTCCGCACTCGAAATTGCTATCACCTTTTATTATCGATTCATAAATCTTAATTCTGCCATTAATATCATCAGATTTCACAGTTAACATTTCTTGTAAAGTGTAAGCAGCACCATAAGCTTGTAATGCCCAACATTCCATTTCACCGAGACGTTGACCACCGAAATGGGATTTTCCTCCAAGAGGTTGTTGAGTAACTAAGCTATAAGGACCTACTGAACGTGCGTGAATTTTGTCATCGACTAGGTGATGTAATTTGAGCATGTACATATAACCAACTGTAACTTTACGGTCAAATTTTTCACCGGTACAACCATCGTACAATATAGTTTGCCCAGAGTTATCTAAATCGGCAAGTTCAAATAATTTTGTTATTTTTTCATCTTTTGGACCTTCAAACACAGGTGCAGCTACAGGAACGCCATCACGTAACTTATATGCAAACTCAATTAAATTATTATTGCTAATTTCATAAATATTGTTGCGAATAGATACATTGCTACCACAGCTATAGACTTCAATGAGGAAATTACGTAAATTGTCATGAGCGCTTTTACAGGAATTTGAATAATTTTCTACTAATGTATTTAGCTCATCATTTAGTGCTTTTTTGTTAGATTTATTGAAAATAGAAGCTGCTATTTCAGCATCACTAATTTCTTCAATTTTTCTATTATCAAGATATGCTGCTGTGAATTTTGCAAAGCTATCACTGTTAAGAGATCTAATTTCTTTACAGAAGATACTTTTAATTTTATTGATTTCATCAAGAATGATACTTACTTTTTCTCCTAACTTTTTGCAAGCCCAACCTACATGAGCTTCCAATATTTGTCCTACATTCATTCTTGATGGAACACCAAGAGGATTAAGAATAATATCAATAGGAGTACCATCTTCTAAATAAGGCATATCCTCCACTGGTACAACTCGGGAAATTACCCCTTTGTTTCCATGTCTGCCAGCCATCTTATCTCCTGGCTGCAGACTATGTTTCACAGCAATAAAAACTTTTGCTGACATTGACACACCTTGAGGTAGGTCATAACCTTCGTTTAGTTTTTCTATTTTTTGTTTAAATTGTATTGTTGCGTTTAATATTTTTTCGTCAAAATCTTTTTTTAAGCTCTTAACTTGCTCAGAGATAGATTGGTCTTTTAATCCTATACTCCACCAGTGTTCGCGTTCAATAGTATCAAGTTTTTTCTGATCTTGAGAGCAAGAATTGGCAAGGAGTTTTTTTAGCTCGTCATAAAAATATTTACTAGTAACATTGATTATGTAATCTCGCTCTTTTTCTAAATCTTCCATTTCTTTTTGCTTAATAAGCAATGCTCTCTCACTTTCTTCGACTCCCCTACGCGTAAAGACTCGTACATCAATAACTGTTCCTTCAACATCTGGCGGTGTGTACAAGGAGGAATCTGCGCAATCGAATGACTTTTCACCAAAAATTGTCATCAACAATTTTGTTTCGGGAGGTAGTGAAAAAGATGGTTTAGGTGTAACTTTACCTACCAGAATATATCCTGGTCCTACTCTTGTACCAACTTTTACTATACCACTATCATCTAAGTGGTATAGATTTTCTTCATTGACACCAGGTATAGCACGAGTTATTTTTTCTGACCCTAAAGGAGTATCATGCACAACACACTCGAATTCTTCTATATGGATAGAAGTAAATAGATCTTTTTCAACAACATCACTGGAGATAACAATGGAATCTTCAAAATTATAACCTTGCCAAGACATAAAAGCGACTAGCAAATTTTTACCAAGTGCTAGCTCACCATTATTAATTGCAGGACCATCAGCTATTACATCACCCTCTTTAACATAGTCACCTACACGTACTAATGGCCTTTGGTTAATGCAGGTATTGTGGTTGGAACGTTGAAATTTTTTTAAATGATAAATATCCACGCCTAGGTAGTTAACCCTTTTTTCATCAAAAGCACGTATAACTATAGAATTGCTATCAGAGCTATCGACTATGCCATCGCGTTTTGCTAAAACTACGGCACCAGAACCAGAAGCTACAAAAGACTCCATGCCAGTGGCAACCAAAGGAGCAGTCGGTTTTAATAAAGGTACAGCTTGGCGTTGCATGTTTGAACCCATTAATGCTCTATTAGCATCGTCATTTTCTAAAAATGGAATTAAAGAAGCTGCGACTGATATTACTTGTTTAGGAGATACATCAATGTAACTTACTTGATCACTACTTACCATGGTAAAATTTCCAGCGTACCTACAATATAGCATGTCGTCGATAAAACAATTATTTTTATCAAGCTTTGCACTGGTATCAGCTATATAATATGAACCTTCATCTATTGCAGATAGATACTCAATTTGATCAGTAACGACCTTATTAATTACTTTTCTATAAGGGCTTTCGATAAAACCATATTTATTAACACGTGCATATATAGCTAAACTGTTGATTAACCCTATATTTTGCCCTTCAGGGGTTTCAATTGGACAGATTCTTCCATAGTGAGTTGGATGAACATCACGTACTTCGAATCCTGCACGATCTCTTGTTAAGCCTCCAGGACCTAGTGCTGATAGCCTTCTTTTATGAGTTATTTCAGATAATGGGTTAGTCTGATCCATGAATTGGGATAGTTGAGAAGAATTGAAGAAATCTCTTAAGGAGTTGGTTAACACTTTCGGATTAATAAAATCTGATGGAGAAACTTTATCTAAACTAGAAGTAGACATGGAATCAATTATTACACGTTCCAATTTTAGTAACCCAGCTCTAAACTGATTTTCTATAAATTCCCCAACTGACCTCACTCTTCTATTCCCTAGGTGATCAATGTCATCTACAGATCCTTGGCCGTCACGTAACAGTACTATTTTTCTTATAATTTCAATGATATCTTCATGTGTTAAAACAGTTAAATTTTCATCGTAATTTAACCCGAGGCAAGAGTTAAGTTTCAATCTGCCAATGTTAGATAAGTCGTAATACTCAGGATTGAAGAAAAGGTTATGAAAAAACTCTTCTACTATCTCTAAAACAGGGACTTCACCAGGACGTAAGACTCTATATATTTCATATAGAGCGTCTTGATAAGACATGTTTTCATCTAAAAGAAGAGTATTCAATATATAAGGTCCAACAGATAGATTATCGATATTTAATACTGATATTTCATTTATAGATAATAACTCAAGCTTTTTTACGTCTTCTGGCTTTATAGGCTCACCAGCAGATAAAATTTTTGTAGAGCTAACACTATCTATTAAATCTTCTGCAAGGAATAAACCACATACAGAATTAAAAGGCACTAGATACTCTTTTAGACCATCGTCATATAGCTTTTTAGCTAGCCTTGAAGTAATACGAACATTATCCTTAAGCAACACATTGCCTTTAATATCTATTAAGTCAAAGGGTAATCTAACTCCCTTAAACCTGTCGAGCATAAAGGGTACTTTCCAACTATTTCTATATTTTACATACTTTATCTTTTCATAGAATTTATCGAGTATACTGTTGTTCGATAAGCCCAATGCCTTTAACAAAACTGAGATTGGTAGTTTTCTTTTTCTATCAATGCGAAAATACAAAAAATCTTTGACATCAAACTCAATATCGAGCCAAGAACCTCTATAGGGAATAACTCTAGCAGAATAAATTAATTTACCGGAGTTGTAAGTTTTTCCCTTGTCACTATCAAAAAATAAACCAGGTGACCTGTGCATTTGTGAAACGATGACTTTTTCCACACCATTAATGATAAAAGTACCTTTATCAGTCATCATCGGCAATTCACAAAAGTGGACTTCCTGCTCTTCTATAAATTTTATAATGGTTGTAAGCTTAGAATGATCACCGCTCTTTTTAATTAATTTATATTCATCGAGGGAAATACCATCTTGTATAACAACGAGACGTATAAAAGCAATGACTCGAGCAGAAAAAGTTATGCTGCGCTTTATGCATTCAGATTCATCGTACTTAGGATTATCTATTCTACAGCTTATAAACTCAATAGTAGCCCTGTGCAAAGGATCATATACTGGAAAGACTGAATGAAAAATAGATTCAAGTCTTTCATTACCATGATCTCCAGGAGTGAATGACTTGTATGACTCTTTTTGGACCTTAACTGGGTTTAGTAAAGAATCCTTTAAATCAATTGACCTAGAATAAGATATTCTAGGGATAAAAGCACCGGAAATACACATACAAGAAGAATCAACCATTAAAATACCTCAAACTAACTAAAAATGCTGCATCAATATAGGATTAATATGTTTAAATAAGCATCTTATTCAAGTTCCACTTTGATTGCTCCTGCTTCGATGAGCTGTTGCTTTATTTTTTCTGCTTCGTTTCTAGGAATATTAGCAGTTAGATCTTGAGGTAAAGATTCAACTAGCTCTTTTGCTTCTTTTAAGCCTAATGTAGAATTAACCTTTCTGACTGTTCTAATGACTTCCATCTTCTTGCCTGCATCAATTTCTTTAATCACAACTTTACATTCAGTTTTTTCTTGAGCTACAGGATTAGTAGTATTGTCACTAGTGGGTATATTAGCACTAACAACTCCACCAATAAAAGAACCAGCAGGTAACCCTATTTTTTCTTCTAAAACTTTTACAAGTTCAGCGGCCTCTAAGAGATTTAAAGATAATATTTTATCAGCCAAACTATTTGTTACGTTATTCATATTACTACCTAAATTATCAACAAATTTATTTTTTAGAACTATAATAATCCAACACTCTCACAAGCCTCATGAAAGGCGAGTTGATAGATAATGCTAATCGAGTAGGGATATTATAAGATATTAAACGCATAATTTTAATATGCAACTCACCTAGAGAAGGCAACTTAGCCAAGTTGCTAATATCCTTTACTGTAAGCACTTGATTTAAGTGAGCTGCACAAATCACAGACATCTTCTCTTTATTAGCGTCAGTGAAATTAACTATCAGCTTTGCAGCTTCCACTATGCTACTAGAGTATATAACAGCAACTGGACCAGAAAACCTATCTAATAGATGAGAAAATTTACCAGCTCTTTCCAAGGCTAAACGGGCTAGAGTATTTTTAACTACTAATATCCCAGCTGCCACAGACTTTAGCTTATTTCTCAGAGTTAATAAATCGTTAGCATTTATAGATTTAAAATTTACTAGTATTAAAAAATTATTGTTTGTAAACACGTTTATTATATTCTGTATAAACTCATCCTTACTTTTACGCTTCACTGTATTACTCCCTAACTATATCTTCTACTTTGCTTATTTCATAAGCTTTACCCATAGTCGAACTCAAAAAGACGTTCTTAAAATATATCCCTTTCGCAGAGACAGGTTTATTATTTTTAACTGCTTT
>CACRCM010000057.1:0-6083 GCA_902646575.1 uncultured Wolbachia sp.
ATCACTGACTCAGCTTCTCTAAAATTACCTACCATAGTCCTTCTTAATTTTGTAATATGTCCAAAGCAATTTAATGCAATTCCAAGATCTCTTGCAATTGATCTTACATATACACCACTACTGCACGTCATAGAAAAATCAGCACTATTATTTGTAGTGTTAACAGAAATTAATTTCAGTTCATATATTTGCACTAAGCGAGGCCTTACATTTGCTTTTTGTCCGCTTCTCGCTAATTTATACGCCCTTGTTCCATTGATTTTTATTGCTGAAAATTGAGGAGGAGTCTGTGCTATCTTACCAATAAAGTTCTTGATAGCACAATTTATTTGATCATATTCAGGTTCCATATTGCTGGTTTTAGTAATATCACCATCCGCATCGTCTGTAGTTCTTTGTTCACCCCATTTTACTGTGAAGTCATATACCTTTAGATCATAAAATAAATACGGTATAGTTTTTGTTGCCTCACCAAGGGCAATTGGTAATACACCTGAAGCTAAAGGGTCAAGTGTTCCTAAATGACCAGCTTTTTTGATTCCAAATATCCTTTTAACTTGTGCTACTGCTTGCGCAGAGCTAATTCCCATTGGTTTATCAAGATTCAGCCAGCCATGTATCATATACTAATTATACATAATTGAATCTCGGTCAGTAACAATAATAATAGTTTAGGAAGCAGCTTAAACATGGTTATCATTAAACTATTATAAATAAAGCTTGACTAATATGCGTCGTTAGTATAAAATTAACTTTTATTAACTTAAATTAGAGGGAGTTGTTATGACTACAAAACCAAGTGTATGGAAATGGAAAAACACTGTATCTATAACAAAAACAAGCATCGAAGGTGTAATTGTAGTTACATCTTTAGCAGCGGCAATAACAACAGTATTAGTTGCTACTAATGTAATTGCTGGACCTGCATTTTTAGCATCTGTTTCCAACCCTGTTGGAATTGCAACTTTATTTATCGTTGCTGCATATTTTACTGTAAAGGCTATTTCTTCGTATCAGCAAATATATGCAATGGAGGGAGTTCGAGGTAAAGCTGGTAGGGATGGTAAGGATGCAAACTTTGCTGTTCTTATTGGCGATTCAGTAAAGAGTGGTGAAATTGTTGAGAAAAAGGTTCAAGAAACAGATGGTAAATGCACTCAGCAGTTATTTCTGGTACTTCCAATTAATGACTATAAAGCATTAGTAGGAGATGATAAAAAAGCAGTTCATGTATTGTTAGCGGGTAAAAAAGTCGAAGTTGAACTTGCACATGTAGATCCTAAAGATGATGCTAGTGAGTATAAAGTGAAAGTAGTTAAAGTAGGTGGTAAAGATCAACTTGCTGATATGAAAACAGAGTTGGGTATGAGTAATTCTAATTTACTAAGAGTTGCAGTAAGTAATCAAGATCTGAAAGCTTTAAAAGCTAATGTATCAGCTAAGCTAGCAGATATTGCGGTAGAGGCAGCTATAGAAAAAGCTGGGAAAGTAACTTAATTAAGGTCAAGAAGTGAAGAGACAGCACCTTTGTCTCTTCACTTTTTGTTTTAGAGTAAAAACTCACAATAATTTACCTCAAATTTCAACTATGTCCTTATCAAAATCTATTATCTCTGTTTTTTAGAAAGGCATTATCTAACATCCTTCTATGATATTACTCCGGCGCTCTTCTACGATGTAATCTCAATGCCTAAACACTTGAGATTTAGGAAAGTTTACTGGCTTACAAGCGAGCTGATTTTGGTAGGTATAAAAGGTAGCTGATCTTATATTAAGGTACAAAACGTTTTTGATAATTATGAAAAGCTAGATTTCATTGTCATACGCTGGAATGACACACGTTTAGTGTAAAAGCAAATGTTTATGTATAAATTGCTTTAGCTATAAATATTTGAGAAGTTTACTAAATAAAAAAGGCAAAAACCTCTGTGAGGTGGATAGTTGTTTACTATCTAACTCTGCAATTTAGCGTTTTATGGTGTTTTAACTATTTTACAGTTTATATAAGTAAAATTTTTATTAAGACATAAGATGTATATAGTATAAAAAACTAAACATAAAACGCAAATTACGTGATATTTTTGTCGTTTTAATCTTCACGGATTTAAGATAACTGGATGCTTTATTATTAGAGATGAAAGCTGGCAAAATTTATCAAGTAGGCTTTTTATTTCTATCAGTTACTTGTGCATATTTAAGGTGTTCTTCTTGTAGATATCGTACCAACAATCTACTATTTTTTTTATGTCTTGTGGCTTATTTTGCGGACCTATACTGATCCTAACTGAACAGTTCGCTTGCTCTTTTGTTGCTCCCATTGCAAGTAACACATAAGAAGGCTCAATTTTTCCAGAAGAGCATGCAGAGCCATTACTAACCGCAATGTTATTTAAATCAAAATGCATGAGCTGTACATCACTCTTCACTCCTGGCATATAAACGAAACTTGTATTTGGCAGTCTTTTAGAGTTTTTACCAAAGATTGTGATGTTACTAACGAGATTTAATAACTTACTTTCTAATTGATCACGTAGTTTCTTAATTTCATTCATTTTTGATAGAAGATCTGGAACACTTTGCAATGCAGCAGAAAGACCTGCAATTGCAACAACATTTTCTGTACCACCACGCAATCCTTTTTCTTGCCCACCACCTACTATTATAGGTTCTATCGTAAGGTTTTTATTGAATACCAGAACCCCGCTACCTGCTATACCACCAAATTTGTGGGCAGATAAAGTGAGTAAATCTACTCCTAAATTTTCCATGTTAACTTTGATTTTTCCAACACTTTGAGCAGCATCGGTGTGACAAATTGCTCCAAATTTATGAGCTATTTCAGCTATTTTCCTGATAGGTTGAATAACTCCAGTTTCATTATTAGCCATCATAACTGAAACTATTACTTTATTTCCCTTAAGTTTGCTTAGGATTTTTTCTAGCTCCAAAAGATCAATGATACCTTCTTGATTAACGGGTATTATATGTGGGTTATGTGCAGAATTAAGAATTGAAGGATGCTCTATAGCTGAAACTACATACTGAAAGCCTGTTACTCCTCGCATGACGAGGTTATTTGCTTCAGTTGCGCCAGATGTAAAAACTATTTCCTTATCGCTTGAGACATCAATAATACTACACACGGCATCTCTTGCATCCTGAAGAATTTTTCTTGTTTCCTGTCCTTTTCTATGTAATGACGAAGGATTTAGAATCTGTTTTGACAAGACTTCAAGTATACTTTTTCTCACACCATCACTAATCGGAGAAGTCGCATTGTAGTCAGCATATATATAATTACTATTTTCTAAAAAAAATGAACTTAAAGGTTTATTTGTCACTGAATTATAAAGATTCCTTTTTATCATTAAAACTATACATATTTGCTTTAACATAACAAAAGCTTGTTGCAAAAACAGTAAAATTAATACATAATTAATATATTTATTAAATAGGTTTTTATTAGGAGTAAACGTGGTAGAGGTTTTTTTGAATAATGCAACAAAAAAGATAGAAGGTGAGTATTACCAGAGCAAAAACGCCAATGCACCAGTTGTATTAATTTTACATCATCATCCCCAATATGGGGGAAATATGGATAATAAAATGATACATGGAATATATACATCTTTTATTGATAACAATTTTTCTGCATTGAAAATTAACTTTCGTGGTGTCGGAAAATCCACTGGAACTTTTGATAAGGGTATAGGAGAATTAACTGACGCTGCAGTAGCGATTGATTGGCTTCAAGAACATAATCCTAGCAATGTTCCAATCTGGGTTGCTGGGTTTTCTTTTGGAGCATGGGTAGCTATGCAGCTGACGATGCGCCGACCTGAAATAGTAGGTTTCATTGCTCTTTCTCTTCCAGCGACTAAGTATGATTTCTCTTTTCTTTCTCCCTGTCCGGTTCCTGGACTCATAGTACAAAGCAGCAACGATACAATTTCAGAAGAAAGTGATGTAACAGAACTAACAAAAAGGTTGATGAGCTCAGTAAAAAGTGACCATATGGAGTACCATGTAATAGATAATACTAATCATTTTTTAAGAGATAAAGAAGAGGAGGTGGTTCAAATCATAGATGATTATATAAAACTACGCTTAAATAGTGCGGCTATTTCTCTCCAAAAAGTAAGAAAAGAGCTAAAAATAAAAGAGTGTATCTAATCTTTACAAATGAGGAAAATAAGTGTAGTAATGTAAGCAAAGAGGTTCTGTTGTGTTTAGAAAATTGTTATTTCTTGTTTTAGTTACGTTGATGGTATCAGGTTGTTTCTTAAACAAGCCACGTAAGTTAAAAAGTCCGTGTATCAGAAGTAATGATAATACTTCATGCGAGCTGTATTCTGTTAATGACCATTGGCTAAGCAAATACAAAGCAAATAGATCATAGTTCTATATTATATTTCCTTACAATTTTACTAAAGAACCATTTTTTAGTTGTAAAATATGGTCTGCTCTTTCTGCAAGGAGATGGTTGTGTGTTACTATAAGCATAGAACTATTATTTTCCTTTATATATGAACGTAGCAACAAAAACGCGTTCAAAGAATTTGTTAGATCTAAATTTCCTGTTGGTTCATCTGCAAGTAAAAGCTTTGGAGAATTTACAATGCTTCTTGCAATTGCAATCCTTTGCCTTTCTCCACCAGAAATTTCAGATATCATACTATTCGCTTTATTCTCTAGGCTAAATTTTTCCAATATTGTTTGTGCACTTTTCATTGCTTTAGCTTTGCTTTTTCCTGCAATAAGCTGAGGAAGCATAATATTTTCTAATACCGATAGTTCTTGCAGCAAATAATGAAATTGATAAACAAAGCTAAGAAAACTTCTTCTTATATGAGTTCTATATTTATCGCTGGCTTGTGTGCAATTTACTCCACTTACTGACACTATACCTGAAGTTGGCTTATCTAATAAACCTGCAATTTGCAATATAGTTGTTTTCCCTGATCCTGAACTGCCAATTAATGCAACCACTTGCCCTTTTTTAACTCTTAGACTGATATTTTCTATGATAACAAAACTCTTTTTGAAGCTTTTACATATAGAAATTAGCTCTAGTACTATATCACTACTCATGTTTGAAGACCTAGCAGTTATTTAAATTCTGGTTAGAGTGATTAAATTGAGAAACTATTACCACAACCACATTTAGACTTAGCAAGAGCATTATTTACTTGAAAACCGGAACCACTTAGATTCTCAGTATAATCTATAACTGAGTTATTCAAGAACTTTGCTGAGCAATTATCAATCATTAATACAGGTTTTCCATTTTCATCATTAACTACTATGTCTTTGCCTTTTCCACTAAACTTAAAGCGGTCTTTATGGTCTTCGCTGTCCTCATAATTATCATTATCATCGTCATCATCATCAAATTCATCGCTATAATCATCATCGTCATTATCTAAAGATAGATTTTTGTTTATTTGATCCATAAGAAAATTGTACTTGAAGCCAGAACACCCACCACCTGAAATTGCAACTCGTAAAACAGAGTTTTTGTCTTTTTCTTGTTCTATAAGAGAGTAAATTTTCCTTAATGCACTATCAGTTATGTTAATATTGTAACTTATTGACATAATCATCGCCACTCATTATTAATAACTTATTATAGTAGAAATTTTACATGTCAAACAATAATTTTCTGTTAAGTTATGCATGTCTTCCACATAAGACAAGGGGAAGGTATTTCAAAGAATTGGAAGATGAAAATCGCAGTTGCTTTCAGCGTGACAGGGATCGCATTATACATTCTAATGCGCTTAGGAAATTAGGTTACAAAACACAAGTTTTTATTAATTATGGAAACGACTATTATCGCACACGACTTACTCATAGCCTTGAAGTTGCACAAATTGCAAGATCTATTGCACGTAGGCTCGGTTTAGACGAAGATATTACTGAATGTATAGCACTTGCACATGATCTTGGTCATCCCCCATTTGCTCATACGGGTGAAAATGCTTTAAAAAAATCAGTTCAAAATTTGAATCTTGATAATGAAAAATATGAATTTGACCATAATGTTCAAGCTATAAGGATTTTGACTCATCTTGAAAAAAAAC
>CACRCM010000058.1:0-2500 GCA_902646575.1 uncultured Wolbachia sp.
AATAAGTAATAAGTAATAAGTAATAAGTAATAAGTAATAAGTAATAAGTAATAAGTAATAAGTAATAAGTTGGCACAATAAAAATAGTTTATATGCTATAAAATAGACATTATGCTCCGTGTAAATCCGCACCATTTGTGGTTAAAAAGAAAAAAAACATTCAATAGAAACGGGTTTTAACCCGTTTACGAAAATACATTCTCCGCTGGCTTTAGCATAAACTTATCTTTTTATTATATATAGTATATTACCATCATCCTAAACCCCACACCCCGCACCCCCGCATCCCGTATCACCATTCTCTCACCCTCAAACCCTCCCACGCTCAAACTCTCAAACTCTCATACACTCCAACTCTCCAACCCAATACCCCAAACAAATGTTTAAAATTTTTCTCCCTGCAATCCAGTGCTTTAAGAGTAAATATTACGAAACGGTAAAATTTATGTTAAATAAACTTGTTTTGCGTTGTTAGAAGTTGCTATCTTTGCCCCACTGAAAACGAGAGTAGAACAGTAAGCGCAGAAGAGCTTTTAGGTAAGCAGGAACATTATTTACTTCACAAGAGACAGACGAAAAAAAACTTTAAAACTTTTTGCAAAAAGAGTTGTAAGATAAAAAAGAGTTTGTATCTTTGCAGTCCGAATAAATCGGAGCGCAGGAGTAGAGAGATTGAGGGTTTGAGAAGGATTAAGGTTACTTAAAAAAAACTTTAAAATTTTCTTCAAAAACATTTGGTCATTAAAAAATAAAGTTTTACTTTTGCACTCGCAAATACGGAGCGCTACTGACAGAGAGGGTACTTCGGGAAAAGCGGAAGATATAAAGATCATTGACATACAATATAACAACCAAGTAAGGAAAAACTAAAGCGTTAAAAACTTTGAGTGAGTCAGACAAACATACAATGGAGAGTTTGATCCTGGCTCAGGATGAACGCTAGCGGGAGGCCTAACACATGCAAGCCGAGCGGTAGAGATCTTTCGGGATCTTGAGAGCGGCGTACGGGTGCGGAACACGTGTGCAACCTGCCTTTATCAGGGGGATAGCCTTTCGAAAGGAAGATTAATACCCCATAATATATTGAGTGGCATCACTTAATATTGAAAACTCCGGTGGATAGAGATGGGCACGCGCAAGATTAGATAGTTGGTGAGGTAACGGCTCACCAAGTCTACGATCTTTAGGGGGCCTGAGAGGGTGATCCCCCACACTGGTACTGAGACACGGACCAGACTCCTACGGGAGGCAGCAGTGAGGAATATTGGACAATGGGTGCGAGCCTGATCCAGCCATCCCGCGTGAAGGACGACGGCCCTATGGGTTGTAAACTTCTTTTGTATAGGGATAAACCTACTCTCGTGAGAGTAGCTGAAGGTACTATACGAATAAGCACCGGCTAACTCCGTGCCAGCAGCCGCGGTAATACGGAGGGTGCAAGCGTTATCCGGATTTATTGGGTTTAAAGGGTCCGTAGGCGGATCTGTAAGTCAGTGGTGAAATCTCACAGCTTAACTGTGAAACTGCCATTGATACTGCAGGTCTTGAGTGTTGTTGAAGTAGCTGGAATAAGTAGTGTAGCGGTGAAATGCATAGATATTACTTAGAACACCAATTGCGAAGGCAGGTTACTAAGCAACAACTGACGCTGATGGACGAAAGCGTGGGGAGCGAACAGGATTAGATACCCTGGTAGTCCACGCCGTAAACGATGCTAACTCGTTTTTGGGTTTTCGGATTCAGAGACTAAGCGAAAGTGATAAGTTAGCCACCTGGGGAGTACGAACGCAAGTTTGAAACTCAAAGGAATTGACGGGGGCCCGCACAAGCGGTGGATTATGTGGTTTAATTCGATGATACGCGAGGAACCTTACCAAGGCTTAAATGGGAAATGACAGGCTTAGAAATAGGCTTTTCTTCGGACATTTTTCAAGGTGCTGCATGGTTGTCGTCAGCTCGTGCCGTGAGGTGTTAGGTTAAGTCCTGCAACGAGCGCAACCCCTGTCACTAGTTGCCATCATTAAGTTGGGGACTCTAGTGAGACTGCCTACGCAAGTAGAGAGGAAGGTGGGGATGACGTCAAATCATCACGGCCCTTACGCCTTGGGCCACACACGTAATACAATGGCCGGTACAGAGGGCAGCTACACTGCGAAGTGATGCAAATCTCGAAAGCCGGTCTCAGTTCGGATTGGAGTCTGCAACTCGACTCTATGAAGCTGGAATCGCTAGTAATCGCGCATCAGCCATGGCGCGGTGAATACGTTCCCGGGCCTTGTACACACCGCCCGTCAAGCCATGGAAGTCTGGGGTACCTGAAGTCGGTGACCGTAACAGGAGCTGCCTAGGGTAAAACAGGTAACTAGGGCTAAGTCGTAACAAGGTAGCCGTACCGGAAGGTGCGGCTGGAACATCTCATTTTAGAGCGTCGTTAGACGATAAAAAAATTAGTATCGCAAGATACAGAACTTACTTAAAGTTCAAGCTTTAGTTTTTTGTT
>CACRCM010000059.1:0-6048 GCA_902646575.1 uncultured Wolbachia sp.
TAACTCATTACTTTGATAGTGCTGCTGTAACGTTGTCTCTTTTACCATGTGATTTAGGATACGTTTCGTTGAACGAATTATCATGGTTTAATAAGAAGTCTTTAATTGGTTCTTTTCTTTTTACCTAAAACGATTTCTCTAATATTTTAATACATTGCAACATTACTACAAAAAGTTGAGCTCAACTAACTTAAATAGATAAAGAAGCTATCCTTAACTCCTACAAAAATTTTTAATTGTTTCTATTGTTGATTATCTATTATCAGTAAGTCTTTTTAGTTTTGCTCTCTTCATTTTAATCTTTTTCTGAGTTTCTTTCACATTTTTTGAAAACACTAATAGCTTCTTTAATTATTTTTTTCTCTATTTATTGCCTTGGTTCTTATTGAGCACTAGATTAGCATACTTAACTTTCGTGAAAGCATTACCATAAACACTCCCAGTAACTATAAATAATGTATTTTACAACTTACTTAGTTGCATGTAATCTATTTTCTTTGCAAGCCAATCAACAAATAGTTGCTAAATCTCTTTATTAATAAATTTGCTTGTCTTATATTCGAAATCTTCTTTACTTTTAAAATCCCAAAACAGCATAGAGATTTTTTTAATCAATTACTGGCTTGTTATTGCTGTTCTATTTTATTATTTTTATTAATATAAAGATTTACTAATCTTGGTTGTACCTATGATATTACTTCAACACCAATTCTACAGAATAAAAGTGTAAAACTTGATATTTTATTTTTATATTAAAACTTTAACTTTCAACTTATTATTCGTAATATCATTATATAAATATCTATAACTTATGTCTGAACTTGGAAATATATTGCTACTAGTAGCTTGCTTATTATCCTTAATATATTTATTTCTACCGTTCAGTTCTTACCGATTTATTACTGTTGCTGTATTTTTCTGTGTATCAGCGTCAATGGCTATTTTGATTTACTGCCACATTACAAACGATTTCTCACTTGAAAATGTATATTACCACTCTCATACAACAAAGCCTTTGATCTATAAAATCTGTGGTGTTTGGGGGAATAAGGAAGGGTCAATGCTGCTTTGGACCTTAGTGCTTACCTTTTACCTGTTTTTGATGGGTACTTTCATTGATAATAGCAGTAAATTGAAAAGGGTGTCCTTAATCACTCAAAGCTTGATTTGCTTCTGTTTTTTGTTATTTACTTTACTTGAATCCAATCCTTTTGTTAAAATGACAAGTGTTGAAACAGATGGCCTTGGTTTTAATCCAATATTGCAGGATATCGGTCTTATAATCCACCCACCAATATTATATTTGGGATATCTTGGGTTTAGTGTTCCCTTCTCACTTTCTATAGCTGGGTTAATTGTAGACACTGAAGGAAACGTTTGGGCTAGGATTATCAGGCCTTGGGTACTTATCTCTTGGTCATTACTTACTTTTGGCATTAGCTTTGGCAGTTGGTGGGCATATCGTGAACTTGGTTGGGGCGGGTTTTGGTTTTGGGACCCAGTAGAAAATGTTTCCTTGATGCCGTGGTTAATTGCAATAGCACTGATACATTTGCTACTTGTAGTACAAAATTTTAATATTTTAAGGAATTTTGCTACTTTGCTCGCACTTACAACTTTTACACTGAGTGTAGCTGGAACATTTTTAGTTCGCTCAGGAATACTTGCTTCAGTGCACACGTTTGCAGATGATCCAAGGTATGGATTATATATATTAGCTTTACTTAGTATCATTGTAATTAGCAGCTTAGTAATATTTGTAGTGTGTACTAGAAAAAAATATATATCCTTGTTGTCATTACAGTATTTAACACTGAAATCTAGAGAGAAAGAAAACATAAAACCTGGTGGTCAAGTTGATCAGATACCAGGGAGTAGAAGATTCTTTTCACGCTTTACAATGATGTTGATAAACAATCTATTGTTTATTACAGCATTTTTTATTGTTTTTGTTGGTACCTTATACCCTATAATACTCGAATACTTGACTGGTGAACTTATTTCAGTCGGAGCACCATATTACAATTCCTTATTTAACCCTATTGTGCTAGTCATTCTAGTGCTCATTATGGTAGGACAATACTGTTGTTGGCAAGGAAATAGTTTATCACCAATACTCCGTGAATATAAATTCACATTTTGTAGTGCTGCAGCTATTTTACCATTCATTTTTCATATGAAGCTAATGATCGTATTATTAATTACCATTTCTATAGCATTATTAGTCTTTATTTTGGAAGCATATAGTAAAAGAATCCGTTTATTTAAGGTGGCACTGAGTGAATCAATTTTGTTAGCAAAGAGAGTTTCCGGGTCTTACTATGCTATGATGCTCGCTCATGCTGGAGTGACGATTCTAGTACTTGGTATAACCTGTTCAGTTGGTTGGCAAGAGAAAAAAGAAAACTACTTAAAAATAGGGGATAGCATAACAGTCAATAAATTTGAGGTTACTTTACGAAATATCGAATTAATAAGAGAGAAAAATTTCCAAGCAGTAAGAGGCACAATGGATATTAGGAATCTATTGAATAATAAAGTGTTAGGTGAAGTAACTCCTGAATACAGATTTTATCTTGTGGAAGGTCAGAGAAATGCTGAAAGTAGCATTTATCACAATTTGTTTTTTGATATTTATGTTATAATCGGCAAAATCAATAAGAATAAGAACAAGATTGCTACTAAAGTATACTACAAACCTGGAATGTCTACAATTTGGCTTGGATCTTTTCTCATTGCTTTTGGCTCGTTTTTCGCTGCTGTTTCTTCTTATAAACGAGCAAAGGCTATCTAGCAACAGGTTGTAGCTAGTACCACTGTATCTTAGGAAAGGTTATATTAAATTTAATTGAGAAATATAGGTATCTTATAAAAGCTTACAATAGAAATTTTGTATAGCTGCTACCATAGAGATAGCTGTATTATGAATACATAAAAAGTTATAGAAATTAATATATTATAGTAAAGCCTTATGGCAGGATATAGTTTATTTATATAAAAAATAGTATTATCAATATTAATGATGGTAATGATAAGAAATGTACTGATTCTATAAATTAGAAAATATAGCTAAAGATAAAGTATTGGAGGCTAATGCGAAAATATACTCGGAAAAATTTGATAAATAAAATTAGAGTACCGAAACAGCAAGTACTAAAATATGACAAGAGGGTAGAAGACGTTTATCTATACGCTCTATATTAGAGTAAAAGTGTTTTATTCAATTGATATTGAAGATCTCCTTCTTAGACTAAAAATTCTAAGAGAAAACAGCTATTTTAATTAAAAGTAAGTACAAGGGAAGCATAATCTCATAGAAAAGTACACAAAGTAATTCTTGAACTGATCAAATCTATCTAAGCTGAAGAGAAAAGTAATGTAAAAGCAGCGAGAATAAAAATAACAGAGAATCTTACTTAAAGCAGGATTTTCTGCTGATATTATTTATCAAGCAACTGATTTATCAGTTAATGAATAGATAATTAAAGAGAAAAAAGTATATATAAGGTCTTACGTGTAAACTATAGGACAAAAGATAAGGAATAAGAGGTTATGTTCAGGTAAATTTAGCAAGCAAGGTCAGAGTGTTATAACAGTAAATATAAAGATGTAAAAAAGTTACCAATCTTTTGTGAATTGCAAATTAGATGCTATAGTAAAGAAACTATTAGCAATAGTTGAAGTTATAATATTTAATGTAAAAGAAAATCGTTGGAAGTTGGAGATCGTGAAACAGAAAAAGAGCTATTAAGTTTAATAGAGCGTGCGAGAGTGCAAAAAATTAGTAACCAAGACTCACAAAATGAATTAGATACGTTAGTAGAGTTTTTTTATTCAAAAGAATGTAGATTCACAAAGAAAAGGTTAACAAAGTAAAAATTAAATTATTAGTGACTTACTTATATTAGGTATTTCTGTTGATATTATATTCTAACTAACTATGGCTTATTAATTGATGAAATTATGTGATCTAAAAATTATGATACTTGACTGTAAAAAAGTAAAGCTTAGTATAGTTCAATCACAAGATAAACTAGTAAATCTTTTGAAAATATATAAAATTAGAGTTTAAGTAAAGAGTATGGCAGTCAGACTCGTTTCAGGTAACTTTGATATCGAATTTAGCAAATACAGAAAGTTAACTATACTAATTAGTATTATTCTGGTTATTTTTTCAATATTTACTGTCATATTACGTGGAGTGAATTTAGGCATAGATTTTACGGGAGGAATTTTGATAGAGATAAAGTCTTTAAATGAGGATCATGTTATTCTTAATGTATTAAAAGAAAACAGTTTTACGGTGCAGAGTTTAAAAGCAGGTGATAATTTAGTCATGCGCTTTAAAAAAGAAGGAAGTGAAGATAAAATCAAGAAGATAAAAAGTATACTAGAAGAAAAGCTAGGTAGCTCGATAAGCTATCGTAAAGTAGACTATGTTGGTCCACAAATAGGCTCATCACAGGTGTTTGAAGGAATATTATCAATGTTAGTTGCAATTGTTGGAATATTTTTTTACGTCTGGCTTAGATTTAACTGGCAATGTGGTTTTGGCGGAATAATAGCACTTGTTCATGACATAATTTTAACTGTTGGTTTTATTAGCCTGACTGGCATTGAGTTTAATACTTCATCAATTGCAGCTCTTCTTACTATCATTGGTTATTCAATCAATAATTCAGTAATTATGTACGATCGAATTCGAGAATATCAAAAAAATGGTGAAGAGAGGAATATAAGTAAAATAGTAGATGCAAGTATTAACGCTACATTATTTCGTACTGTTTTAACCTCAGGTACAACTTTACTTGCTGCTCTTCCCTTGATGTTAATTTGTACAGGTATAGTCAGAGACTTCAGCTTGATCATCTTCTTTGGTATTTTAATTGGCACTTGCTCTGCAATATTTATTTCTGCTCCTATATTAACCTGCAGAGCTTTAATAAGGAGATTTACAATATAATATGTATAATATTAGCTTATTCTCTCTTACAGAGGAACAAAAATACCTCAAAAACCTATTTTACTTAAGATATTTAAACCATTCTAGCTCTTACTTAACCTTTTACAGCTTCATGCATTTTTAAATTTTGAATATTTTGTAAGTTAAGGCAAGCATAAGTGTATCTTTTTATGATTAGAACAATTTGTTCTGAATCTTTTCTTTATATGGTGAAAAAGTACTGAGAAATCTATTTTTTGATTTACCCCTTTATAAATCAATGAACATTCTAGTGATAACTATTATCAGTAGTTAAATAAATGGGTTTTTTACTGTGTTTATATTGTTAAAATGTGAAGCTGTTATAATAGATAGTAATAAAGATTAGTGTTAAAAGTTATTATTAAAAATAGGCAAACTTTATTGTTTCAGTACAATATTTAATATACACTTTAAGGAAGTATATTTAGCTCAAATTTATGTCAGAAGCAAGAAATCTAATTTTGGCAGCTATCCTTTCTGTATCAATTATAGTATCCTGGTGTGTCATTTACGATAATTTTCTCAACATAGACCAAAATAATCAATCAATTGAAAATATTGAACATATAGAATCTTTTAATGATCTTGCTTCTATGATACACCAAAATCGTTCCGAAATTATTAATTCTACTCAAGAACAAAGGGTTAACCTAACCAATAATATGGTTAAAGGGTCAATTTTCTTGAAAGGTGTCAGGTTTGATGACTTGATCTTAACCAATTACTACTTAGAACTAAATTCTCCTTCTTCACAAGTGGTATTGCTGTCACCTGTAGAATCAAAAGATGTATATTTTGCAGAATTTGGTTGGCTCGATCCAAGTGGCAAAATTAAAATTCCAGATTCTAAAACAATTTGGCAAATTGATGAAGCTGAACTAACTAATCGAAAAGTAGTTAATTTGTTTTGGGATAATAAAAATGGTATCATATTCAGAACAAAAATTAGCCTTGACGACAGCTATATGTTTAAGATTGAGCAAATTGTTGAAAATAATACAAAGGACAATGTAATCTTAGTTCCTTATGGTAAAATTAATCGTAAACGTGATAATATTAATGAA
>CACRCM010000060.1:0-5930 GCA_902646575.1 uncultured Wolbachia sp.
AATCAAAGCTATATATGACCTGCCATTTGGAAAAATAATCTTACCTAACCTAAACTTAAAAATTAAAGAGAAAGATTGGGAGTCACTCAGCAAAAGACACTATCAATATAGTGTGAAAGACCTGTTGGATTACTTAAATGTAGATAGAAAAGATGTGAGTTTTCTAAATGAAACTTATATCGCTGTCGTTCCAGCGCGTGAAGCTGGAATCTGTGATCAAGGAACTGTAGAATATCTAGATTATATCTTTGATACAACTGCTGATCTTAGCAAAGTTAGTAGTGGATGCATTAAAAATATCGAAGTCATCACTTGTGCTTCTAGAGAGGAAGAAGCACAAGTGATATCATTAATTATAGAGAATGAAGGTTATGAAAATGTTTCTTTGGTTGTTCTTGATAAATTACTTGCAACCCGTATGGCTTGTTTATCAAAACCTACATCAGAAAACAGCTCTTATATAATGCTTTTGCTTTACAGCATCGAGATTTTGACCTCAAATTGGAATAGTGTGGCATTGCTTACACTTCTCAAACATGAGCTAGTGACTTTTGGCTACTCCAAGGAAGAATATACTCAGATTTTATCTGAATTTGAAATAGAGGTATTACGTAACTTTAATACCAATGGTCTAAGCGATATTATAAATGTTATCAATACCCATGAAAAGCTAAAATATAAAGAGGATATATTACTTATTATCAATAATTTAAAGATTATATATAAAATATTAACTAGTGTTATAAATTACTCAATTTATGATATAGTAACAGCTCATTTACAGTGTATTCATATGCTTTCTAATGTAAATCTTTCAAGGATGGATAATGAAATAGGTGATTTCATTTGTGATTTTTCGAATGCATGTGAGGGTGTGAAAGTTAAATGTTCTTTGGAAATATACAAGCAAATTCTAACCTTCTTCCTGAAGAAGGAGTTTTTTTCTGTAGCAAGTGACTTAAATAGATTCAGTTTATATTACAATAGAGTTGTAATACTTGCTGGATTTTATGATATGCCGAATTTTCAAAATCCATTTTTGAACGCACTGATAAGAGAAAAATTTGGCCTTCCTTCTGTACAAGAGGAACAGGGGTATTTTTTATATGCCCTGCGTAATTTATTTGGTGCAAGCAAAGTTTATATTATAAGCTTGCTGAGCGACAGGAAGCCAACTATATTAAGTCGTTTGGAAGTTCTGTCACAAAAACCAAAATATCCTTATCGTGATTGGCTAAGAATATTAAATACACCTGAATACATTGTTCCATGTACCCAGCCTACACCCAAGCCTCAAGCTAAAGTTAGAGAAGAAAAAATGCAAGTGATATCTTCTAGTGCACTAGAAAAACTGATTCGTAACCCTTACTCATTTTATGTTGAATATATACTGAATCTTAGACAGCTAAGAGAGTTAAATTTCAAGCCGTCAATACTAGAATTTGGTACTATGGTGCATAGTGTTCTTGAGAGGTATTTATGTGATAAGAAGCCGCTAATGAGCATTGCAGGCGAGGTATTCTCAACTAGTCAGTTTAATTTCTCAAGTATGTGGTGGGTAAAGCTGCAGAGAGTAATTCAATCTTTCGTTAAATTTGATAAGGCTAGAAACAATCATATTGAGTTAGAAAAAAGCTTTTTTTATCCAATATCTCATATTCCAGCACGTACCGGTAGTTATGTTACTTCGATGACAAAAAGGATTTCACTGATAGCAAGATGTGATCGAGTTGAATACCTGCCAAATGGACAAGTGGCGATTATAGATTATAAACTTGGTTCACCGCCTTCCAACAAGGAAGTTATGTCAGGGTTTTTTCCACAATTAATTTTACAAGCCTTAGCGGTGGAATACACAACCAAAAAAGAAATTTCAGAACTTGCTTATTGGAATCTTGATTATGATAAAATAAAAATTATTCCTTTGAAAGATTATAGACTAAAAATGCAGGAATTTCAAGATAATTTACCAGGTTTTCTGTCTAATTATTTAAGGGAGAGTACTCCTTTTATTGCCTCTCCATATTTCGATAAGTTTCTAAGATTTAATAATTATAAACAGTTAGAAAGAATAGAAGAGTGGTTTTAAAATTAGTAAATAGTATCATGGAAGTAACTAACGCTGGAGTGGGCTCATCATACTGTAGCGTTAACATATGGCAGCATATTAGTAGGTTTTTATGTTATTTTCACTTTGAAATTTTTGAAAATGACATAAAAGCAAAACAATATTTTTGATTACATTAAATTAAAGACTGGATCTCAAAATGTCTGCTAATTTTGGAATGTTGTTATAAAATGAAATGAAATACAAGTTGACGAAGTAAAAATTTTACCTTTAGGGTCAACATTTTTACTTTAGCCCTTTGAGCGAGCTTGCTAAAGTAATATTTTATGTTAAATTATCCTGGCTAAGTGAAAGTTATAGTCTCAAAAATATATAAAGAGGCATTTAAAGCGTATGGTTATCAGAGAGTGCAGGTGTAGAAGAGATTAAGAAGGCACATTACAAATTTATACTTGAGTAGTATCATGGTGAATAGTTAGGTACAAGGTGAAAAGAGAATGTAAAGTAATGGCAAAGACTAAAGAAATAAAGGAAATAACAGTAATATATTGAGTACTAACAGATAAGATTAAGGAAAAATTCATTAGTCAACGGCTTAATGATGATTAGGTTAATAATTTAATTTAAGTTTTTTAAAAACTTTAATAGAAAACTCTATAAAAAGCGCTATGGTTCACATTTAAGTGAGGGAAAGGTTGACTATTTAAGGTTCTTGAAAAATAGAGATCTAGCCAAAGCAAAAGCTTTGTTAGAAAAAGTTCAAGATATCAATAAACGAACTAAAATTTATAATATATATGCTAGCATTTAATATTGGATTTATTGTGAAGAATTTTTCTAATAACCTAAACTTGGTTGGGTAAAGTTTCTTGAAAGAGTTTTATTTAAGTATAGTATTAATATAATTAAACACCGGTTCATAATTATCAGTATTAGACTATGCTTGTAACTTACATACATAAATGTAATATTATGGGTAACAGTAGGGCTATCTTGCGTGTCGTATGTCATGAGTTAGGCACAATCTTAATGTAAAAAAATATAGAACAAATTATAATGCATTTGATAACTAAAATTTAAATTACTGTATTGCACTCTAAAGAAAAACAATGTTGTTAAGTTACTATTTGAGCATGGAGTTAAAACTAATGTAAAAATTCTTCTAAAGAAAAGCTAATTATTGATGGTATCATAAAATATAAGTTAAAGTACAATAAAAATCTCTTACTGCATGTATCTAGTAGGCAAAAAAGCAGACTGTCACAATCTATTACTTTCAGTAATTATATAGAAACTGATCACGATATTGAAATTACAGAATTCCTATTGAAGAAGGTGCTAGCCATGAATTTTATAGTTAAGTAGAAAAAAAAGAATTATATATTAGTATATCATATTTTAACTGAGTAGAAAGGGAAAATGGGCTTACAAAATATTTACTTGAATACAAAGAAAATATAAATAACGATAATTTATATCGTGTCTAGCTACTCATAATAGATGATATAAAATATAACTCTCCACAGAAGCAATTTTCAAGAGTTTCCTTAAGGGAATCAGCAGTCACATGGGTTTGATGCTATTGCTCTGTGTTATAGCGATACACTAGTTGCAATGGAAATTATTGCTATTGAAACAATCATACCTGTTGTGTTATCAGAAATTGCTAGTGCTAAGGTAAGTAGTATAGTATATATAGCATAAGATATCTTGCTGATGTAGTGATAAATCAATGTCGTAGTAATCAGTAATGTATATTTTAGTGTAGCCCTACTCTAGGGTATATTAATATTCATGAAAGCAAATTAAACACTTTGTAGGTTTGCTCAAACCTCTGGCTATAGGTGTTTCTCTTAATTTTACCATTTTAAGATTTTATATAAGATTAGGTCTCTTATATAACCTATTTTCATGTTAAAATTTGTTTATGCTTCTTCCAAGTACTTTACGGTTGTGTTTCTCTTATAAATTCTTTATCATAATCTAACAAATCTAGTGTTTTCTAGAGTACGTTAGAATTGCTGTAAAAAACTTAGTATTGAAAAGAATAAAATGCTTGTGCTTTACCCACGCTAGAGTAAAATTAGACTTTACTCAGTAATTTTTATGCTTGATAGAATGCATGAAGAGTGTGGGGTATTTGGTACAAGCTCCAACAAAAATGCTGCTTTTGACTCCATAATAGGCCTTCATGCTTTGCAGCATAGAGGTCAGGAATCTTTTGGTGTAACAACAAGTAGCAATGGTAAGTTACATTCTTATCACTTTCAAGGTCAAGTTAGTAGTGTACTTGATAAAATAGGTGAAATAAAAAAATCCCTACCTGGAGATTATGCAATAGGCCATGTTCGGTATTCAACAAGTGGCAGTAAGTTTGGAGCACAACCTATGCTTGGTAAAAGCAGTAAATTTGGGGATTTTGCTATAGCGCATAACGGTAATTTGATTAAAGTTTCTTCAATACGCGAACAGCTAATCAAACAAGGATGCGTTTTTCAATCGGATATTGATACAGAAGTAGTAGTGCGTTTAGTAGAAGTCAATACTAGGAGTAGCTTCTTAGAGAGTTTTATATACGCATTAAAACAAATACAAGGTGCTTATTCCTTTGTTGCAATTAATCAAGAAGTGGTTATTGGAGTGCGCGATCCAGCAGGAATCAGGCCTCTTGTTTCAGGAAAACTAAACGGTTCTTATGTGCTCGCATCTGAGACTTGTGCTTTTGATATAGTAAATGCTGAATTTGTCAGAGAAATAGAACCAGGTGAGTTAGTCACTCTTGACCGGAATGGTAACTTAGCTTCAGCATTTCCTTTCTCACAGCAAAAATCAAGTTTTTGTATTTTTGAATACGTTTACTTTTCACGATCAGACAGTGTCATGGAGAATAAGTCTATATATAATGTAAGAAAAGAAATAGGAAGAACCCTTGCAGAGGAAAGTCCACCAAAAAACGATGTGGATATGATTGTACCAATACCTGATTCTGGAACACCTGTGGCTATTGGATATTCAAAGCATTCAGCTTTACCCATGGAACTGGGAATAATTCGTAATCACTATATAGGAAGAACTTTTATACAACCAACTGCTGAAGTACGTAAAGTTAAAATAAAATTGAAATTTAATGCTAATAAGAGCATCTTAAAGGGTAAAAATATAGTTTTAATAGATGATAGTATAGTACGTGGTAGCACGCTCAGAAGTATAATAGTTATGCTAAAAGATGCAGGGGTAAAAGAAATTCACCTAAAAATTTCAAGCCCACCAATTAAGTACTCTTGTTTTTATGGAATCGATACACCAGAGCGCAAGGATTTAATTGCTGCAAACCAATCTATAAAAGAAATGGAGGCAAATATAGGAGTGAATAGCTTAACCTTTTTGAGCATTGATGGTCTATATCAAGCTGTTAAGGAAGAGAAGCGCAATAACATAATGTCTCAATACTGTGATGCTTGTTTCACTGGTGATTATCCAATTGGTAGGTAATCTAGTTAGTAAAAGAATCTAATTTTGAAAGGTGTTTTTACGAGTCAACAGTTTTTATGAATAAAAAATAGTATTAAGGTAACTACTATCTTCTCAGCAATCTATATCATACTGCATTTCACGTTTGTACAAAATACCGTGAGTTCCTTTATCTTGATGAACTAACTGCATTAAGCTTTTGATATGTTTTGTTGATTTTATTTTTGCTCTAGGGTTTAGTTAGCTCCAATATTCTTGCACCTTATTTGTAGGTATATTATCACCAGTTTCATTCTTAGTAAAACTTATTTTATTTCTTTTGATCAGGGAGAGAAAAATACAATAACGTTAAGTAGGGTAAATTTAATTACTATGAATGTCAAGAAAAGAA
>CACRCM010000061.1:0-5880 GCA_902646575.1 uncultured Wolbachia sp.
ATTGCATTATTTATCGATCGCCAGATGTGAGCAAGATGAGTCTTACCAGAACCTTTAGGTCCAAAGAGAATCAGACATTTCCAAGATAGATCATCAATTACTGAACTGTACACATGCTTATTTTCACCTAAAACAATAAAATTTTGCCAACTATAATCAGTCTGATTATTGCTAAATAAATTTAATTGCATACTAAACATATATCCTACACCTCTGACAGTGAGTTTTGTGTTAAAATTTGCTTATTCTTCTCATGTACAAATAATATTTTAAGGTCCATTTCCTTCATTATCATAAACCAGTTATACAAAAAATCTGCTAGCCACCCTTATAAAACTCACTTTGAAGATATGCATCTATTGCATATCTTATTGATACATTAATAATCGCTATTATTGGAATAAAAAGTAATATACCTATCAACCCAAAATATGAAGCACATGTAGTTACTCCAAGGATAATTACAGCTGGATGTATATGAACTTTTTTCCCTATTAATAAAGGAATTAGTACGTTCGCATCTATTAACTGCCCAACACTAAATAATACTAAAACAGCAGCGCTTTTGAACCACCCACTGAATTGAGCAATAGCACTCAAAAACCCAATAATAGTATATATTAATGGCCCTATATAAGGTATAAATGTTAATATTCCTGATAAAATTCCAATAGCAACAGGATATTTCAACCCGATTATACTAAGACCTACAGAATAAAAGGCCACCATAACAATGCATATGTTCACCTGCCCTTTCAGGTAATTAAGTATAATAAAATCCACTTTTGAAAAAAAAACTGCAACTTTTTCTTTATAATGAACAGGAACTAATTCACTAATCTTTATTATAATCAGAGGCCAATCACGCAATATATAGAAAAACATTACCGGAATAATTACTAACAATGATACTACATGAATTAAGTTGAAGCTCGAGCTTAGTACCTGGACAATAAAATTACCTATAATACCAAAAGCATTTATAGAATAAGATATATAATCGCCGCAATTTTTTGCTAGATTTTCAGATAAGTGATCAAATAAACCATCTCCTACTTTTATATTAAGAAACTCTAACGCAGATGGGATACCTTTAAGGTTTAAGAAAGGTGCTTTACTGATTAAAAAGTTTAATATCGAAATAATTTGAACATATATAATAGGTAAAACAAATGTAACAACTAACACAAGAACCAGCAGTAGTACAAATATTATAAAAATTACAGAATATAGGCGTGGTATTTTATGCTTTTCAAACTTTACTACTAGCGGATTGAATAAGTATGCTACAACAATAGATATTAAGCATGGAAAAATTATAGGGTACACTAAGAATAATGTGCTAATTATAGGAAGTAGTGCAAGATAAATGGATATATGAAGTTTTTGCATGCTTTTGTCGTAGTCAATTTATAAAAAAATACATATTTTATTTTACTCATCTCAAATGTATTTTGCAATTCATTATCAATTGCACTTCATAGAACTATTTTAGAAAGATTATAATAGATTAAGTCTTTTCGTTTTCTTGCATTTTATAAACCTAAACCAATTTGGTTATATTCTAATCGACTTTCTATATAACCCAGAAAAGGATAAATAATTATTTTCTTAATAAAAAGAATTAACTTTTAGTTATATAAATATTTATAAAACTTACTAAGTTAGAAAAGAAGGCAGATGAGACCCTTTAGTAGCTCTCTTTAATTCTGTAAATTGGCATTCTATACTACTTTAAATCCTTCAAAAGCTCATTTCAGCTTATACAGGTAAAACCTTAGAAAGGTTGTAAAAACGTAAGGTACACATAGTACCAGAAATCAAGCAGGATATCGATTACGTAATACTTTCATTATAATAATAAGAAAGCTGGCAAAACTTGTTAAGGAGTTTTTAGTGTTCTGTTTCTACAGCTACTTGAAACTTATTATGGAGTGCTAAAGCTATGCAGATAAAGGCCTAATGCTTTAGTGTTTTTAACTCAGGAAAACTATCGCCTCTATTTTCTATAGAGGAAGATGGTGTGCTGTTTCCAGTATTGCCTTCAATTGGAATGGTGGGTCGTATCAAAGCAACCTTTATCACCTCATCAATATTCTTGGCAAGAACTATATTGATCTTTTCCTTAATCTTTGCTGGAATTTCTTGTATATCTTTCTCATTTTCGCTAGGTATAACTACAGTCTTAATTGATCCTCTGAGTGCTGCAAGTAACTTTTCTCTTAAGCCTCCAATAGCTAAAACTCTACCACGTAATGTCACTTCACCTGTCATAGCAACACTTTTGTCGACTGGTATGCTTGTCATAAGAGAAACAATAGACGTACATACTGCGCTACCAGCAGAAGGTCCATCCTTTGGCACAGCACCTTCAGGTATATGCAAATGTATATCGTTACTTTGAAATTTTTCAGGCTCTATACCAAAAAACAGACAATTTGAACGAACATAACTATATGCAGCTTTTATAGATTCCTGCATCACCTCTCCAAGTTTTCCCGTATATTTTATTTCTCCCTTACCAGGAATCAGAACTGACTCTATCATCAAAATATCACCACCTGTTTCAGTGTAAGCAAGTCCAGTTACCACACCTACTAAACTCTCATTTTCTGCAATGCCAAAAGTATACTTACGTATTCCTAAATAATCTTGTAAATTATCAACTCTTACAGATATTTCCCTACTTTTATCAGTTAATATTTTCTTAACTGCTTTTCTCATAAGCTTCGCAAGCTCCCTTTCCATACTACGCACGCCGCTTTCACGTGTGTATAAACGTATCAACTCACACAGTGCATCATCAGTTATACTCCATTCCTTCTGACGTAAACCGTGCTCTTTTTTCAATTTAGGAATCAGATAATATCTAGCAATATTAATCTTTTCATCTTCAGTATAACCAGACAATTGTATAATTTCCATTCTATCACGCAAAGGATATGGCAAATTTAAGCTGTTCGCTGTAGCTACAAACATTACACTTGAAAGGTCAAACTCAACTTCTAAATAATGGTCTGTAAAGTGCTTGTTGTGTTCTGTATCTAAAACCTCAAGCAACGCAGACGCAGGATCGTCACGTGAATCAGAGCCCATTTTATCTATCTCATCAAGCAAAAAGAGCGGATTGCACGAATTAGCTTTCTTCATGTGTTGGATGATTTTACCAGGCATCGAACCAATATATGTTTTTCTATGGCCACGTATTTCAGATTCATCACGTACACCACCAAGAGCAATGCGAACAAAATCCCTACCTACCGCTCTTGCTATAGATTTAGCTAAAGAAGTTTTACCAACACCAGGTGGTCCAACTAAACAAAGTATAGGACCTTTTATCTCTTTTACTCTCTTTAATACTGCTAAAAATTCTATTATCCTATCTTTTACCTTCTCTATGCCATAATGATTCTCGTCTAAGATTTTCTTTGCTGCATTTAAGTTAATTTTTATATCTTTATGCTTTCCCCATGGCAGATCAAGCAACCAATACAGATAATTAGATATAACTGTAGCTTCAGGAGAAACGGGGTTCATTTTCCTATATCTCTTCAACTCAGTTATAGCCTTTTCTTTTGCTTCCTGAGAAAGCTTTGTTTCATTTATCTTTTTCTCAAATTCATTTACTGTACTTCCTTCTTCTCCATTCTCAAATTCACCTAGTTCTTTCTGTATAGCTTTCAATTGTTCATTAAGATAGTAGGCTTTCTGAGTGCTCTCAACTTGTGATTTAATTGTTTTACACAAACGGTTTTGTGCATCCAAAATACTTATTTCTCTTTCAATAAAAGTAAAAGTTTTTCTTAAACGTTCTACTGTACTATAAGTCTCAAGTATGCTTTGTTTATCTGATGCTTTTATGTTTAAGTACGAAACTATCGTATCTACAAGCTGATCAAGCTTTTTGATTTGTTCAATTGGACTAACAACAACTTCAGGATGATTTTTCTTGTTTAGTTTACACCAGCTATCAAATGCGTTTATAACAGAGCGTCTCAAAGCCTCTAGATCAACATTATCTTCATCATCTTCACACTCATAGTAACTACTCAACTCTACTTTAGCCTGTAATAAGGTATGAGAGTCGATATACTCTAAAACTCTTCCTCTGTTTACTCCTTGAACTACAACCTTTACTGCATTATCAGGTAATCTTATTAATGATTGTACAATATTTGCTAGCACACCTACCTCATAAAGATCTTGTGATTCTGGATTATCAATAGAACCATCTCGTTGTGTCACAAGAAAAATCTCATTCTGACGACTACTATTATTAATAGCACACTCTAATGCATTGATAGATCTTTCTCTACCTATAAATAAAGGAACCATCATACTTGGAAAGACTACTACGTCTCTTAAAGGTAATACTGGTAATGTAACAAAAATAGAGTCTACAGTACATTCAACACTCATAACATATACCCCAAACTAATCATTAACTGTTATAACAGTACCTTTATTACTGCGATTAATCACTGCTTTTCCTAGCTCTACCATTTCCTTAGTAATCACTATTGTACTACCTTCAAAACCTCCATTTCCAGCTGTATACATAACATCAAGCAAAAGTGACTCTAAAATAGCACGCAACATTCTTGCACCTGTCTTATAACTCATAGCCTTTTCAGCAATAGCTGATATTGCTTCGTCTGTAAACTCAAGGTTTACTTTGCTAAATGCAAGTAATGCCTTGTACTGTTTTATTAGTGCATTTCTTGGCGCTATTAGTACATGTACTAAATCTTCATGATCTAACTCATCTAAAACAGCAGTTATTTGAACCCGCCCTACAAACTCCGGTATTAAACCAAATTTGATCAAATCTTCAGGTTGAACATCATGTAAAACATTCTTTTTCCTTTGCTCCCTAGAATGACTGATATCTGCTCCAAAGCCAACTGATGTTCCTCTTTTCCTTGCTTCAATAATTTTATCTAGACCTTCAAAAGCCCCTCCACAGATAAACAATATATTATTAGTATCCACTTGTATAAGTTCTTGTTGTGGATGTTTACGTCCCCCATGCGGTGGAACATAAGCGACTGTACCTTCCATAATCTTAAGCAGAGCTTGCTGCACTCCCTCACCTGAAACATCACGCGTTATTGAAGTACTTTCAGATTTCCTTGTAATCTTATCTATTTCATCTATAAATACTATGCCACGCTGCGCTTTTGTAACATCATAGTTTGCAGCTTGCAACAAACGTGACAACACACTTTCTACATCATCGCCTACATAACCTGCTTCCGTTAAAGTTGTCGCATCAGCCATAGCAAACGGTACATCCGAAACTTTAGCAAGTGTCTTAGCTAATAAAGTTTTACCAGAACCAGTGGGACCAATAAGCATTACATTCGATTTCTCAATCTCAACGTCACTTATAGAGTGAATTTGTGCCATGGATTGACAATGGTTATACATAGCCACAGATAAAACATGTTGTGCATGCTCTTGACCCACAACATGTTTGCTAAGAAAATTTTTTATGTCTTCAGGTTTCTTTAATAATAACTTCACATCAGACATATAATCTGAATTAAAAGGCCCTCCTTTCTTTTGACTTATTGCCTTATGAGATAACTCTATGCACTCATTACAAATAAACACTTTTAAGCCATCTGAAGAATTAGTGATTAATTTATCTACTTCATTTTGTGCTTTATTACAGAAAGAACAACGGTGTAAATCATTATTATCCATTAATTCACCCTCTACTCAACTTTAATATCTTCACGCTCAGCCATCACTTTATCAACTAATCCAATTTTCTTAGCTTCTTCAGAATCCATGAATTTATCTCTCTCCATCATTTCTTCAATTTTCTTTAGTGAATTTCCAGTATGTTTTTCATAGATCTGATTCAGCTTCTTC
>CACRCM010000062.1:0-5847 GCA_902646575.1 uncultured Wolbachia sp.
GTGTTATTTTAGTAGACAAGCACGGTACCTTATATTCCGTTGATGTTGATAATTTAAAGGTTATGAATTGGAAATTGCACCTTTCGCACAAAAAAAAAATTGGTAATATGAGTCTATCGCATCATGGAGGAAATGTTTTTTTTATAGCAAATAATGTTCTATATGTGATAGATGTAAAAACTGGTGAGATTCAATGGAAAAAGGAACTGAGAGCTCCAGTAAGAGGAAAAGCAGTAGTAATACACAATAAATTGATAGTATTAACTATTGATAATTTTTTGTATGCACTTAATATGAAAGACGGCAGCCCAATTTGGACTCACCAAAATGGAGTTAGTGAAGTCCGAGGTTTATATTCCATATCACCTGCAGTTTCTGATAATAAAATAATAGCACCATTTTCAAATGGTGAACTAATAGCTTTTGATGAAGGTGGTGAAAAATTGTGGAGTCAAAAATTGGCTACAAACCTTTTAGATACACAGCTTACAGATATAACTACTACACCAAGAGTACTTGATAATATTTTAGTTGCTACAAACAGTTCTTATGTTTATGGTATCGACGTAAAATCAGGGAACATTCTATGGTCAAAACTACTGCAAACAAAAAGTGTATCAAACATTGTGTCATATTGTAATTCTTCTATTCTTACAAAAGAGCAAAGAGCCGGTGGTAGAATTTTTTTAATTACTAGAGATAATAAAATAGTTGGCATTGACGTACGAGATGGAAAAACAATCTGGACGTCTGATTCAATAGAAAATACGCAGTTGTTTACTTTAATTATGCATGCCAATACGTTATGGATAACAAGCAATAAAGGTGTAATGTTTGCTTTTTCTGAATCTGAAAGTGCATGGAAGGCAATTAAAATACCAGGTAATGTGTTTCACACTCCAGTGTTCATTCATGATAAGATATATATAACAACTGAAGGGAGTGGTGCTTTTTATTTAGGAAATAGGTTTATTTTTTATGACTGATCATGATCTGATTATTATAGGCGGTGGTTCAGGTGGTTATAGATGTGCTATTGTGGCTGCAAAGCTTGGGATGAAAGTTGCTTGCATAGATAAAAATAGCATTCTTGGCGGGACATGTTTGCGAGTTGGGTGTATACCTTCTAAAGCGTTACTTCACTCTTCTTATCAATATATTCACACGAAAAATGATCTATCAAAACTTGGTATAAAAGTTAAGGACGCAAGTTTTAATCTAAAAGAAATGCTAGAATATAAGGACGCCAGAGTTAAAGAATTGGGACAAGGAATAGAGTATCTCTTTAACCTTCATAAGATTGCTAGGATCACTGGACTTGGGAAAATTACTTCTTTTGATCAAGGTAACCTTGAAGTTTCGGTTGAAGGTAAGACGCTGAAAACAAAAAATATAGTAATCGCAACCGGTTCTGATGTCAGTTCCTTACCAAGAGTTAATATCGATGAGAAAAACATTATTTCATCCACTGGTGCATTATCTCTAACTGAAGTGCCAAGAAGACTTGTTGTAATTGGAGCCGGAGCAATAGGACTTGAAATGTCTTCTATATGGAAAAGGCTAGGGTCTGAAGTTACTGTAGTAGAGTTTCTCGACAGAATCGCTACAGCAATGGATGTAGAATTGAGTAAGTCTTTGTTTTCCAGTTTACAAAAACAAGGAATAAAACTTTTACTTAGCACTAAAGTTGAAGAAATAAAACAAAATAGTGATTTTTTAAGTGTAAAACTTTGCTCTGTTCAAGGCAGCCAAGTAAATACTATAGAGGCAGATAAAGTGCTCATTGCAGTAGGTCGTAAACCATATACTGATGGTCTTGACATTGATGGCAAAATAGAAAGAGATAGCCGTGGCTTTATTCAAGTTGACAATAAGTATGAAACCAATATAAAAAGAATATTTGCTATTGGTGATTCAATCGGTGGGGCAATGCTTGCTCATAAGGCGGAAGAAGAAGGAGTGGCAGTTGCAGAAATAATAGCAGGGCAGTCACCTCACATTAATTACGAAATTATACCATTTGTTATTTATACTCATCCTGCGGTTTCTTCAATCGGCAAAACTGAAGAGGAACTCAGAAATGCTGGTTGGAAGTATAAAGTTGGTAAATGTCAGTTTGCTGCAAATGGTAGGGCAAAAATTATTGATGATGCTGAAGGGTTTGTAAAAGTACTAACTTGTAGCAAGACAGATACGATACTAGGTGTGCATATCATAGGGGCATATGCTGATACGCTAATTAATGAAGCAGCAGTTGCAATGGCGTATGGTGCAGCAGCAGAGGATATATATAGAATTTGTCACTCTCATCCTGATGTAAATGAAACCTTCCGTGATGCATGCACTGATGCGTTCTTTAAAAAGTAACTATTAAACTTAGGTTCAATTATTGAAAATTGGTATGAATAGTGAGGTATAGGTCTTGTTCGCTCAACACTTTTTGTAAAATGATATATGAGAGACCTAAAAGACATGATAAGTTTTCTCAATATTCACATTGTAGGAGAAGTAAATATTTGCTCTTTGGAAAGATTGAGCGTGCCCGAGCTTAGAAGCTGGCTTACCTTTCATTATACAAGGTGTAAATGTGCGATCAAATACTCGTGCATTGTCAAGTAATTAGAAATTTTTTCAGGTATATAAAAACACTTACGAAGTAAACAATGAGGCTATATTCTCCTTATCCAGGCCAATTCAGAGAAGAACTTTACCAAGAGCATTAATCAACATCTGATATAAAAACTTTAATGAAAGAATGAAACTGTCTGACTTAGGTGAACCTTGGGTGATAAAAAGGGAAATTGCGATTATTATTCTACTTATATGGCACAGGGTTAAGGATCGGTGAGAAGCATTTAAGGTTAGTAATATCAATAATGGAGGTTTAATAGTTATAGTAAGGGGGGTAAAGTGAAGGTAGGTATTTTTTCTCTAGTAGTAAAAAAGTGTATGTAAGAGTACGTAAAAGCTTTTCCTTACTTAGCATTAATAATGAAGTATAATATCTCTTTATGGAACTAAAAGGAAAATTGAAAAGAACTTATGTTATTAATCATCTATAAAAAGTAAGGAAAATGTTAAATTTGCCAGAAATCCTATCTCGACATGTATTACGTTATAGTTTTATTACTCATTTGCTTCAAGAAAACATTGATATAAGCTCAATACAGCAACCTGCTTGGTCATTCAAGGTCTTGAAACTGTTTAAATCTACACTCATTTGAATTATCAAGATGTTTTCAATATATATAAAAATACTTAATGGAGTTTTAAAAAGAAATAGAAATCTTTTTAACTCTAGGAGAGTCGGTGGTACATTAAGTTCTATTTCTTTGTTCATTTTTTTATACAAAAAAAGCATCCTGTTTCTAAAAGGCCCAATGTAAATACAGCAAGAGAAGTGCTTATCTCTAAATATAATTATTCATTATTAAATATGCACCTCCAAACAATACAAAAAATGTAGAAGTAAAGTATCTTCTACTGGAGCTCTATCTCTGAAGATCTTGGATTTTTTAAATCTTGGTTTTGAGCTTAAAGTTGAGTGTTTTTCATCAACGAGTTGAACTTCACTGATCAGGAGCATTGATCCTTGTTTACTGATTTAATTTTTCTTATTTTATATATTTCTAACTTTTTCTCTCGTAAGTTAAATATCTTTCTCCTTTAAATTCACCTAAAAGGTTCTATGCAAATTATTCATTATTTGTCTTTCTAGGAAATTTTTTATTTAAGCGTTTTTAATAGTGCTTAGTCAGATCGTTAATGTTCCTTAACATAATAGCAATAATTGCGTAATTTATGAAACAGCTATCTTTCACCAATTTTTTCATATTACTTAAACCTCTTTACTATAAAAGAAGTTAATTGCTCCTTAATAGTAAGTTTAACTAATTTATCTTAATCGATTGCTCTATTGTAGGCGTTGATTTTATTTGATTATCTAGATTTTTATGTTTTTAAAAATTTAGTTAATACTTTTTTTTTGTTTTTTATTCTTTCTTCTAAAGACTATTCGATAATGAGGTCGGAATAGCTTGTGCTTCTTTTGTTTGCGCCTCTTTTCCAGAGAGAGCAGTTAGAGTTAAATGTTTGCTCAGTAAACCCTTGCTAGCCAGATATTTGTTTCACAAAATCTTGTGCGCTAGATTTAGTATGCCTTGACTCATCAAAGCTCAGTGTCGACTAAGATTATTCTTAATAAACTTCTGCTCAATAAATTTTCCTTCTTGTACTTTTTAAGATTTTAATTATATTATTACTCAAATTCTCTTACAGCATGACTTTAGGGCTTTTATTTTTACAGTTTCTAATATCAGTTTTAATATCTAAGATATACAAGTAGTTTTTCCACTATCTCTAGCTCTAATTTGACAGACAATACATGAAAACTGCATACTAGCTATTTATGTCTAAGTCCTAAAAATATAGCACCACGAAAAGCATTAGTGTACCGTAATTGCTCTCCTCATGTTTAACTTGCTTATCCTGAGTATTAATATTGAATATCCTTTTTTCTTAATGTGATTTATCAATTACTACTGATAGTAATAGATGTTAGAAATAGATACATCAAAAAGCGTCATATCTTTACCTTCCTAGTCAAACGTACCAACATCCGTACTTTCTTTCAGAGGTTGTTTTAAACCTTTCGAGGTCTTCATCATTAATAGCCTGAAATAACTTTTTTATTGGCATATTAAGTGGTTTTTGAAGTTTTTTAATTAAACATATTTGCTATCTCAGTAACATTTACCTTGCTCTTTCTATATGGTTTTCTGCCTACTGATTAAAAAAGGTATTCTCCATATTGAACATGTTAAAAACCTTCTTAATGACTTACCACTATTGTGCAGCAAAAAAAGAAAATAATAGTAAAACTCTCTTTCCTTTTATCAAAAAGGTACTTTGTATATTTTCTGTTTTTTAACTCTTTGCGTTTGTACACCCTAAAAATTTTTCTGCATCAAGCGCAGCCATGCACCCTGTGCCCGCTGCAACTACTGCCTGCCGGTACACTTTATCTTGAACATCGCCTGCGGCAAATACTCCTGCCCTACTGGTTAGAGTTGTACCAGGCCTTGTAACTACGTAACCCTGCTGATCCATTTCAACAAGTCCTTTTAAAATACCTGTATTTGGTGTATGCCCAATTGCAATAAATACTCCATCTACTTTCATTTTTTGGATTTTGTTAGTCTCTGTTGATTTAATTATAATACCAGTAACTTTTTTTGGATTTTCTTCTCCAAGAATTTGTTCTACAGTATGATTCCATATTACTTTTATCTTATCTTTTTTAAAGAGCCTATCTTGTATTATCTTTTCTGCTCTTAATTTATTGCGCCTATGTATCAGTATAACTTCTTTGGCAAATCGAGTTAAAAATATTGCCTCTTCGGCAGAAGTATTTCCACCACCAACTACAGCTACAACTTTATTTTTGAAAAATGCGCCGTCGCAAGTTGCACAAGCTGAAACTCCATAACCTTGAAACTCTTTTTCACTCTTGAGACCAAGCCATTTCGCTTGCGCACCAGATGCAATTATAATTGCATCTGAATAGTAATTATTAGTTTTACCAAAAGACTTGAACCTATATTTATTAGAACCTTCAAGGTGTTCAATACTTCTTATTTCATCATCTACTATTTTTGCACCAAATTTCTTTGCATGTAACTTCTTTTGTTCCATGAGCTCTGAGCCTTGTATTGAAATGAAACCAGGATAATTTTCAACACCTGTAGTAATCATAAGTTGACCACCAGGTTGCATTCCAGTTACTACAATTGGCTCTAAATTTGCACGCGCTGCATATATAGCAGCGGCGTAACCAGCTACCCCAGA
>CACRCM010000063.1:0-5686 GCA_902646575.1 uncultured Wolbachia sp.
ATCACCCCACTAAAGAAAACACAAAAAATTCCTAAATTTTTAAAGAATTATAATTGCTGCTTTGAAGTTCTTTATTCCTTACCCGTGATACAAAAAGATGGAAAGGTAATTGCTTATCCCTATATAAATTATGATGAAGAAAATGTTAATAACGGTAAGATTCAATTTATTGTTAATAGTATAATAAAACAAAATCTGGTAAGCTTAATTGATGTCTAGTTAAAAATAATAATGAAAAAGTTTCTAGAAGGCTTATTGATTTGGTTAGTAATAGTTGTACTTGTCTCGGTTGCTTATATTCAATTCAGTGGAAATATAAGTAAAAACAAAATAACTATACCTTTTTCAGAATTTTTAATCAGACTGGAAGACAATGATATAGAAAATGTTACCATAAGAAACCAAAGCATTGAAGGTAAGTTCAAAGATGGATCAAGCTTTAATTCAAGTAGTATTATATATAGCGATCTAATAAAAAGCTTGCATGATAAAAAAGTAAAATTCTCCTTTTCAACTGGAGATTCTGCAATGAGTATCATTGGCGGATTACTCATTCAATGGATTCCAACATTTATCTTTATCGGGTTACTACTTTTCCTTTTAAAACAAACACAAGCAGGAGGCAACAGAACCATAAGCTTTGGCAAATCAAAAGCTAGGCTTATGACTAGTGGAAAAAAAGTGACATTTGACGATGTTGCTGGAATTGATGAAGCAAAAGAAGAGCTAGTAGAAATTGTTGATTTCCTTAAACAAAGGCAAAAATTTCAGGTATTAGGTGGAAAAATACCAAAAGGTTGCCTTTTAATTGGTTCCCCTGGAACCGGTAAAACTTTACTCGCTCGTGCAATTGCAGGTGAAGCTAATGTACCATTCTTTAGTATTTCTGGATCTGACTTTGTTGAAATGTTCGTTGGCGTCGGCGCAAGCCGTGTCCGTGACATGTTTGATCAAGGAAAAAAAAATGCTCCTTGTATAATCTTTATAGATGAAATAGACGCAGTAGGTAGACATCGTGGCATTGGCCTTGGCGGTGGCAATGATGAGAGAGAACAAACATTAAATCAGCTGTTAGTTGAAATGGATGGTTTTGAATCCAACGAAGGTGTGATAATAGTTGCTGCAACTAATCGTCCTGACGTTTTAGACCCGGCATTACTTAGACCTGGTCGTTTTGATCGGCAGATTACTATTTCTTTACCCGATATAAATGGGCGTGAAAAAATATTAAATACTCATATAAAAAAGATATCAACAGCACCAGATGTAAATGTAAAAACAGTTGCAAGGGGAACACCTGGTTTTTCAGGAGCTGATTTAGCAAATTTAGTGAACGAATCTGCGCTTATTGCTGCAAGAAGAAATAAGAAAATTGTTACCATGGATGATTTTGAATATGCACGTGATAAAGTGATGATGGGCGTGGAGAGGCGATCCTTAGTTATGACAGAAGAAGAGAGAAAGCTTACTGCGTACCACGAAGCTGGTCATGTAATAATTGCCGTTAACATGGCTGCTTCTGATCCGATACACAAAGCAACTATTATTCCAAGAGGCAGAGCTTTAGGTTTGGTTATGAGACTACCAGAAACAGATAGAGTATCTCATACAAGAGAAAAGATGATAGCAGATATTACCGTTGCTATGGGTGGAAGAGTGGCAGAAGAACTGGTCTTTGGCTATGATAAAGTCACAAGCGGTGCATCTTCAGATATAAAACAAGCATCTGATTTGTCACGTGCTATGGTAACAAAATGGGGAATGAGTGATAAAATAGGACCCATATATCACAACCGTGAACAAAATAATGTATATGGTTCCGATATAATTTCCGAAGATACCCTGAAGCTTATAGATGAAGAAGTAAAAAGAATTGTATCTCTATGTTATGAAAAAGCAAAAGATATCTTAACCAAATACCATAAAGACCTAGAACTTATTGCTGAAAACCTTCTAGAGTTTGAGACTCTAACTGGAGATGAAATCAAAGATATACTAAATGGGAAAAAGATCGTTAAAAGCGAAAATGGAAGCAAGGAAAAAGTAAGAAAATCTTCTCTATAAGAAAAGCAATAGTACTAATAAACTTAGTTCTACCTAATACAGATAAAATATTGAAGTTCTCAAACTTTGGTTAAATAATAGTAAAGTTTTTAATAAATTTAGATATTTATTGATCATTTCTTCCATAAATACTATAATAAGTTGCCGTTTTTTCTACTTTTTTAACGCCTTGCTTCTTTCACAATTACATGAACATTTCAATTTGAAAACAGGCAAATAAACTAAAAACTACTTTACTTGACAAACTTTGCCAACTCTCTTCCCATAATAGAGTTGTTTAGCTATTTTTAATTCTCATGTAGACCAAACGACAAAAGTAATATTAAATAGTCAGGCATCTTATGTTTAATTTTTGCACTATGCGTACCTCATGTATCTTCAAAAAATTTTTCAGTTTTTACACTACATAAATTAAAAATGAGCTTATAAGTCATTCAAAGACAGTAGAAAACACTCCGTTCTACAGGATTAGAAAGTAAATAACTATCTATACTATGTTAGGCTTTTTTGCCTTTTCCAATTTGATAAATTTCTTTATCTTCTGGATTCAGTATCAAGAATGCGTGTACATATGTATCAATTACTCGAATGGCATTTACTTTGTCGATAATAAACTATACATATAATCAACCAAACTAAGAAAAGTACAAACCAAGTTACTGCATATTCTAAATGTTTTATCGGCTGTATTGTTAATTTATCGCCAAAACCTTTTTGCCATAGCATACATTTCTCTAGCTCAATGCCAAGCTCATTGGAGATTTCTTCCGTACTTAAGGTAAACCAAATGTTCAAAGCAGTATTATTCTTGATTAACCAATTTTTGCTTTTACTGCTATCACAATATAAAATCCCATTTACAGTTACTTTTTCGATTTTTGTTTTTTCCTTCCTTCTTTCATTGATTATCCCTTTATTCACTAACATATAATGTCCAGTAGTAAGCAACATAGGAGATAGCACGTGATAGCCGCGTTGCCCTGCAAAAACATATAGATCTATATCACTTAAAACTCCATCAATCTCGACATGTCTATAGTTAAACTTTGTAAGATTTTCACTGAACAATAGATGAACAACTGGAAGATTCATATTTTTGATAATATTACTTTTCCAGTACAACCTAAATAATTGCCATAACCCTAATGAAAAAAGAAGTAAACATGGTATAGTTAAAGTAAATACTATTTTTTTAAACATTTTAAACTTACATCTTTAGGTAGTTCTCAACTATAAGTTCAACAAGGTTAATCTGCTCTTCAATTCAATGCAAGTACTCTTCCCCATTTTTCAATAGTTCTTCCAGTAAGATTAAGTTAATAAAATCCTTTTTGTCAGCTAATTTGTATACTCACATTCTTCGTATTGTAAAATGTAAAAAATACTGACTTCACTAATTTATAAAACTCAATTCACTGGTTAGTAATTTACTCATCAAACACTTTACTACTTCTTTTAAATTTATTTTACCGATATAATTATATAATAATAGAAAGAGGTCATACCAATTCATTTGATAGTTCCTTTCACAACAATTGTACCAAATAGCATATCATGACATGTCTGCTTCTTCTTAGAGAAGCAAGCTATAAAATACCAGCAAAAAGTAAGCAGTATTATAATTACTTCCAGTAAGTTTAAGGCGTTTACTAACGCTTCCTGATCTTGAAAAAGATCGATGAGAATAATTATTATGTTGTTTAATAGAGGAAGAAAAAACTGAGAGACACTTTTATCAAATGCTAAACTTAAATCTATTTTAGAACCATCTAAGCTAATGGTATGTATGTTCATTAACTGCTGACCAGGAGTTGCTTGAGTTGCTGAAGATATAAAATATGTGAAGTAACTGCAATTCATACATATATACAGTAAATATAGAATTAACGGAAAATCCTTTAGCAAAAGGACAATCAATAAGGTTGGAACTAGTAAAACTGCTACATCTAATAAATACGCGCAAAAGCGCCTTTGTATACTGGCAATCTCTATCACAGAGTTCATTATCTATCTTTTAAATACTTTATTATGAAGTCTGTAAGTTTATCAAAATGTTGAAAACACAACAAATCTTCGTAGCCACTTATCGATTGGCCATATATAATTGGTAAACAATTGGCGTTTTGTGCACACAAAATATCTGTGATGCTATCACCAACAAAAAATACATTTTCTCTACTTATAGGCAAAATACTCTCTTCTAATGCAAACAGCAATGGGATTGCAGATGGTTTATCCTCTGCAGTATCACATGAACCCACTACTCTTTCAAAATAAGAGTCTAACTTTAAATAGGCAACTTCTTTACGTAAATTAATATTCTTCTTATTACTAACTATTGCTAGATAAACATTGTGGCTTTTCAACTTCTGAAGCATTTCCCCTACTCCCTGATTCAGGGTAATATTTTGCAATAGTACATTGTTTAAATATCTTTGACATATCTGATTTGCTTTTCCCCACTGGTTATCAAACAAATTAACCATATAGTTTCTTCTCAATTCATGAAAATTTCTATCAGCAGCTTTATTACTACACTCCATTGAATCTAAGTTATACTTAACGGCACTAGAAATATTGTCTTGGGTATCAACTAAGGTATTATCCCAGTCGAACACTACTGCTAATGAGTTATTTTTCATTTCTACATTGTTACGCACTTTAGGTTAATAAGTAAATAACATTTTGATAAAAAAATATAAACAGGACGCTTTTGATGAGCCTAAGAAATACTATTTATTGCAAGCTATGTTAATCATTTCTACACAATGAACTAATACACTAGGTTTTATACGCTTTATTAGGAAAGCAAAACATGGCTAAAGTTAAAGAATACATCTCAAAAAGATATTGAAACAAGATTTAAAGATGCACTTTTTAGCATTTTCAGAAGATCTTTATTAAAAGAAAAGGTTAATTACCTTGCAAAAGGAACAAGAGCTCTAAAAGTTGCGAAAGGTAAAAAGCTCAAAGATAAAATGGAAAATATTGCAAAATTAAACAAAAGAATTTGGAGAACAATAAAGAGAAATAGATAGTTTTAGACGATCAACTCAGGAATTAAGAGAAAAATTTCGCTATACTGCTATAAACAAGAAAAGTAGATTTAGTAGCAATGATAAGTTATCGCAAGAAATCAGGTAAATAACACAAACCACTAAAGCTTCTACACAAACAGACACGCAACAACTCGAAGGTTGAAAGATTGCGAATATAATCCAGAGTTTCAGGAAGTAGCCAGCAATCTTAAAAACTGCTTTAAAAGGTGAACAATTTGGGTAAAGTAGACAAAAAAAAGATTTCTGAAACTTCTATGCAAACGGATAAAAAACCTATTAAAGCACGGATGTTAGTTTTTCATTAGACAGGTAAGAATCTCAAAAAAAGGATAAAATGCATTACAAAAAAATCAAAAAGAAGAAGGGCTTTTTAATGAGATGAAAAAGATTCGGAGAATACTAACAACATGAAAGGAGCAGCTAAAAAAGTACATTAAATAATGAAATGCAACAAACAAATATAGATCAGAGTTTTTTCACAAAAACAAATAGAAAAAATTTAGAATTAGAAAGATCTTTTAATTACCAGAATAAAGCTCTTAATCTTAGTAAGATATGCAATA
>CACRCM010000064.1:0-5636 GCA_902646575.1 uncultured Wolbachia sp.
CTTTTATCTTAGGTGCAAAGACTGGATTATCTATTAATGCCCATGCTTCATCAAGAACAATAATAGATGGAGTGCCATCAAGAGATATACTAATCCTATGAAACAAATAAATCAAAACCGGTCCAAGAGCAACAGAATCTTTGAGTAAGCTAGCCATTTCGAAGCCAAACACCCTTGCTTTTGAAAAGTCTAGTAAATCTTCTTTATTGTCAAATATTGCAGCGTGGGAACCATTACCGTGCCACATAGATATTGCCCCAGCTAGGGTACCAGGGCCTGCAAGGCCTAAAAATGGTACGAGATTTCTCAAGAATCTGTCTTCTTTCCTCAACTTAAAGTTTCCTTCAATTGCGTCATTAATTCGAGTAATATCTTCTGAAGTAAATTTATCATTGTATACTGAGATTAAAGATTTTATCCACTCCATTAAAAATGTTCTATTGTCAGTAGTATCATCAAGTTGTAGAGGATTAAAATTTGTCTTAGTTCTTGGTTCTATTAGAGTATAGACACCGCCAAGCGCTCTTAAGAAGATCTCTGCGCCACGATCTTTATCGAAAAAGAATATTCTTGGAGCAAATTTCATTGCTTGAGCACATAAGAAATTCATTAAAACAGTTTTGCCAGAGCCAGTTGGACCAATTATCATAGTATGCCCAACATCTCTTATATGAAAATTAAAGAAAAATGGTGTACCAGATGTTGTGTCAAAAACTGTAACAGCATCTCCCCAGTGATTATTGAATTTATTACCAGTAGGATAATTATGTTGAGATGCAAAGCCAGCCAAGTTAAGACTGCTTATTGTACCTTTTCTAACTATATAATTGAAATTACCAGGAATTTGTGCCCAAAATGCTGGTTCAAGGTTAACTCTTTCACGGATAGGATAAACACCACAATTAGAAAGCTCTGATTCTATCAGCGACAAAGCATTATCTAATGATTTAGGGTTTTTCTCTATACATAAGATAGTTAAGTGATGTTCGCCAAACGCGATCTTACCACTCATTGCATCATCAAGTGCATGAGAGATTTCTGCTATTTGAGAAATAGCTTTATCTTCGGATTGTATCATCCGATTTTGTTGTATCTGCATTTTTGCAATTGCTATTTGTCTGTTTGTAAATTGGAAAGACTGTGTGATAATAAACTCATAGGGAAGTTGTAAAAAGTGATCAAGCATTCCTGCAGAGGTATTATTACCATATTCTTTGATACTCACTATTCCAGCATATTTACTCTCATTGTGAGTTATAACTTGTATGGTCTTATGGCCAAAAAACAATCTATGTACTGGTAAGTATCTTGATATTTCGGTTTTTAAAGGAAAAAGCGTATTTGTAATGAAGCCACAATTTACTATCCTAGATAGAAATTCCATTATTTCACAAAATAAACCGTTTGGGGTTTCTTTTACTCCAAGAACCTTAGGCGAGTAATTTCTGAGGCTTGTTACTACACGATTTGTTGTTTCTTCTAAATCTTCATAAGTAGCATGCATGTCGCTTTCCCAGGCATATTTTGAGGTTACATGTCCGAATTTTTTCAGTAAGTGTGATAAAAATTCTATTCCTTTTGTATCCGTTCTACGAATAACTGTAATATATAGATCGTTAATAAATGATTGCCTTGTTGAGTGTTTTTCTCTCCATTTTAGATTTACGTAATTAGCAAAAAAATTTGGCAATTTTTGATTTATAGATTCATCAGAGAAGATATTTTTCTTACGTCTGATAGTATGAAAATATAGACCAAATGCTGGAGACGAAATGCTTCTCAGCATTTGATTTCTGATATTGTTCTGTATTACCAGATCTTCATCATCGGCTGTTTCAAACGCAAAGCCATTTAGTTTTATAAATTTAACTAACCAATTCTGTTTTGTTACTAGGGTTGTACTGTTCCAATAGTAAGAGTAAGGTATAAATTCAGCAGTATGAACTTCTCTATTTAGAATAGATTTATTCTTCGATTGAATAGCTCTAAACCTCAGCATTGTATAACAATTAAGTAATATCGTAAGAATTAGCTCCATAATAAAGACGGTTCAAACATCTTGAGCACTTTCCTAATTTTACCATAAATAATTCAATAAACAACGGTTCTTTTGCGGAAGCTATATAACCAAGTCCGTGTATTCCGAATAACATCAAGAAAGTTCTAAGATCATTTATATTAATAAAAATTAACATACAAATTAGAATATTTAATATTGCAAACATATAACTCACACCAAAAAGCATCGCAGGTCTTGTAAGACCTTTAAATAATTGATTTGTTTGTATGCTACCTGTAGACATTTTTTGACCCTCTGACTAATAGCTCCAACACTAATACTATATCATTAATTAAAAATCCATTGAAATGGGTGCCTCTTTAGGTAAGATAAGTAATTTGAATTCAATGATGATAAGCTGGCCATTTCAGGAAGCAGAAAAAATATTACAAAGATTTCCTAATAAAAAGGGGATAATATTTGAAACTGGCTATGGACCTTCAGGTTTGCCACATATTGGTACTTTTGGGGAGGTTTTTCGTACTACAGTTGTTGCGAATGCACTAAAGAAGATAGCTCCTGATATAAAGACTAAGATCATTGTAGTTTCTGATGATATGGATGGTTTGCGAAAAATACCAGATAATGTGCCGAATCAAGGGATGCTGAAAGAACATTTGAACAAGCCATTAACGATGGTACCTGATCCATTTGGCACCCACGAAAGTTATGGCCACCATATGAATTCACTGTTATGTAAATTTCTTGATTTATTTAATTTTGAATACGAATTTAGAAGTGCTACAGAGTGCTATAAGTCTGGCGTTTATGATGAAAAGCTTTTACTTTTGCTAAAGAATTACGACAAAGTAATGGATGTAATGCTTCCATCATTCCGAGAAGAAAGGCAGCAAACCTATAGTCCGTTTTTGCCAATATGTCCAAAAGCTTCTCGAGTTTTACAAGTTCCAATAATTGAAAGGGATACCAATAAAGGAACAATCACATATGAAGATACAGATGGAGAAAAAATAGAGGTTCCAGTGACAAGAGGCAGATGTAAATTGCAATGGAAACCGGATTGGGGAATGAGATGGGCTACATTTGGAGTCAATTATGAAGCTCATGGAAAAGATTTGGCTTCATCTGCTGTACTTTCAAGTCAAATATGTGAAATTCTTCGAGAAAAGCCACCACTTCTGTTTTGCTACGAGTTTTTTCTTGATAAAGAAGGAAAGAAAATATCAAAATCAAAAGGAAATGGTATTTCAATTGAAGAGTGGCTCACTTATGCCCCAACAGAGAGTTTAGCGTTGTATATCTTTCAGAATCCCAAAAAGGCTAAACGTTTACATTTTGATATTATACCGAGGTCAACTGATAAATATCTGGAGTTTGTTAAGTTATATAATGAGGATAAAGAAAAATATATGAATAGTCCTGTATGGCATATTCACCAAGGCAATGTTCCAAGCATAGAGATTTCAGGTATAAACTTCTCGTTACTTTTAAACCTGGCAGCAGCTTGTAATGCTGAAAATAAAGAGATTCTTTGGGGTTTTGTATCTACTTATGTATCGAATATTACACCAGAAAGTGATAAAATGCTCGACAGGCTTTCAGACTTTGCGGTTAAATATTATCACGACTTTATCAAACCAGCAAAAACATATAAAGTTCCAAATGAAAAAGAGAAAGAAGCGTTACTAGATTTAAAGAATGTCCTATATTCTCTACCTATTATAACTACTGCTGAAGAGATTCAATCTCATGTCTTTTCAATTGGAAAAAAGCATAATTATAGTAATTTACGCGATTGGTTTCAGTTGCTATATAGAACATTACTTGGTCAAAAAACCGGTCCAAGAATGGGATCTTTCATAAAGCTTTATGGGATAGGTAATACAATTTCTCTTATAGATACTGCTATTAAACGTATACTTTAAAGTTTGAACTTTTTGCATTTTGAGCTCTTTTTAGTTTAAAATTAAGTGCAGAAATTATTCAACGACCTTTATTAATTTCCTTATCATGATACTGAAGATGTTTTATTCACCTTTGTAATCTCTGTGTTAGGTTAATGATAAAACTCAATGTATTTGCATCTCATGTTTAGTTTTTTGTACTATGTGTGTTGTTATCTTGATAAAGATTCTATAGTTTTTCCATATACAAGCGCTGAAGCGCACTTATAAAATGTTTAAGATAGCAAAGGGGATCTCAAAAATTGGCAAACAATATTTGAGTACTAGCTATCCTAGGTTTTTTGCTTTTTTTACTTGATAAATTTCTTAAATATTAAAGTAATTTATAAATAAACATTTATTTTTACAATAAGTAATGTTATTCCAGGGTGTAACATTGGAATCTGTATTTTTTGATCTTAGTGTCGGCTACTTGAATAGCACTCCTAACAATCTTTATCCTTTTCTCTATTTAATAAATTTATTAATAGCTTAAATAATTTAAGAGTTCAAAGAGATATTATGCTAGTTATTAATACTTTTTTATAAAGGGAATTACTTTTAAACTATTATAATACCAGTGCACTTGACACTAGTGCCTTAGTAATGATTTAATGATGGAGAGGTAGAAATATTCATATGAGAGAAATATGTAGTGAAGTCGTATTCGAGTTTGCATGATATGAAGGGGAAATATGGATAAAAAAAGTAGGTTAGAATCAGATAGCTTAGGTGAGATAAAAGTACCAAATGAACATTACTGGGGAGCACAAACACAACGTTCCTTGGAGAATTTCAAAATCGGCATAGAAAAAATACCAGAACCTCTAATTGAAGCATTAGCGGTGGTAAAACTTGCAGCAGCGCGTGTGAACATGAAGCATGGTACTATAGACGAAAAAGTGGGTAATACAATCTGCACAGCTGCACAAGAGATAATAGATGGTAAATTCAACGACGAATTTCCTCTTGTTATATGGCAAACTGGGTCTGGGACTCAGACCAACATGAATATGAATGAAGTAATTAGTAACCGTGCAATAGAGATTCTAGGTGGTAATTTAGGTAGTAAATTTCCTGTGCACCCAAATGATCATGTGAATCGTTGTCAGTCATCAAACGATACTTTTCCAACAGCAATGCATATAGCAGTGGCAAAGCAAGTAAATCATTTTCTCATTCCAAATCTTGAATGGCTTTATAAAGCACTAAATAACAAGGTTCAGGAATTTAAAAATATAATAAAAATAGGCCGTACTCATTTGCAAGATGCAACGCCTCTGACACTAGGACAAGAGTTTTCTGGCTATATGACTCAAGTTGAGAAGGGAATAGAGAGGATAAAATTAACTTTGAACAATATATATGAGCTTGCACAAGGTGGTACTGCAGTTGGTACAGGATTGAATGTTAATCAAGGCTTTGCCGAGAGTTTTGCTAAGGAAATAGCAAAAATCACCGGGCTTCCATTTACTTCAGCAAAAAACAAATTTGAAGCATTGGCAGCAAATGATGCTTTAGTTGAGTTAAGTGGAACACTCAACACGATAGCAGTTAGTTTAATGAAAATTGCAAATGATATAAGGCTACTTAGTTCTGGTCCAAGATGTGGGATTGGGGAAATAATATTACCAGAAAATGAGCCTGGTTCTTCAATTATGCCAGGTAAAGTA
>CACRCM010000065.1:0-5424 GCA_902646575.1 uncultured Wolbachia sp.
ATTTAAAGAAAGAGAAAAGGGATAGCAGATATTGATGGAAAAGTTAGCCTTAAATTTAAAGAGAAAAGTAAAACCATCAAGATGTTTTTAGATTATAGTGTCCGCTACTTAAGTTACTTGAATAATATTCTCTTGGAATAAATTTAAATCAAAATGCTTGTACAGCTATATACCATCTGTTTAGATAACGTATTTTCTGCCTAATAAAAGGCAAATATAAATAGAAAGTATTTTCCTTTCTCCAAGAAATCTATTATAGTTACTTTAACTACTAGTTCTCATTTTCTGACATATTTTCCTTTAACAGTTAAATAGCTGTTTTGTAATGAATTTTGTCAATAATTATGAGTTTTAGTTGCTATACTCTCTGAGATCTAAGCCTTTCTAGGCTAGATCCTTATTGGTTAGAATAAAGATGTTTAACTCTATATATTAGGTAATTTAATGTGAAAAGGACCCAATACAATAATTTAATTTCATCTTATGCTAAGGCGCTGTTTTACGTCTCAAAAAGTAAGTCAAGTACTATAAGAAAAGAAGTAAAGTTTCTCTTGACTTTTTTAAAAAATCAACGTGACGTTTTTATGTATCTGTCCCGTCCTATGATCTCTCTCTCACGCAAGAAAGAAGTAATATTTTCTATAAATGAAGATTTGAGTAGGAACTTAGTGAAATTTATTATGGTGATATTTGCAAACAGGCGCTCTAGTTTACTACTCCTTATATTAGAAAAATTTTTGAATCTTATAAGAGAAAATGAAAATGAATTAGAAGTTACTATAAAATCAGCAAAGGCTTTAAAGAAAACCGATATAAAAATAATTACTGAATCTTTAAGCTTTCTTGGTAAGATAGTAAAAGTAGATAATGTGGTTGACCCTTCCATACTAGGTGGTTTTATAGTAAAGTACGGTTTTAATTTAATCGATGCTTCGCTGAAAAGTTACTTAGATAGACTGGTTAGTTTGAGTAAAATGGAAATATTGAAAATAGGAAACTGTATATGAAAAATGGTATAAATGCTTCTGAGGTAGTAAACATAATACGGAAAAAAATTGAGGCATTTGATAACCCTATAAAACGAGAAAATATAGGTGAAGTAACTTCAGTAACTGATGGTATTGCACTAGTTTATGGGCTCGAAGAAGCAAAGTTCGGTGAAAAGGTATTTTTTGCAAGTGGTGTAGAAGGAATAGTTCTTGATTTAGACCATGATATAGCTGGAATAGTGGTGCTTGGCAATGACCGTGATATAAAAGAAGGAGATATTGTAAGATGCAGTGGTAACGTTGTACAGATACCTGTAGGACACGAATCCCTTGGAAGGGTTGTAAACGCACTGGGCTATCCTATAGACAAAAGTGGAGAGATTAGAGCCAAGAGTAGAATGGACATAGAACCTAAGGCGCCAGGAATTATTGATCGCAAATCTGTGCATGAACCTCTACAGACTGGAATTAAGATTATAGATTTACTAATTCCGATAGGCAGAGGACAGCGTGAGTTAATTATTGGTGATAGGCAAACCGGAAAAACTACTATTGCACTTGATACTATCATAAATCAGAAGAAGATTAATGATAAAGTAAATGAAGATCAAAAAGTTTACTGTGTTTATGTTGCTATCGGACAAAAAATTTCAGTAGTAGCAAAAGTAGTAAATAAGTTAAAAGAAAGTGGAGCATTAGAGTATACAACTGTAGTTGTCGCTAGTGCATCTGAATGTGCACCTATGCAATTTTTAGCACCTTATGCTGGTTGCACTATTGGAGAATTTTTCCGTAATAATGGAATGCATTGCTTAGTCGTGTACGATGATTTGTCTAAACATGCTGTAGCATATAGGCAAATGTCCTTACTACTGAGACGTCCTCCTGGCCGTGAAGCTTATCCTGGAGATATATTTTATGTACATTCTCGTTTGCTTGAGAGAGCTGCTAAGATGTCTGATGGAAAAGGACAAGGGTCTTTAACTGCTTTACCAATTATTGAAACTCAAGCCGGTGATGTATCTGCGTATGTCCCAACTAATGTAATTTCAATTACCGATGGACAGATTTTCCTTGAGTCTGAATTATTTCACAAAGGATTTCGTCCTGCAGTAAATATAGGTTTATCAGTTTCGCGGATTGGTTCTGCCGCACAATTAAAGTCTGTGAAAAAAGTTGCTGGCTCTATAAAGTTAAGTTTAGCTCAATATAGAGAATTGGAAGACTTTGCAAAATTTAGTTCTGACCTTGATGCCAGTGTTCAATTGGCCTTAAACAAGGGTAGATATCTTATTGAACTGTTAAAGCAAAAACAGCACTCACCTATGCCAATAGAAGAACAGTTAGTACTGATGTACATCTTTTCTAATTTATATGATCAGTTAAGTAAAATACAAATAAGCAACATCAATAAATTTGAATATGATCTTATCAATTATTTCCATAATGCATATCCTGAAATTTTAAAAAAGTTGTCAAACAACATGAATAATGGTATAAAAAACGATATTTTAAGTATCGTAAGTAATTTTATTACTCAATTTAATTACGTGTAGGTGGTGATTATGGCTTCATCCGTCGTTAAGAAGTTTCCTATAACAAAAGAAGGTTTTGGATGCATGCAAGCTGAGCTTGAGAAATTAAAAGAAGAGAAACCTTCCATTATACAGGCCATTTCTGATGCCCGTGATCAAGGTGATTTATCTGAGAGTGCAGAATATCATATTGCACGAGAAAGATTAGGTTTCATCGAAGGTCGTATAATGGAGCTAGAAAGCAAGCTTTCGCATGCAGAAGTAATAGAAGTGAAAAGCTTGTCTGGTGATTCGGTAATGTTTGGTGCAACCGTAACATTAAGCATGTTAAATGATGATGGTAGTGAAGTAGAATATATTTATAAAATTGTAGGTGAGTACGAAGCTGATGTTTCAAAACAGTTAATATCTACTAGTTCACCCTTGGGTAGTGCTTTAATTGGTAAAAAAATTGGCGAATGTGTGGAAGTAATAGTACCAAGTGGAGAGAAATTGTATAAAATAGTTAAGATTGAATTTAAATAAATTATGGTAGAGGCCACTTATGCATCAATTAATCTATCCTGTATTTCTCCTGTGGAAGACATATTGGAAGATGCTCAGTCGGGTAAATTGTTTATTTTAGTTGATAACGAAAATAGAGAAAATGAAGGTGATTTAATTATCTTAGCTGAAAAGCTAAAGCCAAAACACGTAACCTTTATGATTAGATATGGAACTGGCATCGTATTTTTAGCTATGACAAAGTTTCATATGAATAGACTAGGTCTTGAGTTTATGAAAAGAGGTAATGTAGATGAAAAGCTTACTCATCACACTGCATTTACTACATTAATCGATACACGTTACGGTATTACAACAGGTGTTTCTGCTAATGATAGAACGCATACAATACTTATTGCCATTGATAAAAAGAGTACTAAAGATGACATTATCACTCCCGGTCATGTTTTTTCTATTATTGCAAACGATAGCGGAGTTTTAGCACGCAATAGTCATACTAAAGCAAGTGTTGAGATAGCAAAGCTAGTTGACCTTAATCATGCAGCTGTAGGGTGTGAGCTAGTAAATGATGATGGCTCTATGACGCGTCTACCTCAGTTGCTTGAATTTGCTGAACAACATAGGATTAAGTTAACTACCATTGATAAACTTGTTAACTACGTCAAAAAGTTAAGCTAGCGTTTATAAATTCATATAATTTAAGTGTTAAGATGTAAAACCCATAAAAATTATGCAAGTACAGAATTCTTATGTTTAAAATCATTAAAATTTTTACCTTATTATTTTTTTTTGCATGTTACAATAATGTTTACTCTGTTAATATTATAGGAGATAGTGAAGTAGAAGCAATAGTGAAAGAGCTAGCACAGCCACTATTTTCTGCTGCGGGTATTGATGGTGACCAGGTAAGAGTTTTCATAGTTAATGATAATTCGATTAATGCTTTCATTATTGATAATAATAATATTTTCATTCACTTAGGACTTTTACGATACTCAACTGAACCATACGTTTTGCTTGGCATATTAGCACATGAGATCGCTCATATATCTGCCGGTCATATATTACAGATGAGTGTTGCTGTGGGTCATTTACAATCAATAACAATGATTGGCTATATGATAGGACTGGTTTCGACTATTATTATTAATCCTCAGGTTACTAATACAATTTTGCTAAGTGGTATAGCACTCAGCTCAAGATTGTTTTTTAAATATTCTCAAGAACAAGAAAGTGCAGCAGATAGGTATGCGTTAAGGTACCTTGATAAATCCGGTTATAATAATTCAGGTATGAAAGAGATTTTTGGTTACTTAAAGAGTATTGAGCACGAAAATACAGAAGGGTACTTTCGTACTCATCCACTTAGTGATAAGCGCATAATTGCTGTACAGAATTATAAGGTTAAAAACGATGTAAAGCCAATTCTCGCAGATAAATTATTAAAGTTTAAGCGCATAGTCGCAAAGCTAGATTCTTTCTTTTCTCCTACCCATATATTATCTGATAAATATAAAAACAATTCTGAATGCGTAAATGCTATAGTTCACTACAGGCAAGGAAAGATGAAAGAGGCCATTGCTATAATTGATTCGTTAGCTCAGAAGTCACATAGTGACCCATATCTATATGAATTAAAAGCAGAAATGTTGTATAAGGCTGGAAATCTAAGTGAAGCAATAAAAACTTATGAAGAATCACTGAAGTACTTATCTGAAAGGAACAGCTATCTAGTGAAACTTGCATTATCTCATACTCTACTATTATACGGCGATGTAAAGAAGGCAATTTTTTACCTAGAGCAGATCGCAAGTACAGAACCAAGTAACGCATTTATTTGGAAGTATTTAGGTATTGCATACAAACGTAATGCTGATATAGCAATGCATTATTTTGCTTTAACAAAAAAAGCTTATATTGAAGGTAATTTAGAACAATTCATAAAATATTCTGAATTGGCTATTAAAACTTTACCAAAAGCCAGTCCCTACTTATTACAAATTGAAGACATGAAACAATTTAATAAATGATAAGCATTTTAACACATTACCAATTTTACTATTTTTTCGTTCCACAGTTTTCCAGCATAACTTTTACACTATCATTCATATTAGGTATAACTTTCATTATAATTGTCTTAGCGCCAAAAAAAACACCACAAAACACGCCTAAAGCAAAGAGAGCTGGCCAAGGCATTCTCCCAAATATTGCAAGCAAGGATGCACCGATTATTACCACGGTCATCAGTGGACCACCTATCCCCCAGATATAACCAATAATGTTACATATTACTTGAGCAGTTGTATCGTCTATATCAGTACCTCCACCACCAGAAGTAGTTGGATAACCTGAGAAAAGCAATACTACATATAGGATATTTAAAAATTTTCTTATTA
>CACRCM010000066.1:0-5399 GCA_902646575.1 uncultured Wolbachia sp.
GCATATGTTGTACTCCATTAATTGAGTTTACTGGCTTTATGTCAATTGCAACTATATTAGCTCCTTTTTGGGATGCAACTTGTGACCATCCACCAGGGGAAGCACCAAGATCAATGATTTTTTGCCCTTTTTGGAGTAATTTAAATTTATTATCTATCTCTATCAACTTATACGCTGAGCGCGATCTGTAGCCATCTTTATTGGTTTTTTGTACATGCTTGTCATTTAGATGACGGTACAACCACTTGGTTGAAGATAATTTTCGGCCTTTAGCTGTTTTTACTCTAGTTTTTATTCTTGGTACCTGTATGTAATCATTTACTATTGATTATATCTTTTAGCTCTTTTTTTGACTACTTCTTTTACTAGTGTATATAAGTATTTATTAGCCATTCTGATAGCTGGGGTTTTAAGAAAGATGTAACTAACTCTTCAGTAGTAGTAAGGTGGTTTGCTTTTTTTTGTTACTTATGTTGCAATTAGCTTTTCATCTTTTTAAGTAACCTTTTAATCTACTCTATGTTTTTCCTTGAGAATAACTGATCATTATTTTTTGCTTGTGAATCACTATTATCTACTTTGTTATTACTAATTTGAGTATTGTACTTGTAGGTAAACGTTTTTTTTCCTTTTTAAATCATGATTGTAATCATTAAGTTTATAGTATTATTTTTGAAAACATTTATTTGCTCTGATTATCATTGTTGATATCTTTCTTCTTGTTATTTTCCTCTTTACTACCTTCTTCTAAATTTTCTAAATATTCTTCTTGAAGGTATAGAACATCGTTATCTTCTTTTTCCTTTTCTATTTCTACTTTATCATCACTTACATTTTTACCAGTACTACTTTTTTTATATCTTCTAGAAGATCTTTTACGATTGATTATTTTTGTTTATTTAGCACTCATAATTGCTAATACCATTAAATTTAGAAATTTATGCTGTTTATTGTAAAAAGCAACTTATAAACACTTATTACATAATTGCTTTTTGCTTCAACTAAATCTGAACGTGCTTTAAATAATGCATCTTCAGTGTTTAAAAGTTCGGTTGTGCTTTTTAAGTTTAAGTTAACTTCTTGCTTGATTCCTTCTAATGCTAGAGCTGCTGCTTTTTCAGCCTTTTGACTTGCTTTAATAATAGCTTTTGCTGTCATAACGTTATTCCAAGCGTTCATAACCTCTCTTTCTATGTTTTTTGCTGTTTCATAATAATCATAAGCGGATTTTTTTGCATACATTCTAGCTCTATTTATATCAAAAGTATTAATTCCTCTTTTAAAGATTGGAATATCAAGAGTAAAAGTAATATTAGTAGTGCCTAACAGCGTATCAAGACTAACGCTTTCATTTAAACTTTTACTCGCACTGAGATTTAAAGAAGGTAGCCACTTAGAAGTTTCAGCAATCACTGCCATTCCATCTGCCTTTTTTTTATAGACTGCTGCTTTTAAGGACAAGTTGTTGGTTCTTGCTAGCTGTAAGCATTCATTTAGATCTGGAATATAGGGTAATTTATCACTAACTTCGGAGAGCTCATCAGGGTCTTCGCCAATTAAGTGAAAGTAAGCAACGTTTGCTAATTTTAGCTTACCTTCGGCATCGACTCTTTCCAGCCTTGAAGATGAAGATTTTGCTTTCGCTAGTGAAACTTCAGCATTGGTAACCTCTCCAAGGGAAAGGCGCTTCTTCATTGCAGATAAGTTCTCTAAAGAAACATGTTCTTTGTGTTCTCTCAATTTTAATATTGCTGTCCTTCTTAGAACATCAACGTATACTTTCACAGCGTCAAGTGCAACCTCTTGCTTTGATTGTTGAAACTGCATCTTTTCTACTTTGAGAAGATGACTTGATCGATTGAATGTAGCAAAAGCACTACCACCATCTATTATTCTCTGACTTAATGTAACGCATTTTCCAGGTAAGTTATGTTTATCATTATAAAGATTAAAATTACTATCAAAGTTATATTGTAAATTAATATCTGGCAAAAATCCACTTAATCCTAAAGATTTTAGTTGTTTTTCTGTGCTTTTATACTGGTAAAATTGAGATTTTAACTTTAAACTATTTTTGATGGCTTTACTTATAGCTTGTTCGAGATCGATTGCATAGCAACTTATACTACTAAACACAACCATGAACGTAATAATCAATTGAAACACTTTATTCTTATATGTATCAGGATACGCAACTAAATTATTAGTACAAATTGCTTTAATAATCAATAACTAATATTATTGACTTTGTTTAGAGGTTGGGTGTATTATGACCTACTATTGCGTAGTTAAAATTATGAAGACTTTTTTCTTGAAAGAAAAACAAATCAATAAAAGATGGTTTGTCATAGATGCGGATAGGCTAACAGTAGGAAGGCTTGCAGCGTTTGTGGCAACTTTATTGCGTGGAAAGCATAAACCTGAATATACACCTCATATGGATTGTGGTGATAATGTAATTATTATTAACGCAGAAAAGGTACATTTTACTGGGAAGAAACTTAAAGAAAAAATTTACTATAAATATACAGGTTATCCCGGTGGTTTAAAAAGAACTACTCCGGATAATATACTGAATAGTAAATTTCCTGAGCGTGTAATAGAAATGGCAGTAAAAAGGATGCTTGATGATGGTCCTATGGCACGCAAACGTTTTGGAAATTTATATGTTTACTCTGGTTCAAAACATAAGCATCAGGGACAGCAACCTAAGGAAATAGATTTTGCTTCTTTGAATCGAAAAAACAAAAAATAATGGAGTAAAGATGGAAAATCATATAATAAAGCAATCAGAAGTGGTAACTAAGCCAGTAGTTGATTCATTAGGTCGTTTATATGCTACGGGTCGGAGAAAGGAATCTGTAGCAAGAGTATGGATAAAGCCAGGCAATGGAAAGTTTAGTATTAATCAACAAGACAAGCTATTCTCTTACTTTAAAAGAGAATCAGTATGTCAAATGGTAAGGATGCCACTTATTATAACGTCTATGCTAGATAAATATGATGTGTTTGCAACTGTAAGAGGTGGAGGGTTATCTAGTCAAGCTGGTGCTTTAGCCCATGGGATAAGTAGAGCTTTAAGTAAGATAAGTCAAGGCTTGCATTCTGTGCTACGCAATAAGGGATTCTTGACGCGAGATTCACGTGTTGTTGAGCGTAAGAAGTATGGTCAGCACAAAGCTCGTAAAAAATGTCAATTTTCTAAGAGATAGTTATTTTTTAGTGATGCTTTTTGTAGGCGTGATACAAATGTTTAAAGGGTATATCCTAATTTCGCGGTAAATTTAGTTGACTATCGGTGTGAACTGAATATGCTGTTTGTGTAATTTTTTCAAAATTAAGGTAATTTATGAGTAAAGAAAGTATAGTAAAACAAATGCACGAAGATTTGTCTAATCAGGGTATAGATATAACAATGTTGAATTTGGGCAAAATTCATGATGCGTGGATAAAAAGAATAAAAGGTGATTTGAAGAGGATAGGTAAAGTACGTTTGCATAGATTAGGTACATTGTCTACTGCTGTAAGTCGGAAGAAACAGTGTCGTAATCCTCAAAATGGTAAGATTATGACTGTTCCTGAAAAGATAAGAGTAAGATTTAAAGCAAGCCAGACTCTTTTGGGTCTTTTAAATGAAGAGGAAGAAGAAGTAGTTAGTTAGGATATTATCATTTTCATTGTTTTTACTATACTGTGTAAGCTGTAAAATATAGCTTCGCTGATTGAAAAGTGACCTATATTAAGAGCTAAGATATGAGGTATTTCTTTTATTTTTTTAGCGTGTGTATAGGTTATGCCATGTCCTGCGTGGCACTCTATTTTTAGCTCATTTATGTACTCTGCAGCATTAGTGATTAGTTTTAATTTTCCTCTGATGGACTATTGCAGTAATCTCCTGTGTGAATTTCTATTATGTCAGGCTTTTTTTTCTAGTTTCTCAAGATATTTTGGTTGATTGATGCTTGGATTAATAAACAGTGAAACCTTTATGTCAGTGCTATACATTTCTTCTATTATGCTAGAAAGTTTATTGTACGTGTTAATTATGTCAAACCACTTTCTGTTGTTAATTCTTTTCTTTTTTCTGGTACAATACTAATCGAATAGGGTTTTGCCTTTTTTGCTATTTCAAGCATTTCTTCTGTGGCTGCAATTTCAAGATTGAGCTCAGTTTCAATGTTTTTTTTAGATTAAACACATCTTCATCCTTAATGTCTCTTCTGTCTTCCCGTAAGTGAACGGTAATAAAATCTTCTCCAGCGTCAATAGCTATTTTTGCTGCTTTTAATAGATTTGGGTAAGAAGCTCCCCGTGCATTGCGAAGAGTTGCAATATGGTCAATGTTAACACCTAATTTCATACCCCTCAAAAATCATTTATAGATTATACATGGTATTAGGTCTTTTTACATAGTCATTATCTGACTAATCAGTGCAATAAATAAGTAACCGAAAGATGATACTAAAAGTTACTTAATAAATTTTATTAATTTTCTTATTATAATAATAAAACTATTTAGTAATCTATATGCAGGTTACGTGATATAAATATTAAATAATTAATGTTTTATGTATAGTTTTTTTGCACTATGTTCACTTCATGTCTTTACTAATTTTATCTATAGGCTTTTAAAGTTTTAAACTGAAATGCGCTATGAAGGATGGTATAAGATGTAGTTTAGGATTAGAAGGTAAATAATTATTTACCGCAGAGGTTTTTTGCTTTTTTTTCTGCTTAATAATTTTTTTAGCACTAAGCTGAGGTGGACCCCTTATTGTATAGTTTAAAAGTAGCTAAATTATAGCGTTTAAGACTTAAAAGGACGCCAATACTGAAAATAAGATACTGACTAGGGTTTCTTTTACTTTTTTTCACTTAGTAAGCTTCTTGATACTTGAATTAAAGGTTAGTTACAAGAGATCTAATGGATATTTTTACCATTAAAGTAAAACATTATTTTTATTTTTTAGCTTTTTTAAAAATAACGTAAGTTAAAGTGACTGAGTTTATCAGTGACTTTTAATCAGTTATTATTCTGGCATGTTAGAAGTGTTTTTATATAATAATATAATATTTCTTTTACAAATCAATGCCTACAACATACAATAAAAATATTTTCATTGTGGTTGAGATTTCTGATATGTATATTATTAGTAAGTCTTGTATTTAACAAGCAATGAAAGTAATGATTGTTATGATAGTGTTGTTGTGTAGTAGTTGTACAATAGCAAGTGAGCGGATAAACATAGTGGATAAAAAATTATCTCAAGGATATGTAGCTCCAGTTCTTGTAGAAAATAGTGTTATTTTAGTAGACAAGCACGGTACCTTATATTCCGTTGATGTTGATAATTTAAAGGTTATGAATTGGAAATTGCACCTTTCGCACAAAAAAAAAA
>CACRCM010000067.1:0-5370 GCA_902646575.1 uncultured Wolbachia sp.
CAAAGTGCATTTAGTCAACTTTACTAAAAGTAATCTCCTTCAACTTCTCACTTCGTCTTCTTAAATTTCTCTTTCAATGTTTCAATAATAGCTTTGGATTGATCTTAGTTGCTAAGGTTATACCAAATCACGGAGTAACATTCTTCTCGTAAGATAGCTTGTTAATAGATGTCTTTAAGCTCTTTCACATCGAGATTATTTAGAAGTTCTGCTAATTGCTTATTATGTACGTTCTGAATGAAAATTTAGGTTTTTTCATCAATTATGGAATTAATTATAATTTTAACTTTTCTAGGATCAGTGAGATTTTGAGCTACTATTTCGAGTTTATGGTGATCTAGCTTATCAATTAAGTTTCTTAATTTATCTTTCTCTAAGATGCTTACTAGAACTTAAATTTAGTAATTACTCAGTTCTTCAGGAAGCATGGTTAAATATTTTCAGCTAAATCTTTTGCTAGTTCTACAAGTTAATGATAATCTATATTTTTAATAAGTACTCTGGACTGGTTTGCTTTTAAGTTAGATCAGGTGTTTTTTATCTGATTTGGTTTCAATCCTTTAATAAAAGATAAGAGTCAATCTTTATTTAAATATAGAGAAATAATTTTCAGTTTCGTTTCGTTTAATTTCTAAACTAGATTTGTAGTCAGTGATTAACAATAACCTATTAAGCCTTGAACTGGTCGTCGGTTAAGTACTTTTTTATAGAGTTTATAATTGTTTGTCATTAGTATACTAGTGTTAGTAAGAGTTTTTAGTTGTTTACCTATGGGACCTTTTGTAAGAAGTTTAATAAATACACTCACTTGATGATAATATACCATCTAGTATATTAGATAGTATATGTATATCATTTACTATTGTTTTTCTGCTTCTTCTATAATGTATAAGGTATTATGCTTTTTGTAACACTTCATTATCTCGTGAATCAATAATATTTTTTTTCTGTTCAAAAAATAGTATTTACCATTCTTATTTTGTGCTATAGAACTAATAAGTTCTTAGGTGTTTTACTGAGAAAATGCTTTCAATATGCTTTATTCAACACCCTACCGGAAGTTTCCTGATATAGTATATGTTGAAGTTCTATATTTACTGATTCACCATTGAAATATATAAAGGAGTTATATTACTTACATGATCTGCTTTCGCTTCCTCGAAGAAACTTCTGTATAAAATATAATCCATGTCATACTTACTCAATTTTTTTCACCATTTACAATTGTAAACTTCAAACTTTAAATCTTCTTTCCTTTTTTCAATGTACGGTAATAATGAAGGTGGCAAAAATGGTTTAGTGCTGTTACAGGATTTCACTAAGAGTCAGTATTTTATTTACTTCTATCATACAACGATATAAAAGCAACTTTGGTAATTTTGTATGGTTTATCAATGGAGTCATTATATTTCAATATAAAAATATAAAAGGGTGATGACATACTACATTACTGCTCTTAGTACCCTTTGTATATATTTCTAAGGTTGTTTTTAAAATTAAGTAATTTTCCCTAGAAATATCTTTAGAAGAGTTCATTTTCATTTACAAAAATCGCGCAATAAATTTACAGGTATCAGTATTATAATTGGTATTAGTTAATTTATTACTAAAAGTAATATACTCTATAATTAGAATAGAAGATATTACTCGTATTAAGTTCTTTCTATCATTCAAGTAACTGACACTGTGGTGATACACATTTATGTATATAAAAGCATCCATAAGATTTAAACTACAATAAAACTTACCTTGATGTAAAATTACTTGCGTAAGATTTTGGTAACCGCTTAATACTTTTTGGCATTTCAATTATGAATTTAACGTTGCGTTTTTTTGCATATGATATTGCTCGTTCAAGGGAATTAAACTTTAATATGATTTGGTTTCTTGGATTTTTTGAACCGACCCACCCCATCAGAGGTTCAATGTAATAGGAATCTGGCTTAATTTTTAGATACCAGAAACGTGTGTTACCCAAACCAGATTGGGTTGCAGTTTTTGTTGGTTTGTAAATTTTAAAAACTGCTTTATCTTCAATATTCATAATTTTTATTAAATAGGTTTATAATATATACCTAAATAACCCGTTACACAAACATAATTTTCTTTTCTCATTAATAATGAGAACATTGAATATAGCTTTTACAAAATCACAAATTAATGCTAGATAAAAATATAAATACAAAAAGAAAAGAAATGATTGAACTTAAAGGTCCAGAAATTTGTGCAAGTGGAAACAAGAAAAATTTGATTGTTTGTTTACATGGCTGGGGGTCAAGTGGTGATAACTTCGTTCATCTTGCTAAAGTTATGAGCAAGTCTTTGCCTGACTCGTGTTTTATAGTACCAAATGCTCCGTTTGAAAGAGAAATAGGTGACGGCTATCAGTGGTTTAGTCTAGAAAATCGCAGTGAAGAAGCGTTGTACAATGGAGTAAAAAATGCCACGTTAATAGTAAATCATTTTATTGATACGAAATTGAAAAAGTTTGGCCTAAAAGATACACAGCTTTCTTTAGTCGGATTTTCTCAAGGGGCGATGCTTGCGATACATATAGCTCTTACCCGTACTCAATCTTGTGCATCGGTTGTTGTATATTCTGGTAGATTTCTTTCACCTTCAAAAGTTGCACCAAATATCAAGTCAAAACCTAATATGTGTGTTATTCATGGAGATGCTGATAATATAGTACCTTTTTCTTCTCTTGACTTAACGGTTAAAGCTCTAAAGAAAAATGGAATAAATGTTGAGGGGTACCCGATTCATGCATTAGGACATATTATCAATGAAGATGGAATAAAATTAGGTGTAGAGTTTATTAAGAAAAATTTTAAAAATTAGTCTCTATGCATTTATTTTGCTTTGGTTATGGGTATGTAGCTAAATTTTTATCAAAAATTTTACTGAGTTTAGATTGGAAAATCAGCGGTACTTCGAGAAGTCAAGATATACAAAGCATTAATCTTTTTAATTACAAAAAAGTAAGCAAAGATACATTTCAAGACGTAACACATGTCTTAGTTTCCATTCCACCGGATGGTGATGATGTGCTAGAGAGATATGATCATTACTTGCAAAATATTAAATGGCTTGGATATTTGTCCACAACTAGCGTCTATGGTGATCACACTGGTAATTGGGTTACAGAAGAATCTGAAACAAAACCTGTAGAAAGCAGAGGGAAAAGCCGCCTTAAATCCGAAAAGAAATGGCTAAATAGCAAGTTACCTATACATGTTTTTCGTTTAGCTGGAATATACGGTCCTGACAGAAACGTATTAGTCGACTTACGACTTAATAAAGCAAGAAATGTGCAAAAAGAAGGACATCTTTTTTCTCGTATTCACGTTGAAGATATATCGAATATTCTATTCTCTTCTATGCTAAATATAAAACCTGGAGAAATATATAACTGTGCAGACAATTTACCTGCTACACAATCTGAAGTGGTAACATATGCAGCTAAACTTCTAAATATTAGAGTTCCAGAGCTGATAGAAATTTCTTCTTTGCCAGATTATGCACAAAGTTTCTACTTAGGATCAAAAAAAGTGAGTAATATTAAAATTAAAAAAGATTTTAGTATCTCTCTAATTTACCCTAACTACAAGGTAGGACTGAAGAGTTTACATGTTAATGAGCTGAAGCCGCGTACAATGAAATAGATAAGCCTAGAAAAGTGTTGTTTAAGTACTTGATACTGACTTCAATTTTTCATAAAAATGTTACTTTTTGCATAAAGCAGTTACTTTTATGTTCACTAACTTAAGAAACTCCCGAATCCTAATACTTCAGTACTGAAATAACGTTTCTTGGCTTTTAAAGCTATAAGTGCTTAAAACAGTTTGTTAAATAAAGAAAAAAGGCAAAAAAAACACTGTAATAATTAGTCACTTGCTCTCTTATTTTATAAACTTGTATTCTATACTACCCTAAGTGCCTTATAAGCATATGTTTTAGCCTACATATAGGTAAAACCTTAGAAAAGGTGTAAAAATATAAGATACACACAGTACAAAAAGTTAAATATTAAAACATAAACTGCATAGTACTTTCACATTTAATTTACATAAACTGAAAATTAAACACCTTTAATTTTATAATAAAGGAACTAGCTAAGGGTTATTAAGGAATTTTTGTTGTTACTTTGAGTAAGCTTTTGTTTTCATGAAATTATATCCTTGTAAGTGAATTAATGGTATTCTTTTATTGCTGATTTGAAGTTTTTTATGTTCATACACTTGCGTGTTCACAGTGTTTATTCATTGCTTGAGAGTTCAGTTAAAATTGAGGAACTGATCGGCCTTTGTTTGCAATATAGAATGCCAGCAGTTGCAGTTACTGATTCAGGTAACTTATTTGGCTCACTTGAGTTTGCAGAATATGCAGCAAGTATGGGTATACAGCTAATAATAGGATGCAATATTATAGTTCGACACTCAGAACAAAATTTACCCATATTATTACTTGCAAAAAATGAGCAAGGATATACCAATTTGGTCACTTTAGTAAGTGAGTCTTTTAGAAAGCGCAAAAACAGCAACGATATTCCTTATGCTGATTTTACTGAGCTATTAAGTTTAAGTTCAGGTCTGATTGCTTTAACCGGTGGATCTGATGGAATATTAGCTCAATTATTATTGAAGCAGGATAGGGAAACAGTAAAAAGGCTGTTCTCAGCATTCAATGGTCATTTATATGTTGAATTGCAGCGTCATGGGCTTAATGAAAAATTAGAACTTGAAGAAGTCTTAATAGACTTTGCTTATCAGCACAATGTACCACTTGTTGCAACTAACGACGTATTTTTTTTAAATAAATCTGACTATGAAGCTTATGATATATTAACGTGCATATCAGAGGTGAGTTATTCTTTCGAAAAGAATAGGGAAAAACCAACCACTGAGCATTATTTTAAGTCTGTGATGGAAATGAAGGAGTTATTTAGTGATATTCCTGAAGCAATTCATAACACTTTAGTGATAGCTAGGCGATGCTCTTACATGCCAAGAAGTAGGCAGCCTGTTTTGCCTAAATTTCCTTGTCGAGAGAATAAAACTGAAAATGAAGAACTGAGAGAACAAGCAATTACAGGTTTAGAGTTACGTATTGCAAATGAAATAGACATAGACCTTGAGCAGTACTATGATCGTCTGAACTACGAACTGAGCGTGATAACCTCAATGAATTATTCTGGATATTTTCTCATAGTTTCTGATTTTATTCGTTGGAGCAAAGCAAATGGCATCCCAGTTGGTCCAGGAAGAGGGTCTGGTGCTGGATCAATTGTTGCTTGGGCGTTGCAGATCACAGACCTCGATCCAACAAAATTTGGTCTGATCTTTGAAAGATTTTTAAACCCTGATCGTA
>CACRCM010000068.1:0-4966 GCA_902646575.1 uncultured Wolbachia sp.
ACTTCTACTTACTTTTTTGATGTTATTATTGTATTTACTAATTTTAGCTATGTTGATAATATAGCTCTTATATTTTCTAACGTTTTGATACTTTGCCTACTGATGTAGCTAATATATTATTAGACTTTGTTGCGCTACTACTTAGTACAACACCTTAAAAAACCTGAAATCAAGTAATATTTTTACTATGGCGCAAAAAAATTGTGTTAGCACACTTACAAATAAAAGTTTTCAAATAATTAAGAAGGCTGCTTGATAGAACATTAGGTGTATGTTTTTGCTTTAAATGGAATATAATGTTATGTCTTTAAAATCTTATTAAAAGCTTTACTTTGGGTAACTTTGGGTTTACCTTAACAGTACTCTAGCCTCACCTACTGGCTTACCTTTTCTGTAGCGGATGTATTGCTTTACACAAGGCTCATTATATTAGTAAAATTTAAACTTTCACTATTGCTTTGACTTTTTTGAGGCATGTTTAGGTAGGATAATTTTTCAGAAGGTTAGTGTAATTTTTCGTATCTTCTAATTTTTTAACTTTTCTTGATTTTTTACTTCTACTATTATTTGGTCTTTATTTAATCTGCTGGGATATAATTTTTTCTTTCATTTCTTAAATTAGAGTGGAAGAGGAGTGAATGCTATATCACTACTATTTGTATAAGGTCAGTATAGTGTCTTATTCCACTGCTATTGTAATTTTCATTTTATTCTTGTCTATCTTTATTATGCTTCTACTATGGTTATGTTTTTTCTTGAGTTGATCTTAAATCTCTTTTACTCCATTAGTAATCTTTATAACATGTGTTATACTACCTCATGAGTATTTCTGAATAGATAGTAAAATATCATATTCTGCATTTTTTATTCCTACGGTAACTACATTTTTTATAGCTTTTGCAAACTCTTTAATGTAGTTTATATACTCTTGAATAAACTTTCTTCATATTGTCTTTGTTACCCTTAAACTTTAATTCTAGTTTATTGATTACATTTATACTATTTAATCCATAAAAGATTACTCCTCTTAATACTAATTTATATATTATTTTACTAATAATTTTAGGATTTTCTGATTTGAATTTGCTAATTTTTTTTGTTTTTTTACTATATAATCCATGAAGCCATATCTGCTTTTATATACTGCTCCATATAGGTTGTCTTAAGTTAGAAAAATTAAATCTTGTTCTATATTCTATAATTTTAGTTATAATCTATTCTAATTTTATTTATATTTTAATTTTATTCATTTTATCTAAGTACTTCTCTTCAGTATTTTCTCTTGGTTTAGTACTAAATTAGTCTACAGAACTTCAAATTTGGTGAATACTCTCTTTTATCCAATCCTTTTATATTATGTTGATCCAACATCTAATAATAAGCTCTCTGTTGTTTTGCAAATGGTTCGATTATTGAACAAAACTTCCATAGAGTGTTGACGAACCTTTGATTTTTCTTTATGCTTATAAAGAGCTAAACCCTTTTTTAGGATCATGATTGTTCTTATGTTTGTTCAACAGCTCTTTTAATTTATTAGAATCTATTAATGTATTACATAATTCTTCCATTAAATTCTCTTGTTCCTTAGTTGAAAAGTGCATTTTAACGTATAGTAGCTACGGTTGGTGAATCTACAACATCTAGTGAATTTTCCTGTTTCTATCAGATGTATTAGAAACTCTTTACTTAGAAGAGTAATCTATAATATTATCACAACCGAAACGAGCAGCATGACGTAAAGGTTTTTTTTGTATCAATCCCTTCCTCTATGTTAGGATCAGCACATGTTTCATAGGTGAACTTATACATTCTCTTACTTCATAAACTAATCTATACTTGGTATTACATATAGTATTATTAATTTAGATTCTTCTCTTTGAAATTTAAGGATTTTCCAGATCTTAGTTATTTTTGTTCTCGCATAAAGAATTATTCAGTTTTTAAAATGTGGCCTTCATGATCTCTGTAGGCAAGATATTTGAATTTCTAAAAATTTCTAGTAATTCTTTATTCAACTCTTTTTGATCATCTGTTAAATTAGATATATCGGAAAACCATATATATTGACTATCAAATTTGTTCTTCTCTAACTTCTCATATATGCTTTAGCATTTTATTTTTAATTTCTAATTTTTTAATCATGTTGCTTTTGTTTAGATAATTTTTAGTGCTTGTTGTATGTAAAGTTTCTGACAACTGTTTATATTCGATGATTTTTGTTATAGTATAACAAAAATATTAGTTCCATAAAAAGATAACATATCGTTGCGTTACTAACTTTAGTTAAGTCAATTATATCATGCAAGAAATAGGTCCTCTTTGGCGCTACAAAAATTCATTTTGTCGACTTATTTACTTTTTTAAAAGTATTCACCTTTTTGAGAAAAATACTCAAAATTAACAGATTCTTAAGAAGAAAGTGAGAATTTTAAGATAAATAATTAAAAGCAAAGCTAATGATTATAGGTAACTTATATATGCTGTTATACTAGAACTTTCATAGAAGGAAGCCTATAAGATATATCTGATGATCCCGGCGCGGATTGAACGCGCGACCTACTGATTAAAAGTCAGTTGCTCTACCTGCTGAGCTACGGGATCGCTTCATTTTTTAGCTATACCAAACATCAATACATCTTTTGTCTATTTTAATCAAACTAAAATTTTCATACATAATATATGTACTATAATATAGCTTCTTGACAATAGCTTAGTACTTCTTGTACTCTAGAGCATAGGTTAGTTTATTCTCATAGACAACTAGGGGGCATAGCTCAGCTGGTAGAGCATCTGTTTTGCACGCAGAAGGTCAGCGGTTCAATCCCGCTTGCCTCCATCAGAATATTATTTGGGTGTACTGCAAGCTACTATATTATCTTATTTGACTAGTTGTGCCTTGTGTAGCTCAGGTAATCCTTTACAATACATTAATGAGTTAATAAAAAACTGCTTGTAACTAACTATTAATATTATATAGTATATTATTTCTAATTGAATTTAACTGGAAAAGATGAATAATAATGATCTAGCTGTAAATCTATCAACTAGTATTAAAAAACTATCGTCAAACAGGTTCGTAGAAGAGGTGTGTCAAAGTCAGTTTGAAGACCAAGGTAACATTTTATTTGAAGATTTTTTTGTCAAGAAAGTTAAAGAAGGAGATGTAGTAGAAGGTGTAATTACACAAATAAATCCTAACGACATTGTAGTTGACGTTGGCTTAAAGTCTGATGGGAGAATTTCAATTAAAGAACTCGGTTGTAGAGATGAGGTTGGTGTTGGTTCTAAAATTAGGGTGTATATAGAAAGAATCGAAGATTATCATGGTAACGTAGCTCTTAGTCGTGAGAAAGCAATTAGAGATGAAAAATGGCATAAATTGGAAAAAGATGCAGCTACACAAACTGAGGTAAGTGGAATTATTAAACGTTCAATTAAATGCGGCTTTATTGTTGATCTTGGCGATGGAATAAGTGCTTTTTTACCGCTGAGCCATGTGGACTTAAAGCAAGCGAGAGATGCTAAGCATCTTATTGACACTGAACAAAAATTTATCGTGCTTAAAGTGGATAAGAAACAGGGTAATATTGTAGTATCAAGAAAGCTGGTATTAGAAAAATTGCATGCTGGTGAAAAAATTAAATTTTTAGAATCCTTAAACGAAGGTGATATAATAGAGGGAAAAATAAAAAGCATTACTCATTATGGTGTATTTGTTGGTATTCATGAGTCAGACGTAGTTGGGGTTGTGGATGGGTTATTACATATTACAGATATTTCTTGGAGCAGAGTGAGCCATCCATCTGCAGTTTTTACCTGTGGTCAGACTATAAAAGTCAAAGTTATAAAAATAGATAAAGAAAATGCAAAAGTTTCTCTAGGTATAAAGCAGTTAGAGGATAACCCTTGGCATGATATAGAGTTAAGATATCCAGTTGGTAGTGTGTATAAAGGTCATATAACAAGTATAGAAGATTATGGAATATTTGTTGAACTTAAGCCTGGAATTGAAGGTTTGGTACACTCGTCAGAAATAACTTGGGTTAAGAATAATTTGCCAGTTAGTAATCTTGTAACCAGAGGACAGGAAGTATTTGTTAAGATTCTCAGTATTGATACTGTTAAAAATAGAATGAGTTTGAGTATTAAGAGGTGTGTAAGTAACCCTTGGCAAGTATTTATTGATAAATATCCTCTTGGCTCTATTGTTTCTGGTAAGATTAAGAATAATACTGGCTTATATATATCTATTGCTTTTGATGATTATGAAATAGATGAGAATGTCGAAGGGACAATTTATGCACAAGATATAAGTTGGTCTAAGAATGGTTTAGATCAAATAAAAAAGTATAGTGTTGGTGATATAATAGAAGCAAAAGTAATAAGGGCTAATGTAAATCGAGCAAGAATTTACCTTGGTATAAAGCAAATAGAGCATGATCCTCTCATAGAACTAATAAAAAAAGTAAAAGTAGGTGGCAAAATGCGGGCTATTGTAAGTAAGAGGGAAGATAGCGGGCTAGTTGTTAAAGTTGAGAATGATGTGACTCTCTTAATAGATCAAGAGCATCTACCAGAAAATAAAAAGTTTTCTATGTCAGAAGAAATAGAAGTGGAAGTATTAGGCGTTGAAGCGTATAATATAATACTATCTGCTAAATAATTAGAGTTTTAGCTTCTTATAAATGGTAACGAAATCTAATAATAAAGATGGCAAAGATATATTCTTTCCTAGATGAGATAGTTGTCAAGGCTTACACAGTTGATAGATTTTTGAGGTACTTTTAAGTTTTATAGTAGAATTAAAATTATGGTATTTATTTTTTTAATTAGGAGTTATAAATCAAAAAAGGTAAACCATCTGGCACATGGAAGTTTACAAAAAATCAATATCTCAAAATATATTTTCTTATCAGTAAAAAGTTGTTTAACTTGATAAATGAGAACAATTTATATTGTTAATAGA
>CACRCM010000069.1:0-4800 GCA_902646575.1 uncultured Wolbachia sp.
TGCTAGTTTATAAGCATAAAATAAATGATTTTACAGTAATACCATCAGTTATAATCGTTTGTAGAGAGATATTAGTCTCTGGTTTACGAGAGTTTTTAATGGCTACAAATACTAGCTTACCTGTAAGCAAAGTTGGGAAAATCAAAACATTTTTACAGATGGTTGCTGTTATAGCGCTAATAGTAAACAATTATGAGATAGCACAACGTATAGGTACAACTTGTCTATGGATTGCAGCTATCATAACCGTATGGTCAGGTTACAACTATGTTTTAACTGGTATTAAACAAACTAGCTGAATTTTTCAAGAAACAATTAATACATAAATAATTAAGACTTCAATAAACTTAATTAAGTAATCGAAATCTTGTATGGTGTATTAGTATATAAGCTAATAGGATTTTAGTATAACTAGTAGCTTTAGTGCTAAATTTTCTACTGAAGATTTTTTTCGGGGCTTTTAGCTAACAGTTGATGAAGAAATTCAAAAAAAAGATTTAAGCAAGAAGTTATTAACACTGAAAGAAGAAGCTTGAATAAGAACTATTAACATTAAAAAAAAGAAAGCTATATAAACAACAATACATATCGTTAGTCATAATGGTTCTATTTGTATTTTTGATGGCTAATATGTAGCAGTCAGGTATTGCTTGATGGTATATATAGACAGTACACAAGCTACATTATGTTAGCCTTTCGCAGTCTTATATCTTATTTATATACTAAACTTAATTTATAATAATAGAAAGATAGCAAAAAAGAATAAGGGTTAGAAATATTGAAAATGGGAGAAGAAGTAAAAAGAAAAGAGCATAGTACCCTAATATAAGGGAGTATTTAATCTACATTGAAGCCATAACAACTGCACTAATTATTATAGGTATGACAACGAGTGAAGTACCTTTATTTGAAACAACAAAGGACATAATTTTACTTCTTGCTAATACAATCTTTTTTTTTTACATTTCTTTATTCTTACGTTAATGTAATGAGTGTGAAAAAAAATAAGAAAAAGGAAACAGGAAAGCATGATTTTAATAAGAAGTCCAGAGTGAAAACTAGCAATAATATCTACTGTCAGATTAGCGCTTACTGATGCTTCTGTCTTCTTAATAAGAAGGCCAATGTTAATAGCATTACACCTCCATTAAGCCATATGTCGTTGGATCTACTTTAGGTTTTGTAGGTATTACGTTTTTTATGGTCATAAAGAATCCAAAAGTAAAAGGAAAAAGTTCTTTAAAGAGCAAACAGCACTGTCTTAAATTTAAAAGGTGACAGGTGCACAAGAACTAATTATATAATTTTTCTGCTACTTAATGATTTTTGAGATTCTCAAAAATCTATTTATTTAACTGGTATTTAGTCTATACTGTGTTTTGATTAAAAAAAATCTTATGTGTAAGACTTTAATCACGTGTTTTATTTTTTTGATTTGCTCCTTCATGCAATCTTATGCGAATGATTATGAAAGAACCGAAGCTGAGCTATATAATGAGGCAGTTAAACTTTTCGACCAGAAAAAATACAAACAGGCTATTAGGGCATTTCAAAAAATTGAAGACTTATACCCCCTTTCTTATGGGGCAATGAAAGCCAGGTTATTATCTAGTGTTTCTCACTATAACATGGGTGATTATGCCAGTGCCGCAAGTAATATAGATGGTTATATACAGACTTACCCAAATGGTGAAGATTTACCGTATGTATATTACTTAAGGATATTATCTTATTATATGCAAATTCATAAAGTGCAACTTGAACAACAAACTGCATACAAAACTTTAGACCTAGCTACCGAGTACATTAACCTCTTTCCAAACAGTATATACACAGAAAAGATAAAAAGAAAAGCAAAACTAGTCACAGAGCACATATTAGCAAAAGAATATTCTATTGGTAGGTTCTATTTAAGACGTGGTGAATATTTAGCAGCGATTAAACGTTTTCAAAATGTAATAAGCAATAAGGATTCTAGCTATTCTCCAAAATCTATTAGCTATTTAATAACAGCCCATTTAGCTCTTGGTCTTGACCTGGAAGTTCAGCAATATGAAAACCTGTTAGCAGAAAACCCTAGAAAGTGAAAACGAAGTTCACATAAAATAATAATAGCAAGTTTAAAAATTTGCTTTAGTTTTTTCTATACTTTAGTATATAATCAAATCTTTAATTATTCAAATGTGGCTGGTCACTCACAATTTTCAAACATAAAGCATCGGAAAGGCGCTCAAGATGCAAAACGCTCTCAAAAATTCACAAAGCTCATTAGAGAAATAATGGCTATTGCAAAGCAAGGGCTACCTGATCCTGAACTTAATCCACGCCTTCGCTCTGCTGTATCTACTGCACGCAAAGAGAATCTACCAAAAGACAAAATAGAAACAGCAATAAGAAACGCAACTAGTAGTGTTATAGGAGGAAATTATGAAGAAATACAATATGAAGGCTATGGACCCTCTGGTACTGCACTCATTGTTCATGCTTTAACGAATAACCGCAATCGAACTATCTCTGAGGTGCGTCATATTTTCTCTCGCAAAGGTGGAAGTTTGGGAGAAATAGGGAATGTTAGTTACCTTTTCGACCACGTAGGGTTAATCATCTATAAAGCAGAGAATGTAAATTTCGAAAGTCTATTTACTCATGGAATCAAATTAGAAGTATTGGATGTTAAAGAAAATAATAAAGAGGGATTATACATCATAACCTGTAAAGTAAAAGATTTTAATAAAGTACGCGATGCTTTTTATGCAAAATTTGGGAAGCCAGAGCTTGTTCGCCTTTCATGGCAACCAAAGGACCTAATAGAAATTAGTGATAAAGAATTAATTAAGAAACTATCTACGTTAGTTGAAGAGCTAGAAGATAATGATGATATACAGTACGTTGAGGGTAATTTTACTTTTGCTGATTCTATTTAAACTATGAGGCTAATAATACTTATATTGCTTTACACTTTACCAATGTTCAATTTACATGCCTATAACACACCAGGTAACAATAGAGAGATCTTATTAATATCCAGTAACATAAAATCTTCCTTTTTTACCACTGGAGTCGAACAAGGGTTAGCGCCAAATACAGTAATGGAGTTAATCGACATATATGAAAATTTCGGTACAAACTTTGAAAAAGATATTGTACCAGAAAGCAATTTGAAGGTTCTCTTTGAGAGATCGTTTAATGACCAAAAGATCGAAGAAAAGATTTTATACACTTCACTGACAACAAACAAAAAAGCTACTTGCTTGTATCATTATAAATCACAAAACGGTAAAAAAAGGTATTTTAATAAAGATGGAATAAGCTTAAGAGATGGCAAAATTTTCGTAAGCCCTTTAAACGGAGATTTTCACGTATCCTCAAAGTTTGGTAATAGAAAACACCCTATTCACGGTAAAGTTGTCTTTCACAAAGGAGTAGATTATGCAACTAAATTTGGTGCTCACATACATGCCACTGCAGAAGGTGTAATAGAATATATAGGAAATAATGGAGGATATGGTAAATATATCAAAATAAAACATAAAAATGGGTATTCAACCTGCTATGCTCACATAAGTAAATTTAGCTGTGATATAAAATTAGGCTCTAAAGTAAAGCAAGGGCAGGTCATCGCTTATGTTGGTAGCACTGGTGTTGCAACAGGGCCTCATTTACATTACGAGGTTATATACAACGGTAAATATATTGATCCACTTACAATAGCACATAAAAGCAAAGTAAAGTTAATTGATCATGAATTAAAGGAGTTTAAACTATTCGTAAATAAGATAGACAAAACGATTAACAAAGAGAATTTCAGTGAAAAAAAAGTCTAAAAGGTACGTGAACAAGAAACGATAAATGATGAAAATTTAAGTCAATTCCATTTTTTTTCGTACTTAATAGTATTAAGTTAATCTTATTGGTACTTTTGACCTATGATAGTATAGTTGCGCTTGAAGTTGTTCTTGTTTCAGTACTTGTTCTTTTTTAAAGGTTTTTGTTAATAATCCTAACAAAGCAAGAGTGACAAAATCTCTTGGACATTATATTGAAGCTTATTCTAAATCTAGAATATTTATTACAGTTTCATTTACAAACAAACATGTTATTTTAAAATTTTTAAGCATTAACGTAGAAAAATTAAGATGAATGACTCAAAATGAGAATCCAATAGAAATTTCAGTAGTAATTATCTGAAGAGTAAGCAGTCCTCCAAAGACATATTATAATGCTAGTAACTATTGCAAGTTAGTTTTTGTGCAAAGCAACTCAATAACAAGAGAACTAGTAAGCAATTACCCATATGACAGTAAAAATGACAAAGAATTTTTACACGAAAATACTAATAAAATTTCAGATGAATTGCTTTCAATGTTACAAAAAGGATTAAATATTACGGAAACTAAAATTATAAAAGCTATAATATTATGTTTTTATATTTTACATATTTATCTGAAATTGCATAAGTAATGCTGATACGCAAACAAGCACATACTGCTACCTCTACAAAAAAATATAGTGCAAAACGCAACGGAAACCATTGAGGAGTAACAGCTAATTCAAAAAAAAAAAATAAAAGCCACAATGAATAGCAAGCAAAAGGTTCAACTATCAATAATTTTACCGGTTACCCTAATCCCCAAGCAAGATGCATACCTAACAGATAAGTTAGATTATAATTGATATAAAATACAATAGATATGTGAACTGGCAACTAAGTAGTTATTATAAAACATGCACGTTAGAGATATTCTAAAAAGCTGAGAATAAGAAAGCATAACCTTTAACATAATTTTAATTGTTAAAACA
>CACRCM010000070.1:0-4567 GCA_902646575.1 uncultured Wolbachia sp.
ACCTATTAGCACTGGATTATTCTTTGTTCGCCTAAGCGATACCTGTATAGTTCTTCTGATCTCATCATCACGACCAATTACAGGATCAAGCTTGCCTTGCATAGCAAGCTCTGTAACATCCTTTGTATATTTCTTTGCTACAGTCAACTTTCCTCTTATTCTTGGCGTGCCCGTGCTGTTATCTCTTCTTGTTTCTGTAATAACTGAGTTCAATTTCTGCTGTGTAACACCGTTTTCTGTTAGAATTTTACCCACAGTATCACTTCTCTGTGCAGCTAAACTCTGCAGTAATTGCTCAACAGTAACAAATGTATCTTTATTCCTCCTAGCAATACTTACTGAATCCTCAAAAACTCTTGCCATTTCTCTTGAAAGTTGAAGGCCACTGCTTCCTGGACCTTCAACTACTGGAAACTTTTTTAGCGCACTATTTACAGCATCAGAAATACTCTGTACATCGCCACCACAAGCTACTATTAAATCCTGAACTGAATCTGATTCATCTTCAAGCATTGCTTTTAGTAGATGCTCAGGCATAAAAACTTGATGCCCGGCTCCCAGCGCTTTCATTTGAGCACTTTGGATTAAGCTCTTTGCTTTTTCGGTAAATTTATTTAAATCCATAATATAAGTTTAACCCATATTTACTAGTATATATAGTAACTCCTTCCTCAATTTTAAACTGAAAGCAGCTCACTAGGTAAAAATTTATCCTAACGCACGCAACTTAAACTTTATATGTATAATACTACTACCAAACTTCTGGAAACCACATAAAATCCAAGATTAATATTATATGTTGTGACTAAGGCTCGTCAAGTATTTTCTATGTTGGAAAATAATAAGCTTTGAGCTTGCTAAAACCTTCTTCAGCATGATATGATGACCTGGTTAATGGACTTGATGCAACCATTAGAAATCCTTTAGAATAAGCAATATATTTATAATGCTCAAATTCTTCTGGGGTAATATACCTATCAACTTTTGCATGTTTTGGAGTTGGCTGCAGGTATTGACCTATTGTTATAAAATCAACTTCAGCATTTCGTAAATCATCCATGACCTGAAATACCTCTTCTTTTGTTTCTCCAAGACCAACCATGAGCCCTGATTTTATGAAAAGTTTAGGATTAATCTGCTTTACCATTTTCAACAAATACAATGAATGAAAATAACGTGCTCTTGGCCTTATCTTTGCATATAATCTTGGCACTGTTTCAATATTGTGGTTATAGACATCAGGTGATGCAACAGCAATTGCTTCGAATGCACCTTTTTTATTTAAAAAATCGGGAGTTAAGATTTCTATTGTTGTTTCTGGAGTAATCTTTCTAATTTCTTCTATACACTTTATAAATTGACTTGCGCCACCATCTAATAAATCATCACGGTCAACGGAGGTAATAACAACATATTTCAAGTTTAATTTTTTTATTGCCCTTGCTAAATTTCTTGGCTCATGAGGGTCTAATTTATCAGGGGTACCAGTTGCAACGTTACAAAACGCACAAGCACGAGTGCAAACAGAACCAAGAATCATCATAGCAGCGTGACGTTTATTCCAGCATTCACCAATATTTGGGCAAGCGGCTTTCTCGCACACTGTATGTAAATTATACTGTTTAATAGTGTTTAAGGTTTCGTTAAATATTTCACTAGCTGGAGCCTTTGTCCTGAGCCATGGAGGCTTACTATGCATCTGAAATGGCTAATTCTACCTCTTGCCTTGCTAAAACTTTTTTTAACCTTCTTTTTATTTTCTGTGCTTTCTCACTTAGCTTAACTGTCTTTGTGTTGAGCAAAAAAGCATCAAGGTCGCCTTTATAATCTATAGTCCTTAAAGTTCTCGCTGCCACACGAAACTTAAATTTCTTATTTAAGATGTTGCTCATCAATGTAACACTATGCAAATTTAAGAGAAAGGTGCGTTTTGTTTTACGGTTTGAATGTGATACCTTACTACCAAAAGACTTTCTTCTGTTTGTTAGCTCGCAAACTCTACTCATTTTGATATACCAAGTTATTCTATGTACCCAGGTTACCTTATATGTTGAAATAATCAACACTCTCCTGCTTAATTTTTATACTATATACTGCTTTGTAGCCAAAGAATATCGTGATTCTCTCTATTATAAGAGAGATCATATGCTGAATTTCCAGTGCCTTACTACCATTTGCTACTGTGAGATGTAACACACCTGTATTTATATTTTGTGCATAGGAAATCTTTCTTGGCTTTGTACATTCTGCTATTTCTGCTCCAACTATGTTCCTCCAGTTTAAAATAAGACATATTTCATTTTTGCTCATCTTACCCTTCATGCATTTTAATGCATAACTTTCTACTATAGATCTTAATTTCTTTGGACCACTTTGTCTAAGCATCTTTTTACTACGAACTAAATTCCTTCCTATAGTTACAATATAGTAGTAATGAATATTATTCACAAGCCTCAGTAATTGAGTCAATAACAAAACCAGTCCATCACGGTAAGTTTAATAAGATTAACCTCGTTGAACAACTACTACCTTAGAATTAAGTGTGATAGGATGACTTATTTAAGGTATCATGTACAATATATTTAAACTTTTCTATTAAATCACCTTCATCATCTACTAACTTTATTTAAATTGTTTGTGTAGAACTGAAAAAATTGTTATAAAATAACCAGTAAATAAATTAGTTATCAATATATTAAAAAGATATTCCTTAATCTAAAGATATAAATATAGTAGCGAAATATTCTGCACTATAAAATCATTTTTTATTATCCTTTCATCTTACAATAGATCAAAAATCTTGCATTATAGTGGTGTGCTGGAATCCAGCTTTACTCCTTGTTTTCATACCGTAAAAAATAATATTTTATGAAAAATCTATGCTGATACAGAACCTGTCAGGCATACTACAATCACTCCATTTACTAAACTTTTATATGCTATACTGCCACACTCATTTCATAATTGATTAACTTTTCTGCTTCTAATTAGAATTAGTTTAATCATTACTAATGGAGTGAATTTTTTCCTCTCGTTGTTATTCAACACTTGATACTAAAATCCAAGAATTTTACTTATAAGTAAGCACACTGAGCTCCTGCTAAATATAAAAGCAGCTTTTTATACTAAGAGAAATTTTTTTAGCAAGCTTGCACAGCAAACTAGCTTTAGTGTTAGCTACTTGCACGATATCCTGGTGTAGGTTCAAATCACAATGTTTGTATAGCTATGGATTATATGTTAAAATGGTAAACAAGATCATTTGATAGTAGCTGCCATTTTTATTTGTCAAAAGATCTCTCCTCAATCCAAGCTGCTTGAATAGCTTCAAGTATTTTTTCATTACAGCGCTTTTCATCATCATCAAACTTTTCTAAACCTAAGATTTTTTTCTTAAGATCAGTAAATCTGATATTAATTATGTCCTCGTTTGGAAATTTTTTTTCTAAAGCTTCTACAATACTTTCTATATTGAGCCATTTCATATTTCTTGTATCTTTTTATAAACTAAACTGGTGCCCATGGGGAGACTTGAACTCCCAAGGCCGTAAAACCCACGGATTTTAAGTCCGCTGCGTCTACCAATTCCGCCACACAGGCCCTTTTATTTTACCTAGAGTAAAATTCTACTACTAAATTAACTTCCATATCTGCTGAGTAAGGAACTTCAGAATACTGAGGTACTCTTAAATACTTTATTGAATGCTCTTTATTGTTTATTTCTAAATAACTCGGAGCTTTACGTTCTTGTTTTTCTATAGTCTCTATTACTACAGGGATTTTTACTGCGCTTTCTCTTATTTTCACTATATCACCAGGTTTTACTCGATAACTTGATATATTAACCACTCTATCATTAACTATAACATGCTTATGAGATATAAATTGTTTTGCTGAGTAAATTGTTGGCACAAGACCAGAATGATATAAAACAGCACTTAACCTTGATTCTAAAATACCAATAAAATTGTCAGCTGTATAACCTTTTCTGTTATAAGCGTCTAAAAATATACGCCTGAGTTGTTTACTTGAAATTGCATAATAATGCTTAAATTTCTTATGTGCAGCAAACTGCTTACCAAAATCAGATAATCTTTTGAACCCAAGAATACCATGCTGTCCTGGAGGATATTTCCTTTTGTTTACTTGGTCTTTTACCCTACCCCATAAATTCATGCCAAGCCTACGGCTGATTCTATACTTTCTACTAACAATAGTTGTCATATCAAATTCTTACAATATAACTCTAGATTATTAAAGATTTTAGCATTAAGTGTCAACTTGTTTTTGCTGACATAGTATATTACACTTCACTTTTAAGTTCTCTTATCGACATATGAATTATCTACTTTTGAAATCTATGGCAAATGCCATCCGCTTTTTGTCAATTGATGCAGTACAAAAAGCAAACTCTGGGCACTTAGGTATGCCACTTGGCATGGCAGATATTGCAACTATCTTATTTACTAAATACTTCAATCACAACTCTGATGATTCTAAATGGTTCAATAGAGACCGTTTTGTTTTATCAAATGGTCATGGTTCAATGTTACTATATTCCATATTA
>CACRCM010000071.1:0-4426 GCA_902646575.1 uncultured Wolbachia sp.
AAATAATAAATATAGCTTAAGTTTAAGGATTATCCATTGGTTAATGGCTGCTTTCATTATCAGCATGCTTTGCCCTATGTTCTATATGAAAAACTTACCAGTTAACAATGAAATTAAATCCAGTATATACACTGTTCATAAAGCTTGCGGGATTACTGTCCTTGGATTGGTTGTAATACGAGTGTTCTTTCGCGCCTTTAGTTATGTTCCACCGCTTTCAGCAAATCTTTCTCGATTTGAAGCCAATATAAGCAAAATGGTACATTTTGTTTTATATTTTCTAATGGTACTTGTGCCATTATCTGGTTATGTTATGTCCTCTGCTTCTGGCATAGAGATCAAATACTTTTTCCATATCCCTTTATTAATCAGCAAAAATAAAGAGCTAACTAATACAGCAAATAAGCTACATTCAATATTTGCATACCTTATGATATTCTTTATAACATTACATATAATTGGTGCTTTAAAGCACACATTCGTAGACAAACAAAATATTTTTAAACGCATTATATAGCTTATTATGTTAAGCAGCCTCTGGAAAAAAGGAGCGAATTTCCTTGGTAGTGATTTTGCAATAATGGGTGGTGCCATGAGCTGGGTTTCAGAAAGAAGCCTGGTTTCAGCAATCTCAAATGCCGGTGGTTTCGGTGTAATTGCATGCGGTGCGATGTCTCCTGATTTACTGAAAAAAGAAATCATGGAGACACAAAAACTAACTAACAAGCCATTTGGTGTAAATCTAATTACTATGCATCCAAATTTGAGTAAGTTGATAGATATGTGCATTGAAACAAAAGTAAGTCACATAGTTCTTGCCGGTGGATTGCCAATGAAGTCTAGTATAGAAAAAATCAAGAATGTGGGCATAAAAGTAATATGCTTTGCGTCATCATTAAGCCTTGCAAAGAGGTTAGTAAAAATGGGAGTAGATGCGTTAATAATAGAAGGAATGGAAGCAGGTGGGCATATAGGTCCTGTTAGTACTTCCGTTCTCGTACAAGAAATATTGCCTCATTTTAAAAATAAGCAAACACCAGTATTTGTTGCAGGTGGGATAGGGAGAGGAGAAATGATAGTTAATTACCTAGAAATAGGAGCAAGTGGTTGCCAAATAGGTACATTGTTTGTCTGCACGAATGAATCAATTGCTCATAAAAATTTTAAGGAAGTGTTTATAAAATCAGCTGCACGTAATGCAGTATCTTCTGTACAGATAAGTGCCGATTTTCCTGTAATTCCAGTAAGAGCTATAGCCAACAAAGCAAGTGACGATTTTATGAAACATCAAAAAGAAATTATCGATAAATATCAAAAAGGACAGATTTCAAAAGAGGATGGGCAACTTGAGATAGAAAAATTCTGGGCTGGAGCTCTAAGAAGAGCAGTGATTGAAGGAGATGTTGAAACGGGATCTTTAATGGCCGGTCAAAGTGTTGGCATGGTTGATAGAGAAAAGCCTGTAAAAGAAGTAGTGAATATGTTAATTCAACAAGCAGATAGTTATATTGAAAGCAAATCTGCGGAAGCAGAAAGCCCCACAATCAGCAAAGCAAATAGTTAACCAATAGATTCAGATTTTTTTAGCCATAAAAATAGAACTAAAAAATACCTGACAAATTCTACCAGCTTTCTCATCACAAGAATGAAGGTATTTAGTTATCTTTAATTTGTACGGATCAAAATAACAAAAGCATTATATAGTTAGCATTTTATACTCAATGCTTAATTTTTTGCATTATGTATACCTTATGTCTCTACAAAAATTTCTAGTTTTTACCTATATAAGCCAAAATGTGTTCACATACAGTTTAAAACATCATAGAATGCCAATCTGCAAGATTAAAGGATACTATCTATCACAGAATTACTTTTGCCTTTTTCATTTGGTAAATTTCTCGTATATTAAAGCAATTTATGCATAAACACTTGTTCTTACAATAAATGGTATTATTACAATGTGGTGAGGCCGGAACCTATATTTTTCTTCTTTTAAATCCCAGTGCTTGACACTGAAATTACAGACGATCATAGTAATCCATCACAATCTAAAGAAAAAAAGAATAAAAAAGTATGTCTCTTTCATTGAGTAAAACCTCATACAGACAAAAACAATAGTAAAAGTACATTACCTGAAAAATAACCGAATAATAAAAATCTTCACATTATTCTTGCAGAAGTTGTATTCTTTCAGTAGGAATAGCACATTGTTACAAGAGAAATAACATTGGAGTTGATAAAAGCAGGGTTATTTGTTCTATGACTGCAGTGTTTGCTAAACAGCGGCCGGGTTGCATTTAAGCTTTCTATCAAGCAAGTTAATATCTATTAATGTGAATCCTCATGCTAATATCAACACATCAATAAATAATGATAAAAATCAAAGATGCATTATACTTACAGTAAACAAGTAAATACAGTTCTTGCTCGTTGATGTGGAAGTTGCTATAATCAAAAGATGTTTAAGAAGTATTTAGTTAATGCATATTCAATTGAATAGAGTTTTAGTTTTCATAGCCTTGCTGAGCTTCAGTTTCGCATCATACTCTAGCAAAGCAAGTTCAGTAAATACTGAATTAAAGGATATACAAGAAATAATAAAAAACTTTATTTTTTCATTCTCAGTTAAAGATATTGTAGAGAACATGAGTCCTTCAACAATTATAGGGTTATGTATAATTGCAGTGATATTTGCAATAGTGTTCAGGGGCTTAATCTTTTTCATGATAATGTTTGTTGGCGTGTTGGTTATGATGCTTGGTAGCATAGAAAAAGCAACGGATTACCTGAAAGAGAAATTTAACTTCTCAAAAGGTACAAGCTTACAATCCGATAGCAAAAAAGACAAAGATTATTAAGTATCACTTGTAGTATTTTAGTTACCTTTATTTATTAAATGTACATGATGTTATATGCAACCAAAAATACTAACAATTAATCCTAAGCTTGGGAGAAAAAATAAACTAAATCTAGCATTATTAAAAAGTATTGATTTAGATTTCATCCCTTACTCCTGCCATTATAATGAAGAAACCATACTAACAAAACAGGGAGAATTGTTAAAAATAATCAAGTTAGAAGACTATTTTTCTGCTGAGAACTATAGTGACCTTAGAACTGAAATTAGAAAAAGTATACTAAAAAATATTAATAGCTTATATTTTACCGTTTGGGTTCACACTGTTAGAAAGCGTAACAAATTCCGCTTAAAATGGAATAAAACTGGAGACTTTTCTGATAAGTTACATTCAACTTGGTTTAATAAACTCACTGACAGCAAATTACATTATATAAATGAGCTATATATTGTACTAGTGTTTAGTAATTTTGGTAAATATATTAATAGTTCGTTTTTTCTCAGTAAAATAAAGAATGAGCATAAGCTGTCATTAAGAGAAAATCATCACGAATTAAAGAAGGTAACTGACTTAATTCAAAGTGATTTAAAACCTTTCGGAGCCAAGAAGCTTGGTCTTAGGTTTAATGAGGGTAGAGTATATTCTGAAATGACAGAATTTCTCCATTACATCGTTACGTTAACACACAAAGATTATCCAATACGTGAAATAGATCTATCGCAACACATTAAAGATTTAAAGGTAGCTTTTGGCTTTAATACATTTCAAACAACATTTGAAAATCAACAAAAGTTTGGCTCTATCTTTTGCATAAAAGAATATCGGGAAATTCCATTAGAAAATATAGACAGGTGTTTACAGCTCGACTCTGAGTTTATTATTACAGAAATAATAATATTTACCAGTAACAATAAAGCAGTTAAAGAATTTAAAAATCAAATTAATATGCTGCAAATCAGTGAGGACAATACTCTACTTCAAAGTTCAGGAATAAAGGAAATAATAGAACTTGGACAAACTTCTGCTATTAATTTTTGTCAACAAAAAATTATTTTTGCAATCTTTGCAGACAATAGAAATAGATTAATTGAAAACATTAGCAGTTTATCCTCTGTAATGTCGTCAATTGGTTTGATGATGTTCAGAACTGATTTACATATGGAAAATCATTTTTGGGCACAACTTCCGTGCAATTTTACTTTTATTACGCAACCAAAAAGTATACTAGCAAAATATGCTTGCAGCTTTGCTATGCTACATGACTTCACATCAGGTACATTAAAAGGAGGAAGATGGAAAGAAGCAGTAACGATCTTTTTCTCAAAAAAAGGAAGCCCTTATTTTTTTAATTTCCATGGAAAGAAAAATAGTGGTCACACTATAATACTTGGAGCTCCAAATTCGGGCAGAACTTCATTAATTAATTTCTTACTATCTGAGTCAAGAAAATTTAATCCTAGAATTATTATATTAGATAACACTGGAAAATCAATAATCTTTACTAAAGCAGTGAGTGGTAAATATTACATAATTGACCCAAAATATAAAGATAAAAGCCTAAAATTTAA
>CACRCM010000072.1:0-4378 GCA_902646575.1 uncultured Wolbachia sp.
ATATGGAACATTTAGATTTTTTATCTCAGGATCACTATGTTGACGGCCTATTAATCTCTTAGTAGCAAAAAAGGTATTACTTGCATTTGTAGTTGCTTGCCTTTTTGCAGGAGCGCCAATCAGTCTCTCTCCCGATGAAGTAAACGCAACTATGGATGGAGTAGTTCTTGCTCCTTCTTTATTTTCTATTACCTTCGTATCTTTACCCTGCATTATCGCGACACAAGAATTTGTTGTTCCAAGATCTATACCTATTGCTCTCCCCATAATGAATACTCCCTTATAAATATTATTTAACATAAGGATATATAAGTATGGAACTTGCCAATTACAAGTCCCACTTAGGATTTCTAGTTAGCTATTAGAGCTCAAAAGACGTGAAAGCCATCTAGTTAACCAAAAGTTATTTTGCAATCCACCTGAGTAATCAACCTTCTCATTATCGCTACCCTCGGTTTTGTAACCAGAATTTTGCAGTGGCTTACAATCATTTAAATTAACATTATCTCCTCGTTTTAAAATGAATGCATCTACACTTAAATTATTATCAGCATTAACATTCAATTTAATATTGAATTCTTTTTCGATCGTAGAAACTGTATTACGCTTATTATTAAAAAGATGTGTAATAATTGAGCTATGTGCCAATAAATCAAACGATCCATTTCGATTTTTACTAGCAACATATTGTAATTCTCTTAATACTGATGCAACAATTACTTCATTTGATTTTACTTTACCAACTCCCCTACAGTGTAAACATTCTATAGTATTGATTTCTTGTATGCTTGGTTTAATCCTTTGCCTTGAAAATACCATTAAACCAAAGTCATTTATATAGCTAAACTGAACTTTAGCTTTATCATCTTTAAACGCCTGTCTAACGGCAAATTCAACAGCTCTGCAATATTGATATTTTAACATACCAATAAAATCTACTACTATCAACCCTGATAAGCCTCTTAGATTCACTTGTCTTGATATCTCAGGTACTGCTTCCATATTGGTTCTATAAGCTGTTTCTTCTATACTATCTTCCTCCATCATTTTCCCCGAGTTTACATCTATTGAAACAAAGGCTTCAGTTAAAGTTATTATTAAAGACCCACCAGATGGTAATTTTACTCTATTGCTATATAGCTCAGAAACTTGATCCTCAATTCCGTAGTAAGTAAATATCGGAACAAAACCTCTATACAGCCTATAGCGTAACTTACTACCCTTTAACGCATTTTCAGTATATTGTTTTACTACTTCAAAAGCTTCTTTTCCAGATACTATAATTTCCACATCATTGCTACAAAAGTCACGAATAGATCTCATAATCAAGTCTGCTTCATTATAAATCAACGATGGAACATTTGTAGAGGAAGCATTTTTTTGAATATTCTGCCACAGTGAAAATAGATAATTATAATCCTGCTCAATTTCCTTTTTACTTTTTCCTGAGCCAACAGTCCTTATTATTAAACCTGACTTTTTTGGCAAGTCTATTGAATCAAGTATGTCCTTTAATTGCTTTCTGATATTAGCATCTTCAATTTTGCGAGATATTCCACCTTTACTCATGGAATTGGGCATGAAAATACAATATCTACCTACTAAAGTTATGTAAGTTGTAAATGAAGCTCCCTTATTACCTCTTTCCTCTTTAGTCAGTTGAACTAATATTTTTTGATTAACCGCAATAACATCCTGTAACTTGTACCTCTTATATAAAGATACTTCCCTTACAAGACCACTACTCGATTCATTAATATTTTTATTAGCTGCAGAATCTGAAGAAACATTTGTTGATACACTACTATTTTCCTCTGTGTAATCATCATTTGAACAACTTTCAAAAAAAGCTTCCTTTTCCTTTTCTGAAATATTAAAATAATCTGGAGATATTTCGGAAAAAGATAAAAACCCTTGCTTATTTTTCCCATATTCAATAAACACAGCCTGCAAAGAAGGCTTTATACGCTTTACATGAGCAACGTATATATTTCCTCTTAATTGCCTTTTCTCTTTAAATTCTTGTTCAAACTCTACAACCTTATTATTAACTGATAAAGCAACCCTTACTTCATCAGAGCAGATAGAATTTTCTATCAATAGTAACCTTTTACTATTATTTATCACTTGCCTTTTATTCTAAACTTAACTCTATATTATCAATATACCGTAGATTGTCAAGAATCTTACGATCTATACTGTTCAAAGGATACAAAACAGTTGACTTTTAGTGTTTCTTGTAATAAACTCAAGAGGAACTTATATTATAATATTAAGTATGGCAAAAAAGAATGTTTCTTTGCTTGTTAAGCTAGTTAGTAGTGCAATTAAGAAAACAAGTACCGGTGAAGAAAAATTAACAGGCTATTTTTACACAAAAAAGCGTAATCCAAAAAAGCTCATTAGAAAACTAGAGTTTAGGAAATATGATCCAGTAGCCAGAAAGCATGTATTGTTTAAGGAAGAAAGATTAAAGTAGTTTTCTATAAGGAAGTTTTTTGTCATGCAAAATTTACAATTAAGTTATCCAATAGTGATAGAGTTGGGTGATATAAAAGACACAAAACTGAAATTGATGAAGGTTATCGCACAGCTAATAAGTAAGAAATATAGAACACAAAAAAAAGCAGCAACTGCTCTAAAAATTGATCAACCTAAAGTATCTCAAATTAATAAGTCAAAAATCGAAGGGTTTTCTTTAGAGTACCTGTTTAACTTACTAGTTGCACTTGGTCAAGATATAGATATGGAAATAAGGTATAATTGCAAATCTATATAATAAGGTTTCATGTTCACTCTTATTTAGAAAGATATTGCCGATAACACCAACAAAAATTTCCAAAATCTATGCTTAATAGTTTTTTGGTTACTAATAATAGATCAAGCATACAAGAACACTGTATTACTATATTTTATAAAAACGGGATAAATTTACAGCTCTATAACTTGTCTGAATACTTTGCTGATATACATTAGCTTGAGTAAATCAATAACATAAAAAACGAACTTTTCTTACACTTGCTTGTTAGCTTAACGAAACTAGCTGTATTGGATGCATTTTTTATCAACCTTTTTTTATGTAAAGGCATATACCTAGTTGATAGTTTACAAAAAAAACTTATAGGATAAATTGATTCAATAAAAGATTTTTTATTATCTTTAGCTTTAATTAAATTTCTATATACAGTTTTTCTATTTTTATATACTGCCATGCGTTACTTCTTGAAGATATAAGCTAGAATTAAGATGTACTTAGTTAAGGGATACTTCTAATCTTTTAGAAGCTTCTCCAAGTCCTAAAGTTGTTATTGAAAAGATAATAATAAATAAACCGAATTACAAAGGCCTAATTAAAAGCCTTCGCCCTAAAAATTTTATTTTCAGTACTTGCGTATCATAAACATCAAAAGTTGCTATTACACACCATTACCACGTATATGCTGAATGTTTCTACAACCTTTTGATAGGTATTTACTAGTTCTTTTTTGGACATGTGAGTATATTATGAATCCCTATGAAAAAGAAACAATTGCAACTGCACAAACCAAGAAATTAGCAGTGTAAGAGTGATCATAAGTAAACGCCTCAATAAAAGGCCACTTAAAAACGCTGAGTAGACTTTTTCGATAGTAATTGTAAGAACAAGTGGAAGAAAATCTCCAGTTATAATCCTTTTAAGATACATAAAAAGCCTTATATGATTTAAGCTTGTTTGGAAATAAAATAAGTATCGTTTGTCTAAAGTCAGTTATCACTTTGCCACAGATTGTTAAAATTCCATATTAAGTATTAATTTGACAACTTTTTCAACAAACTCTGGACGGCATATTTTTATACCACTGCTCCTGTACTAAAGGCTAATACAGCAATTTTACGAAAACCGGTGTGTAAGTAACTCCTTAGCACATTCAAAGGAATGTTTTTCCTTATTTTCTATTCCTTTATTTCCATCTCAAATTCCTGGAAAAGGCACTTTAAAAACAGAAAATAATAGATTTGAAAATGCATAAAGTTTTCAACTTTTCGCAAAGAGTTACTATATGGTTATGAGTGAATCTTGCAAATTACATATTCAAAAGTTATACTCTATTGATATATGTCTTCGGCAATCTGTAATGAGCATGAGCGTGCAAATTTACTTACCAAATGGAAATCAGATTCGGATATAACTTACTATTTTCATCACCATGGATGTGATTCACTAGTTTTCTTAATCATAATTGGAAGTTCAGCTACTAAAAGGATACTATATAATTTTTTTATTATATTTGCTTAAATTCATCGTTATTTAACCACGAAACGGCTCTTTAATTTACTCGAGAGCAGTATTTGTATTAGATGTTTCCTTATTAATCCGCTACAATTTATAGTAGCGATG
>CACRCM010000073.1:0-3965 GCA_902646575.1 uncultured Wolbachia sp.
CACTCCTGTCAGTATCTGGTGCCACCACCCATATTTCTGACGCAAGATCTCGTGCAACCTCTTTAAGTAATTTTATTCCTTCACTTTCAAAACCATCATCATTTGTTATTAATATAATCATATAAAATTTTATATAGCCCTAAAGTTATGATAAGTAATTCTGACCATTAGTTGCAAATAAATCTATTTTTTCTTATCTACTTTTAGTACTCGCAGTTTTTCTTGATTCTCTAGCGTTTTACTCCTACCATGTATTAAACACGTGAAAATTTACAGCTGATGAAAACCTAATATAACAACATTTTTGTACACTAGTTTTAATTTTAAAGAGCAGTTTAAATATGATTAATTTAAAAAATTTGAGACGAGAACTTGCTGAATTGCAAATTCAGGTAAATTATCATGATATTTTATACCATCAAAAAAATAAGCCAGAAATCACTGATGCTGAATACGATGAGCTAAAGCGGAAAGTAACTAAAATAGAAGTACAACTTCCAGAAATTTATACAGTACGAGAAAGTGTTGGTGCCGCGCCTGATGAGAGATTTTCCAAGGTAAAACATCAAGAACCTATGCTTTCTCTAGAAAATGCTTATGGCGAACAAGGTGTAGAGAGATTTTTATCTAAGGTAAAGAGATTTTTAATCGAGAATGAAATAAAAATATTATGTGAGCCAAAAATTGACGGATTATCGTTTTCTGTAGTTTATGAGGATGGGAAATTTGTTAAGGCTGCAACTCGAGGTGACGGCTTTGTAGGAGAAGATGTCACTCACAACGTTGCAACAATAAAAAGCTTCCCTAAATTTTTGCAAGGTATACAAGGCAGGTTAGAAGTAAGAGGTGAAATATACATTAGTAACAGTGACTTTTTAAGGCTAAATAAAAATAATGAATTTGCCAACCCTCGAAATGCAGCTGCTGGTTCTCTAAAGCAGTTAGATGCAAACATTACGGCAAGTAGACCACTTAAATATTTTGCTTATTCTTTAATCGGTGGAGCAGAAAAAAGCCAAAGTGAAGTACTAGACAGGCTTGAAGCACTTGGTTTTTGTGTAAATGAATATCGATTTTTAACAAGTAGTTTGGATGGAATGTTGAAATTTTATAAAGAGATCTACGATTATCGCTATAACTTGGATTATGATATTGATGGAATAGTTTACAAAGTTAATGATTTGGTACTGCAAAATCGTCTAGGAAGAACTAATAAAGCACCGCGTTCAGCACTTGCATATAAATTTTCTGCAGTTTATGCAAAGACAAAATTGAAAAAAATATTTATACAGGTAGGTAGGACAGGAGTTTTAACTCCAGTTGCAAGTTTAGTACCAGTTAATATCGGTGGAGTGCTAGTTAGTAGGGCAAGCCTGCATAACCAAGATGAGATAAAACGTAAAGATATAAGAGAAGGAGATGTCGTAACAATCAAAAGGGCAGGAGACGTAATCCCTCAAATTGCTAAAGTAGATAGAAGTTCTCGTCATGTAGATACGCCTGAATTTGTGTTTCCTGAAGAATGCCCTGAATGTGGTAGTAAGGTACAGATTGAGAGGGTAGCAGTAAGATGTCCTGAAGAGTTTACCTGTAGAGCTCAAGTAATAGAAAAACTGAAGCATTTTGTATCAAAAGATGCGTTTGACATTGTTGGCCTTGGTGAAAAGCAGATAAAGTTTTTTTATAACCTTGGCCTAGTAAAGCAAATTCCAGATATTTTTGCCCTAGAAGAAAAATTAAATAAATTTAATCTGAAAGGTCAGTCTGGCTGGGGTGAGAAATCGCTAACTAATTTATTAAATTCTATACAAAGCAGAAAGGTAGTAACTCTAGATAGATTTATATTTTCTTTGGGTATTAGATTTATTGGCCAAGTTGCAGCAAGATTGCTTGCAAATTATTATGTTTTTTATGAGACCTGGTACAACTCAATGATCAAACTGTCATCAAGTAATGCTGAAATAGGTGCTACAGAGAAGAAAACAGATAAGTCTTCTAGTGATGAGCTGATAGGTATAGATGGAATAGGAGAAAAAGCAGTAAAGTCTTTGAAATCATTTTTTTCCAAGAAACATAATATCAAAATGGTAAATGATCTGATCTCCTGTTTCCAAATCCTTCCTGTTACTTCTAATTCTAGCAATTCTATTTTGAACAATAAAATTATAGTATTCACTGGTAAGCTACTTACCATGAGTAGAGAAGAGGCAAAAGTAAGAGCCAAAGCTCTAGGAGCAAAAATCAGCTCAAGTCTCTCTACTAAAACTGATTACCTAATCATAGGAAAAAATCCAAGATCTAAATACAAAAAAGCAGTGGAGTTAGGTATAGAAATTTTAGATGAAGGTCAGTGGCATAGAATGATAAATTTAGAAGTGTCTAAGTAACAACTATCTATGTCTTTTAGGTAGTTTATAGGTGCTTATATCTCTTGACATTAATAAGTTTATGAATAGACTAGAAAGGAAAGGGAAGTTGAGTTTTGAATCCCTACAAGTTTACATTATATCATGTTGCTGCATTTCTTTGTTATATCAGTAATGTACATTCTTTGCGTCAGAATCTAAAAATGCAACAGGTTTTGCTTAACAATTTAATAAAAAAAAAGCGAGATGATGAAAATCATCTAGAGTTACGGCAATGTTTTGCTGAAAGGTTTGGTGTTGCACGGCCTGATCTTCATGGAAGTCAACAGATTAAGAAGACACAAGAATTAATCAGTGGTTACTTTGATATTGTACGATTAGACTTTACAATATGTCTTAGAGTTCTTTATGCTTATGAACACCAAACTCCAGAGGTCTCTAAGACTAAAATTGAAGATCTGAAAAAGCACTATTTAATAAGTGATAAATATTCTCTTCAATTTTTCACTATTCATACAGACACTGATAAATGGCATACTGAGGAGTATGCAAACTTTATCATAGATTTAAACAAAGAAAAACAAGAAAAAGTTGTACAAGACCCTAAAAAGGGAATAAAACTTCTATATGGTTTTTAGTGGTCTTCAAGAGAATGCAGGAGAGAATAGCAAAATAAAAGATGGAGATAAAGTATGAAACAACCTTTATGTAACCTTTTTGTCCAGGATCTACGGCTTTGGATTCATTTAGGGCATAGTATGGAAGAAAAGTTTAATCTCCAACTAGTAAGCATTAGTGTTGATTTTATCTTTAAATCTCCTCCTTTAGGATTTATCACTGACCGACTTGAAGATACTATCTGCTACTTAGAAGTAGTACAGAACATTAAATCTCTTGCTAAAAGCAAGCAATTCAATTTAATTGAGCATTTCACTCACGATGTATATATAACTATTAGTAAGCTCGTGATGCAGAAAAAGCATATTATTTCTTCTATAAAAGTAATTACTCACAAAGTTGTACCACCTATTCCCGATGTACATGGAGGTGTTGTCTTCACTTATTGCAATGCGTTACAAAAACAGGAGAATAACTGATGATTTACATTTCTATTGGCTCAAACTTAAGGGATCGCCTTTCTAATTTACAAAAGGCTACTCATCTACTAAAAAAGCACTATTTAAAAGATTTAAAATCTTCAATTATTTTAGAAACTAAGGCCATTTTACCAAATGGTGCTCCAGCTGAGTGGAACAAGCCATTTCTCAATATGATTGTATATGGAAGTTGTCTTGCTTCTCCTGAAGAGCTATTAAAAGGCCTCAACCAAATCGAATATGACATTGGTCGTCCAAAGGTCCATGAAAAATGGGCACCTCGTGTTATTGATTTAGATATTTTGTTATGGGATAACCTAATACTCAATACACCATATCTTACAATTCCTCATCCAGAATTGATGAATAGGCCATTCTTGCTTCACTTAATGGCAATGCTGAATCCTATGGATAATATTCCAGTAGTTAGCAAAACGTTTGATACTGTTGCTTATAACAACCTTAACACCAAGGATTGCTTTTTAAAAAGCTTTACGCTTTC
>CACRCM010000074.1:0-3893 GCA_902646575.1 uncultured Wolbachia sp.
GGCAAGGGTTCGCTATTTCAGTAGGTATGGCACTTGCTGAATTGATTCTTGAAAAGCAGTTTGGAATTAATCACTACACTTATGTAGTGTTAGGAGATGGCTGTCTCATGGAAGGAATAAGTCACGAAGCAGCATCACTTGCTGGGCATCTTAGATTGAATAAGTTGATAGCCTTTTTTGATGATAATGATATCACCATAGATGGTGCTACTAGCCTCTCTTGTTCTGATGATGTAGAGAAGCGTTTTTTAGCATATGGATGGAACGTTAATAAAATTGATGGGCATGATTTCGACTCTATATCGCTCGCAATTGAGCAAGCACAAAGGTCTAATAAACCTACATTAATTTGTTGTAAAACTATCATCGGGAAATTTTCAAGCTGTGCTGGCACATCTTCCGCTCACAGTGGTGCTTTTACAGAAAAAGATATAAAGCAAATAAGAGAAAAGTTAAATTGGAACTATGAACCGTTTTACGTTCCAGAAGATATAAAAAATGCTTGGATGAAGGTGGTTGAGAGAGGAAAACAAAACTCTAATTCGGTGCTATTTAAGCGTATGGATAGCGAAGAAAAAAAAGAATCGATTCCAGTATATGATACTGGAACGACAAGATATCATGCAGAACTTCAAAGACGGCTAGATAAACGTTTACCAGATAATATTAACAGTGATTTAGCAAACTTAAAGAAACAAATACATGAAACAATGCCAAGTGAAGCTACACGATTTTCTTTTGGCAGGGTAATGGAATTTTTAACTAATTCTATGCCAGAATTAATTGGCGGGTCTGCTGATCTTACCGGATCAAATTGTACTAAATATGAGCATATGAAGATAATAGATAGAGATAATCGCAATGGTTCTTATCTTCATTATGGAGTGAGAGAGCATGCGATGGCAGCCTGTATGAATGGCATGGCTCTTCATGGTGGTATTATTCCTTATGGAGGCACTTTTTTGGTATTTTCTGACTATTATCGTCCCGCTATACGCCTTTCGGCCTTGATGAAACAGCAGATTATATATATAACAACTCACGATTCAATTGGAGTAGGAGAAGATGGCCCAACTCATCAGCCGATAGAGCATTTATCCTCTTTTCGAGCTATACCAAATCTATATCTTTTTAGGCCAGCTGATGCACTTGAGACTCTAGAATGCGTTAGTATTGCATTGGAAAAAAAAGAATCACCTACGTTGTTTGCGCTTTCAAGGCAAAGTGTAAATTACACACGCAAATTCCACTTTGACATTGATCAATCTGCTAACCTATCAAAGCTTGGTGCATATATTTTATGTGAATACTTAGAAAAATTACAAGTAACTATATTTGCTACCGGATCTGAAGTTGAAATTGCAGTTGAAGCAAGGGAAAAATTACAGGGAAAAGGCATAGGTACAAGAGTTGTTTCTATGCCATGCTGGAGACTTTTTGATGAGCAAAGTGATGAGTATAAAAAGGCAATATTAGGTAATGACAGCATTAAAGTTGCAATTGAAGCTGGAAGTGAAATTGGTTGGCACAAATATATAGGTTCGAACGGTATATTTGTTGGCATGAAGAGCTTTGGAGAATCGGCGCCTTATAAAGTACTTTACAAATATTTTAACATTAATGCTGATTATGTAGTAAAATGTGTGTGTGAGAAACTGGTTTATGTTGAGTAAGCTTATGTAACTATATGAAACCTTATTCTTTTTACTGTGTTAGTATGTGATGCACAACTGTATAAATATTATGATTTGAGAATAAGAGAGTAGAACTACCTAACAAATTTCACTAGCCTCTTTGGTATAGAGTATCGAAGATGCTTATTTAGCTTTATTCTGTGCGGATTAAATAACAAAAAATTTAGCATGTTTGGTGCACCATATATTTTAAAAGCTTCTGTCTTTTACTTATTCAAGTGAAATGCGCTTGTGAAATGTTCAAAACGTCAAAAAACATCTATATTATTAAGATAAGCAGTGAATAATTAGCTATTTAGAATTTCTTTTGCCTTTCTTCTTTGCTTGTAAATTTTTTTAGGATAGTTTAAGGGCATATTGTATTACAAAAAGCACTAACATTTAAAATGTACACTCTTTTTCTAAACTATGTAAGAAAAGTCTATTACTTAATAATAATGCATCTTTTTGTTCCCGTTAAATCATACACATATTCTTGCAAGAATAATCCATATGAAGGAATTATTTTATCAATATCACTTTGATCTTCACCTACTTCCAATATCACAAACCCATTTTTCTTAAGGCACTTTCTCAATATTGGGAAAATACTTAAGTAACAGTTTAAGCCATCAATACCGCCATCAAGGGCTATTCTCGGTTCTTTTTGTACTTCGGCTTGCAGATCTTTCAACTTATTTCTTTTGATATACGGAGGATTACTAATTATAAGATCAAATAAGCCTCTGCACTCTGTCCATGAACTTGGAAGTATTTTAGCTCTGTCAAGTAAATTATGTCTTTTTACGTTCCGGCAAGCAACTCTGTATGCTTTTAAACTCTTCTCAAAACCAACACCAACGGCATATTCATACTCACTAAGTAAGGATATCAGTAAGCAACCTGTCCCTGTGCCAAAATCTGCAATTTTTAATCTCTGCTTTTTATTTGGATAGCATTTTAACACTGCTAAAATTATTGTTTCACTGTCTGGTCTTGGATCCAAAACATGCTGATTGACTATAAAATTTTTACTCCAGAATTCACGTTTACCTATTATTTGTGATATTGGGTACCTTTCCGCTCTTTTTTTTGTTAATTTCCAAAATAACTTTTCCTTCTCCATCGGTACTTGATCGGTACGATTCATAATTATGTATGATCTCTCTACATCAAGAACATGCTGCATTATGATTTCACAATCCAAATATGGTGATTCAACTTTATGCGACGATAACAGTTTTGATCCTTCTTGAATTAAAGCGCTGATTGTTTTCATTGTTCTAAAAGTTTAACCTTATTTAATTGTGTGTGAACGTTATGATTTAAGTCTGCTGGGAAAACATTACATTTTCGCTTATCATCTTCAGGTAACTAATACTAGGACCTAATTTTCATTACATAACTCTATTAAAAACAGTATACCAATTTGCAATTAAGTTTTCTAGATCTCAAATGGCAGTGCATTTAGATGACAGCTTGTAGATATACATGAATGCAAAGCCTAAGTTAGAATAACTATACTAAATTCTAGTGTCAAACAAATTATAATCTGATCTACCTCAGTTTCACCGTTAGTTTGTGAAGTTTTTCTTAGTTCTATTAGAGGATTTTCCATTTTTCTCAGCTGAGTACCTAACTTATTATGTATATTTTATTTGATAAAGCTGAATCAAAATTTTTATTAACCTGTTTTGCTCCATATATTACTCACTAATTTCTTAAATCCTTCTATATTGCATAAACTTCTTAATTTCGTGCAGCATACTTTCGAATATTTTTTTTATTTAAGATAAGTTTTGATGAATTTTTTCTGATATCCAGCAATCTTCTACTGATATATAAGTTTAATTATTTTTTAGTATGCGCTATCTCTAAATGAATATTCACTTTTTTCTTATGCAAGAACTTTGAAAGTTTTTACAATTAAGACCTGCCTAACCATATTTTTTATGTCACTTAATTATGCTAGTATTGACTTACCTATTTTCCTCAATTTTCCCCCGTTGTTCTTTTTTCGATTGCATTCTTGGATTCATTTTATCACGTAAATTTCCATATTCTTTATATAAGGCACTATTGGTTGCAATACTTCTTTTCCTCTATATCTTTATCGTGAAAACTCTTTAACTCATTACTTTGATAGTGCTGCTGTAACGTTGTCTCTTTTACCATGTGATTTAGGATACGTTTCGTTGAACGAATTATCATGGTTTAATA
>CACRCM010000075.1:0-3817 GCA_902646575.1 uncultured Wolbachia sp.
AAATGAAATGCGATCCGGTATTAGGCAATTATTTTACTATATAAAACCTAATCTATATTATTTTATTATAGCTTTTATTGCAGTTCTATCTTCCTCTTTAATGATTCTCCTTTTTGGTAGAGGTTTGAGCAGCATAATTGACTCTAGTGCAGGGCACAATTTTACTATTAAACTAGTAGTGACTATATTTATAGTTTTAGCCATCTCTCTTGCTGCATTTGTTAAACTGTATTTTATGGGAATTGGTAGTGAGAAAGTTATTGCAAGAATCAGATACGACTTATATAGCAATATTACCGATTTACAACCAAGTTTTTTTGAAAATACTGGCGTACAAGATGTTATCTCAGCGTTAATTACTGACACCTCTGTGCTACAATCAATAATAAATAGCAGCTTACTTACTATATTGCGAAATTTTGTAATACTGATTGGTAGTATTACCATGTTGTTATATACAAATCTACACTTAACCGCGTATACAGCTGCAATAGTGCCAATATTATTGATCATTATGACATCACTTGGGAAAAAGGTGCGCAATTATGCACGTTTTGCCCAGAGTAAACTGAGTGAACTTGCATCATTTAGTGAGGAAAATTTCAGATCTATAGCAACTATTAAATCATTTGTGTTGGAAGAAAATGAGAAAGCACGTTTTAAGGAGTACCTAAACTCAGTATCGAAATCATACGTAAGGTTAGTGCTCTTGCGTGCTATTTTAGTAACTTTGATTATCTCATGTGTAATAGGTTCGTTAGTTGTTTTGCTCTTTTTTGGTATCAAAGAGGTCTTAAGCAGTAATATGACTATTGGAGAGCTCTCTTCATTTGTGTTCTATTCAGCGCTTGCAGCAGGAGCTGTAAATAATTTGAGTGATAATATCAGTGATTTACAACGAGGCCTTGGGGTAGTAGAGCGTTTACTTGAACTCAAAGATATGAAAAGCTCTATAGTGGATGCTAGCAACCCTATAAAAATTCATAGTGTTCAAAAAGAGATTGCGTTTAACGATGTAACTTTTTTTTATGAATCTCACCTTAATAGACCAGCGTTAAACAATGTGTCCTTTTCTATAAAGGTAGGTCAATCTGTCTCAATTGTTGGACCGTCTGGTAGTGGTAAAAGTACCATTTTAAAACTTCTGCTCCGCTTTCATGATCCAAACAAAGGCAGCATTACCATTGATGGGCACAACATTAAGTTAATCGCATTAAGTAACCTCAGATTGTTATTTGGTTTAGTACCACAAGATCATACGATATTTTCCTGCTCAATAATGGAAAATATATTATACGGTAAACCAGGTGCTAACTATGAGGAAGTAAGACAAGCAGCTATCAGTGCTTATGCGATGGAGTTTATTGATAAGTTACCTAATAAATTCGATACATTTGTAGGGAAAAGAGGATTAAAGCTCTCTGAAGGGCAAAAACAACGCATTATAATAGCAAGAGCTATACTCAAAAATCCTCAGATTTTAATATTGGATGAGGCAACTTCCGCTCTTGACTATAAAAGTGAGAACCTTGTGCAAAAAGCACTGAATGAATTAATGCAAAACAGAACAACAATTATGATTACACACAGGCTGTCATCTATACTCAAAACCGATAAGATCGTAGTAATTAATCATGGAGAAATAGAAGAAGTAGGAACTCACGACTCCCTTATGAATAAAAATGGACTATATGCAAAATTAGCGAAAATATAGCGATATAGTTTACTGAAATATAATATAAATTTAAAAGAGTTTAAATCATACTGTTACAAGTCAGATTGATACCCCAAATTTAGGGCTGAATTATTTAATTCTTAAATATTTTAACTTACAATAAACCAACACTCCTTTTTAAGGACTACTATGATTTACGCTCATGTTTTTTACCATGCCAACAATATGTAATTGCCCATTATCAGCACTAGTTTTATCAATGTACACTTTTTATACATTTACATATGTACCTTATTATGTTGTTAATTTATATTATAATCACTTTAACTCATGTTATTACCTACTATAACGTACATCAAAGTCATCGTAATGCATTAGCTCTATTTATTAGAAAATTATTTAAAATAATTTATATATGCACACAGTGTTGCTTTAGCATAGCCTTATGTCTTTCTGAGAGCATATGGGCATTATTTAAACAACACTACGCACTTTGCTTAATAAAGAAAGTTCATAAGTAAATAGCTTACTTATTACCTGCATAGCAGTTTTATACTATATAATACAACTAATTTAACTATATCTATAGCCCTCTTTTGAAATCTTATCATCTTTTGATCGTGGCAAAACCTCTGAACTCTAATATTTGTGTAATAACTGCTTATCCATACGCAGCATAAACAAATCTGCCACCATAGAAGCAAGTTTATTAAGAATAATTATTTTAACTGCATTACTATTGAAGTCGTATTTTAAAATGCATTATAGATTTAGGATTCAAGATATGCTAATTTTAATCTCTATATTATAAAATAACTGATTATTTTACCTTATAATAATCTAATAGTTATTTTAAAAAGGATCTTTATAACTTGCTATTCTCAATTTCATAACTACACAATATCTATTCTCATAATATAGATGAACCTTATTTCTCAGATTGTAAACCGTCATACATATCTGATAAATTTGATAACAGGATCTGTTAAAATAAGACTTTCATAACTACATAAAAATTTTCCTATAGACAATGATTACTGTATTTCTAAGTTTCTCGGGCGTCACTATATTTCATCTTTTAAGTATTATTACAATTTATGTTCTAATAATGTAACATATTGTCATATTCATAAATCTATTATATAGTGGTGCTGAATATGCTAGTATATTGGACTGGAAGTTAAAAAATAGAACTAGAGCAATAGAAATTGCAGAAACCAAAACAGTACAAGATCATGCAGCGGCTGTTTCTATTGCAGGAATAGTTCAAAGACAATAGAACTTTATAAGCTAATTTGTAGCGAAGGTGATGAAAGATATAAAAGATGTGTAGATGATCGAGAGTAGGTAATACCATGTTAAGACTGCAAACAGCAGTGATTTAATATATTAAATAAAGTAAAATATAATATAATGTACATCACGTGCCTACGTTGTTGGCTTATAACTTTAATAGCTTATTTGATGTATGATTTTTCTTTCCTTTTCTACTATACTACTAATCTGAAATGACGTCCTGATTATATAAGAGATTTTTCTACGCCAGGAAGTGCTGATATTTAAAGCGGTGTTAGTAAAATAAAATTACGGAGAATTCTACCGGAAAGCATTTGGTGAATAGCAGAAGTGAAGAAAAACTTTTTGGAGGAGTTACTACAATAAATGCAGAAAGACTACATGCAAAGTTTCAGTAAAAAAGGAAAATTTTTTATCAGGTTTTATATTTATAGTGGGCTGGGAAAGTAAGATACAACTCCTGTATATGAATATTCATGTTACAGTGGTTACTACAACTGCATGTTGTTATACCTATGATTCTAGAAATACAGTAGTTAATGCTTTATGGTTGGAAAGTAGGTTACTTATAGTAAAGATTGGAGGTCATACAAAACTCTTTGATTTATATAAGCCTGTACTAATATATATGACCGAGGTTACGATGTTTTTGATTGTTATTATAGCTACAAAAAAGCTGTTTAACTTCAATAAACTTGTGTAAAAGAGAGGGTAAAGATGGTTAACTTTGTACACGCTATAGTAGCTTTATATTTTACGGATCATATTTAATTTCTGTGCTATTATCTAAAGAATTAAGATAAAACCATTCAACTAACCTTATCTGTTTACTATACTGCTACAGGG
>CACRCM010000076.1:0-3751 GCA_902646575.1 uncultured Wolbachia sp.
AAAAAAATAAAATATATTATATTATAATATATTAAGCTTAAAATTCAATTTTTCTCGAATTGAAATATGCATTTAATTCAAGCAATTGCATCCGAAGAGAGTTAATATTCTTTCAGGTTTCTTAAAAGAGATCTAGTTACTTGATCAAATCAAAGGATTGCAAATTAAGAAATTATTAAGTGGCAAAATTAATGCTTTTTTAATTTTAATAGCTTATATTTTAGCTCTATATGACAGCAAAGAATATTTTAAATGGTAGATGTTTTCCTGATGTCATCAGAACTTTCTAAAAGAAATAACAATAAAAGTAAACAGCTTCTTATGCAAATTGCTGCTTGGTTAGTGGATAACACTGCTTTAACTTTTAGCCAGATAGCTCAATGTTGTGAATTGACTCTTGAAGAAGTGCAAGATATAGCTGATGAAAAAATAGATGCTGAAAGATTTAATCCTATTATCTCTGGAATAATAACTGAAAAAGAAATTGACGACTGCAAAAAAAATCTGGATCGTATTCCAAACTTGGTTACAAAAAGCTTAAAAAAAAGGAGGAATAAACCAATCGGTAACGTTTTTGGGCTTAACTCTGTAGTGAGACGTAAAGATAAACCTGACGCAATTTATTACTTAATAAGAAAATTTCCTATTTTGGATAATAATGTTATAGCTAAATTAATCAGTACAACAAGTCACACAGTAGAACAGGTAAAAAATGGATCTCATTATAATATGCAAAATATAAAACCTCAAGATCCTGTACTGCTTGGCTTATGTAGCCAAGAAGATTTAGAGGCAGAAATAGAAAAAGCAAAAATAAAAGAAGAGAGAAGAGAAAGGTTAAAGAATATAAAAGAAAATTATTGAAGCACTCTTTAAATTGCTTATTTATTTTTATACTTTGTCAACATCAAATTAACTTGACTTGTTAATGCATATTGGTATAATGCTAGCTAAAGTATTTAACTTAATGGCAATTAAGTTTGGTACTTCCTAAAGGCTAACTAAGCTTAACTTTATTATCTTATATCGCATTTTAAGTTAGTGAGCATCAATTAAAATTTTTGGAGGACTATGGTATATGGTAACAATCAATGAAGATATTTTAGCAAAGGAAAAGGTTGCAACTGAACCAGAACCAGTAAAAAAAAGTGAACAAATTCCTAACAATGATATGGTAAAGCAAACAACAAATGGAGGTGTAAAAGAAAACAGAAAAACGCTAGATCTGAGTGAACTGAGAAAAAAAACAGCAGAAGAACTATTGGGTCTAGCTGAAGAAAGAAAAATCTCAACTAATGGTAAAAGTAATGGCAGAATGCTGAAGCAAGAGATGATATTCAGTTTAATGAAAAAAATGAGTGAAGAAGGAGGAGTTACTACAGGAAGCGGGGTAGTAGAAATATTACCTGATGGTTTCGGCTTTTTGCGCTCAGCAAGTGCAAATTACGCTACAAGTACTGATGATATTTATATTTCTAATGGACAAATAAAAAAGTTCAACTTGCGTACCGGAGATATGGTATGCGGAGAAATAAGGCCACCTGGCGATAAAGAAAGATATTTTACTTTAACTAAGGTTCAAAGCATAAACTCTACTGAGATAAATGAATTAAGAAAGTACGTCCATTTTGATAATTTGCTTCCCCTTTACCCTGAAGAGAGTTTGATTCTTGAAAACAACATTAGTGAAGATAATAAAAAAAATATAAATATGCGTACTGTTGACATAGTTGCACCCCTTGGAAAAGGACAAAGGGCGTTAATAGTTGCTCCACCTCGTACAGGGAAAACAATATTGCTTCAGCAAATGGCGCATTCTATAGCTACAAATCATCCTGAGATAGAATTGATAGTGTTACTTATAGATGAAAGACCTGAAGAAGTGACAGATATGATGCGCTCTGTAAAAGGTGAGGTAGTGAGCTCTACATTTGATGAACCTGCCTACCGGCATGTACAACTCGCTGAAATAGTAATAGAAAAAGCCAAAAGAATGGTTGAGCACAAAAAAAATGTTGTAATTTTACTTGACTCCATAACCCGCCTTGCACGAGCCTATAATGCAGTTATTCCTTCATCCGGTAAGGTTCTTACTGGTGGTGTAGACTCAAACGCGCTGCAAAGGCCGAAGCGCTTCTTTGGAGCAGCTCGCAATATTGAAAATGGCGGTTCTTTAACGATTATTGCTACCGCTCTTATAGAAACCGGCTCAAAAATGGATGAAGTTATTTTCGAAGAGTTTAAAGGTACAGGTAATGCTGAAATTATACTCGATAGAAAACTTGCAGATAAGAGAATATTCCCAGCTATCGATATTACAAAATCTGGAACTAGGAAGGAAGAGCTACTAATTGATAAAGCTATATTAAATAAAATATGGGTGCTGCGTAGGATACTTAATCCTATGGGATCAGTTGAAGCAATGGAGTTCTTGCGTGACAAACTACTTTTAACAAAAAGTAATGCTGATTTTTTTAACTCCATGAATAATTAGTGATAGGAATTCTAAAAAATTGGTTATATAACAGGCTATTATATAAGTACTTTTTTAGGTCACCTTGGGAATTTAGGCTTCCTAAATTTCCAATACCCAAGATGTTAATTACTCATTTCGTAGTACTTTTCAACCAATTTATTAAGCAACCTTACACCAAAACCTACTGCCCCTCTTGGAGAAATGTCAGTGCCCTTTTCATGCCAAGCAGTCCCTGCAATGTCTAGATGTGCCCAGCAAGTTTCGTTCACAAAACGCTGTAAAAACTGCGCAGCTATTATGCTATCCCCACCAGAACCTGCAGGGGCTATGTTTTGCATATCAGCAATCGGTGAATCAATGATTTTATTATAAGTCTCGTTCATAGGAAAACGCCATAATTTTTCATTTACTTCATTCCCTGCATTAATAAGATAATTTGCTAATTCATCATTATTAGAAAAAAGACCAGCATACTCGTTATTCCCAAGTGCAACTACTATAGCACCAGTTAAAGTTGCAATGTCAATCATAAACTTTGGCGAAAACCTGTCTTGCGTATACCATAAAGCATCCGCAAGCATGAGTCTTCCTTCTGCATCAGTATTTAATACTTCTATTGTCTGACCAGACATTGAGGTAACTACATCACTTGGTCTTTGAGCATTACCACCTACTGAATTCTCTGCAAGCGCAACTACACCAATTGCATTTACTTTTGCTTTTCGTCCTGCTAGAGCACACATTACCCCAACTACAGCAGCAGAACCTGCCATATCATATTTCATTGACTCCATACCGCGTGAAGATTTAAGTGATATTCCACCGGTATCAAACGTTATACCTTTACCCACGAAAGCTATCGGTTTTTGTTCTGAAGCTCCATTCCATTTTATCACTACTAATTTTGGTTCTTTACTACTTCCTTGTGCTACTCCAAGCAATGCTTTCATTTTTTTCTCTTCTATCTGCTTTTTACCAAGTACTTCAACCTCAAGGCTAAGCTTAGTAAGTTCGGCTTTTATACGGTCAGCATAAGACTCTGGATATAAAACGTTAGGTGGCTCAGTGATAAAAGAACGCGCAAGAAATATACCTTTACCTTCTTGTCTTAAACGTTCAAACGCTTTTTCAGCACTACTTAATTGCTCATTTTTTACTAACACTATAATCTTTTCTACTTCTGTAACTTTTTCATCCTTTTTAGTTCTATACTTATCAAACTTAAAGCTACGTAAAAGTGCACCGTATGCGATATTTGCTGCATTACCTTCAATT
>CACRCM010000077.1:0-3661 GCA_902646575.1 uncultured Wolbachia sp.
ACTATAATCTAAAAACATCTTGATGGTTTTACTTTTCTCTTTAAATTTAAGGCTAACTTTTCCATCAATATCTGCTATCCCTTTTCTCTTTCTTTAAATTTTTGAACAAAGAACCTGGATCGGGAGAGAAGGTTATACAGAAATATGTGTTTAATACTTATGAAAAATGCGCTCCTTCTTTGTAAAGGTTATCTTTATGTCCTATCTCCATAATAATTACTTGCGTTCTGATTGATTTACTTTGTAAACTACACAAATATAGTTACTTAGCTTTTTGCATCTTTTTATTCTATAATATATAGGAGCGAGTTCACCAAACTTCTCTATCAAGATCAACTGTAAGGCGCGCTCTTTTTATGGCTTTTAAAACTCTTAACTTTATTCTTCTTAGGAGAGTAAGTAAATTCCTTTTGGTAAAGCTCCTTTAAAAATTTAATCTTATTCTGCTCTAATCCTGCTTAACACAACTTTAAACATCACGCCCATCAGAAATTTTAAATACTAAAAAACTCTTTATTTCAGGCTAGCTGTTTCTTTGAATAGCTCTCTCTTTTCTACTTGTTCTTGAATTGTGCTACTTCATAAAGCTAGATAATTCAGTAGGATACTTTAAAGTTTTTCTATCAAGAACTATATTGATTTCTGAATCTATAAAAGTTTTACTGACGTTCACTATTATAGCTATAATACAATATTTTTTAAATTTTTGATAAAATAGTTCATATGTTGCTAACACTTAATTAAGAAGAATTCTCGTCTATTTCAAGAAAGAATTTCAATTGTACTTGAATTGACTTAACTTATAACAAATGACAAAAAATTGAATACTACATAACAATCGCAAAGGAAATGGATAAATCACAATTAATCAAGGAGGTATTTGATTCCGTAGCAAGTCACTACGACATCATGAATGATATAATGAGCTTTGGGATACACAGGCTATGGAAGAACAAGATGGTAAATATTATGCATTTTACAAAAAACTCTAAGGTTTTGGACATTGCTGGAGGAACCGGAGATATAGCAATAAGAATAGCAAGAAGAGAACCAAGCATTCAAGTTACAGTATGCGATATAAATCAAAACATGCTAAGCAGGGGAATTGATAAAGCTATAAATTTAAACCAACTTAATTTCAATTGGGTGTGCGCAAATGCAGAAAATTTACCATTTGAAGACTCCACATTTGATTATTGTACAATAGCTTTCGGTATTCGAAACGTTTCTGACCGCAAAAAGGCTTTAAGTGAGGCGTATAGGGTATTGAAACTGAACGGGAAATTCATCTGCTTAGAGTTTGCTCCTATGCATTACCAAAATGAGGTATTTACTAAATTCTATAACTTGTATTCATTTAAAATAATTCCTAAAATCGGCTGCATAGTTGCTAAAGATAAAAACTCTTATAGATATTTAGTAAGAAGCATCAGAGAGTTTCCAACTCAGGCTGAGTTTCAAATGGAAATTGAAGAGATAGGCTTTCATAATGTTAAATTTTATGATATGAGTTATGGAATAGTAGCATTACATATTGGAACAAAATGAACATCAAACCCTAGTATAGAGTACTGAACATTATTTCGTAATTTTAGTAAGTTTCTTCTTCACTTAGCAAATTTTACAATTACACAGCATCTTTTTTCTTTGTTACAAGATCATTTTATATAATATTATATTACTTATGTAATTCTATCGTTGATTACTTTAGTAACATTTTCTTTTATCAATGTAAAAAATATACTCAATCTTTTATTTATAAATAAGTTAATATTTTTTATTTTAATGGTGGCTGTAATAATATTTAGCATGGAAAAAAAAAGGTGCAAAGGATGTTACATATTTTAAAAATTTCAGTTCAACTATCCGAATTCACAAGACCATTTTTTTTCTGTTGCTATAGCTAGTATCTTAACAGTAAAACAAAACTTAGAATAAATGTGTCTAATCACAATATTTCTATCGATTTTCGCATTATTACTTTTGCAGCTTAATTTAGTATATCCATACTTTTAACGTATTCTTTTATTGCCAAATGTTCATGGTGAATACCGCTTCTGTACTCTCCTTGTATAGCAGAAATAGCTGTGCTGGAATTACGACAGCTTACTTGTTCTTTACACATAAACAAAGAGTTTACAATTTTCTTTTTTTTTGTGCAGCATGACACTTTTCAAGTTATGAGATTTAAAAATATTCAAAGTAAATTAACTAATTGAAGATGTACCAAGTAAAAAAGTAGCATAAAAATCTTTAGTGTTGTTTGGTATCATTACTGCTCTTTTGCTTTATGTTTTACGTATATAGAGAGTAAATTATTCAACTTATTGGCGATTTTTGATATTTCAATTCAATTTATCACACAATTTATAAAATAAACATAGGAGTAACGTTGAGCATTTCTCACACTATTGGCAATAACTCTATCATTGCTTAGTTATGCGGTCCCTCTCTTTTATCTTCTAGTATTGCCATTGACATAATATTGCCTTTTAAATTCAAATTAGAAATTATTAATTGGGTAACAGTTAGTAACTCTAAAAATTGCTTAAGTGATATGAAAATGAGTAATTAACCAAAAAGATCACAGAGACATTAGATTATTCCTTCTTGAAGTTGCTTTATCTCAACTTTAGGAAGTCTTCAGTTATTTAAGAAATAACTTCACTAGAAGTACTAGCCTTGAGTAGATTTTTTGCAGTTCGATTTTTTTCTTTTTTGTCTTTATCTCTTTCTTTTTTAGTAGCATCATCAAGTTCTTGAGCAAGAGCAAGTTTTATTTTCATCATAAATCTGCTTCACTTTGTATTCGTAAGCAATAAATTCTTTTTTGACTAATTGAGTCTATTTTGCTCTTTGCATGATCTTTTAATCATTAAACAACTTCCTAATGATCTTTCCTCCTAATTTTTCTTTACTTGTTTCGTCAGAGTACCCAAGAAAATACATCCACTTCTCAACTATATTTGAGAGTTGATTTTTCTTTGTTTTTAAAAATTTTGGTAATTATAAATGCAAAATAAAAATTCTTCTAATCATGTTCATTGATATTCTTTTATTTCGAATAGTATGTCTTGATTTATACTCAGATTTATCAGGAAATAGCGTACAATCTGCTATAGCAATAAGGACATCTTTTAAAGGTTTGACATTAATTATCTTATCAGCTTTCTCTTGAATATCCTTAGCAATATATAATATTGAGTACTTTTTTCGAAACCTTTTTAGTTCTAGCAACTTACGTTTTAATGATTATCTGCCCTCTATTTCTGCAGGAAACGTCAATAATGCTTCTTTTTAAGGTAATTTTAAGATCTTGAATAGCACTTTAAAAGTCTATATCCTTTATTTAATTTCTACCAGTAAGACAAAAATATCATTAGTGGGTAAGTGTCCTTATTCTTTCAGTACCAAAAATACGCTAATGGGATATATTTTTAAAGTTGGAAAACTTCAAAAGGAGTTTTATAGAAACGAATGAAAAAACTTTGATTATATAATACTATTTTGTATAAATATTCAACCTTCTTTATGTTTGAGTCCTTTATGAAGCACTATAAATTAACTTATCGCTATTTTAGTAAGGTTGTTCCGATCTTGTAAACTATATCTTTTTCCTCTTTTTCCTGAAAATAAAATCCATATACTTAATTTTAGAAAC
>CACRCM010000078.1:0-3637 GCA_902646575.1 uncultured Wolbachia sp.
AATCAAGATAAGCTAAAGGCTTCAAGTTATTTGCCAAATAATGATAAGATATTAGTCAATGGTAACCAACCAAGTACTCTTTTAATTAATAAATTTGAAGATAAGTCAAGAGCATTTATTAAAATCCAAAACGGCTGTAATCATAGTTGCACATTTTGCTCAATCACTAAAGCAAGAGGAGATAACCGATCCATGCCAGTAAGCAGTATTATTGAGCAAATCAAGATTTTTATAGCAAATGATTATCAGGAAATAGTGTTTACAGGAGTTGATATCACTGATTTTGGTACAGATCTATTTGGCAAACCTTCGCTTGGTTCAATGATCAAGAGAGTTTTAAAGGATGTTCCAGAATTAAGAAGGCTTAGACTTTCTTCTATTGATGTCGCTGAAGTCGACGACGAATTAATGGACTTAATAGTTAATGAACCAAGGTTTACACCACATTTGCACTTAAGTTTACAATCTGGTAATAATTTAATCCTAAAAAGAATGAAACGTCGTCACAGCAGGGAACAAGTGATAGAATTTTGCCATAAAGTAAAAAACTTAAGATCTGACATGGCATTTGGTGCTGATATTATCGCTGGGTTCCCAACAGAAACCGATGAAATGTTTCAGGATACGGTGAATCTCTTAAAGGAAGCAAACATAGTTTACTTGCATGCTTTTCCATATTCAAAGCGGAAAAACACACCTGCAGCACGGATGCCACAAGTGCCAGAGAATGTGCGTAAAGAGCGGATAAAGAACTTGAGAAGAATGAATAAAGAAATGATGAACAATTTCTATCAATCTTTGATAGGTACTAAACAAAGTGTTCTGGTTGAACAAAATAATATTGGCAGAGCAGAAAATTTTGCACCAGTAAAACTTTTATCAAAGGCTCAGGTTAAAAGCATTGTGGAAGCTAATGTCACAGGAATAGAAAAAAATTATTTAATCGGAAGTATTCTTTCCTGACTTTTTAATATAAGAGAAATATGTAGTAATTAAAAATTATAAGCTTATTCATGATTAGAAAATCTGTTGTTCTTGATGTATTGCTAATCTTATGTACTGGCTTCTTTTCTGCTCAGGCCAATAAAAGTTGTTCAAATAATGAACAGTTCATAGAAAATTTAATTCTTACAGAAAAATCTATATGCCATGAATCGAGAAAATATAATGAAAAAGAGCCTACATTAGTTAAAGATAGAAAACTTGATTTTTATGTCAGTGCTAATAGCGGTAAGATATATTCTGATAATTCAAAGCCATTTGTAAACGGCATAAAGGCAATCGGAGAGAGAGTCTCCACATTAGTTGAAAGCCGTTATGATGCTATAATAAAAAATATAGTTGCAGATGAAATTGAAAGTGTAAAAAAATTTAATGGTGAAATTGATTTTCAGTGGTTCCACAGCCTATCTTTAGGTTACTATGCTGGAAGAAACGGCCGAGTTGATTTTGAAGCTACATACTCTAAGTTTGATATTAAAAATAGTAATTCTCCTCCAATATTTTATAGATCGGCTGGTATATTTGCATTTTTGTTAAATGTTTATTATAACCCTAGTATTCAAGATACACAAATTGCCCCATACATTGCTCTTGGTACAGGACCAGCAGTTTTTAAGCTAAGAAAGATTAATGGATTGTCACAAAATTCAATGCCACTGAATGTTCCTTGGTTTGCTTATCAAGTGAAACTTGGTGTTGATTATTCAATAATCCCAGAAATTAAGTCCTTCCTTGGTTATCGTTACTTCAGCATTCCAATACCCATTGCAGATGATATATCAACTCACAGTATTGAGGTCGGTCTGATGTTTAATTTTCAGTAATAATTTAATATATACACATACTTACCTTTTTTACCCAATAAACCAACAATGGCACAATTGTTTATTTCAGAAAGATGATAGCTTTTGCCACCTTCACGGTATCCGCTAGTCTTTTTGATTTTTGATAAATATACCCTTAAAAACCTTAAAGCTCTGTTTATCTTCTCTATACTCTATAAATCGACTAATTACTATAACCTCACCGCTTTTAATCTTTAATATAGAGTTCATTCTCCCGATTTCAATAATTAACATCACTTTTAATTTTATTTTACTCTGCTGTGTTATGTACTTCATATTTGGATTTTTAGTGTAACTATTAACTCTTAATAAAGTTGAGTATATATCCATAAATATTTCACTAGTATCAACATTGATGCTTAAACTATTAACACAACATCTATTGGAACACTGTTTATTTCGGTAACTAAGGTATAGTTGAAATTCTTAGTACCTTTTTATACATCAGAAATAAAATAAACATGATTTTTAGTGAAAGAAATCATTGCTTGCTGATTATTTATGACATATATTCTAGAGCTTGAGAAGTATACCTGGAGACCAAGTTTGTCTAAACTTTTTACTAAATTTTCTAGATCACTTACATTAAATTTATTGCTAAATTAATAATAGGGTTTACCCTAATCCATTATAGGTCTAGTTCCATTAAGCAAATCAATTAAGTTGATATCAGAAAGGTATTTATCGTTTAGCATAAATTCAACTACTTCTACTTCTATCACTACCTAAAATACTAACTTCTTAACCTTATTAAGGTACTCTTCAACAATTTTATGTCTACTTTTCTAACACTCAAAATAATACTACCGGCTTCTTTTCATTGAACAAAGGAATTTTCCATCATCTACGCCATTGACATTTATTATTGTATTCAAATCATTTTTCAATGAATTCTACAAATCACTGCTATATTGAAAAATTTCAATAACACTATTGTAATCCTCATGAACATTGCTCTCCTATCACTACTAGTAATACTACTATCAACAACAAAGCTACCTCGAGTAAAGAGTTGAATATTAACAAAGTTAGCACAATAATTCTGTGCATATAGTGAATTCTGCTCAATTTTAACTGAACTATTATTCTTTGACAGCTCAATTTATTGCTATCAACTACATTTACTTCACTTATATTTTTATCTTCTAGTTTTAAAACAATATTACCTGACGTTTTTAGACCTATATTCAAGTTAATGTCAGAAAATTTCCTATCTCAATCAGCAAACCCTTACCAGGGCTTTTTTACCAACGTTGATCGAAATAAGCTAACTACTAGCTGTAAGATCAGGGAATTTTATTGGTAAAGGCACAATTTTTAGTACTGCTAGTTCAACATTCTCTAAAATAGGCATTTTGTCTTTACGTAGCCTCATCAAGTGGCCATGCTTACTTGCATCATAATAATCTTTCTTTGTAGTTTATCTTGGTAAGGTCTTTTTTTAATTACGTCTCTGAGCATGTATAAGAAATGATAAAAAGAAGCACTAAATACCAAGAAATAACCACTAGAAAAAAGCGTACAAAACCACTTTAATGGATTTCTATAAAAATATTAAAAATGATTTAACTTTATTTCTATTTGGCAGAATCACAAGAAAAGCTCTACTAAGCTTTTAGTCCAATATTAACTTAACTATTGATTCTGTTTTCAGTACTTTAAAAACCTTTCTTAAGAAACTACATAAACCTTTTTTGCTTCAAGCTTTACAGCTGATATCAGCAGCATATCAAACTACATCTTTAATATCTTATCATCCGCACATTCATCGTACTCGATTTCAACTGTGG
>CACRCM010000079.1:0-3526 GCA_902646575.1 uncultured Wolbachia sp.
AGAATGCTAGGTAAAATTAACTGTGCGGCTTTAGGTGGTGCTTAATATTATGCTATTAATTTAGTTGAATATGCTTTTGATTAATCAAATTTCTCTGAAGAAGATAAACTTAAAAGTTTTATTCAGACGGTAAGTAGAAGTTGAGTCACATAGAAGTTACCTGCTATAATGAAGCTAAGTAATTAACATTTAAATATATGACTAAAATAACTCTTCAGGGGATGACATAGAGAGTTAAGTTTTCGTATCCTATGAAGGTAAAGCTCATTGTTTACTTTTGTTGTGTATATGTTTAGCACAAGTTAGAAAATTGCACTATCTATCGTCCCAAGTTGAATAGGTATAGGTTTTTTCAAGGAATTTAGGACACTGGAGGGAAAATTTTGTTTAGGTTGCCGTTCTCTATAGAAAAATCTATAGCATTACCGATGCTATAAGTGCTATATTATTATGCATTACAATATGCTCTCTGAAAATATGCATGCTGCTCCATCAACATAACCTGAACGTTTAAGATCACATTCATATCCAAGTTTTTCATAGAGATCTCTTTCTCTATCTAAAAATCTATGGTTGTAAAAGTTACTATTTTACAGTGTATTTCTCAATCCTAATCATAGGATTTTTCCATTAATTTCCTTTACCAGACCTTTTTTCCTATAACCTGAATGCACCAAATCAGCATAAGTTGAGCCATAGACAACAACACCGCTTGCAGCCTGCGATAATTTGTTTGGTGTCACTATGAACAAAAAAAAGTGAAAGGTTATACGCACTTTTATTAGCTCTTTTTATTAATTGTTTAAGCAAGAATCCAATATCTCTATTATTTGTGGAATAGAATGTTCAATTTTCACCTTTAGTTTCTCTATTCAAAGCACTTTAATTGAATAAACGTATGAAATCTTCCAGGGTTCATAGACTCGATATAATAAATGCACTTGACACAGAGAGAGCTGCATGCCTTATATATCACACTTTTTTAAGTTATCCATAATAAGATGAGTCATCATTTAGCGATCATAGCAAGTTTTCTCATATCTAATGAACAATTTTTCTTGTTGGTTAAGTAGTAAGCTCCATAAATTTACTGTAAAAATAATATGCCGTTATATAACATGTTTTAAGCACTTTAATAAAGTGCCTAAGTTAATTTGAATTTAACACTTGCTTTATTCTGATAAGTTAATTGTTGCTGCCTTCAAAGTTAGTTAGATTAGATACCGTATAGTACATTCTTTACTTTCAATAATAAGGCTATGCTTCAGGCAATTTTCTGTTTAATGCTCTTGATCTAATTGATTGGCTAACTCACCATACAGAAAGCCAACCCTTAAACTTTTTTACGACACACTCTTAAGCTTTTTCTGTGTGACAATCATCATATAAACAATGTGAAAAACATTGATGCTGAATCTATGTTAATTGCTATAAGATCCTGGTCTGTTTTATACTAAGACCCATAGCTTTAGGTAAGTATCTTAAGCAATCAAAATTGTTTGGTCTAACTTGCTCCAACATATTCTTTTATAGAGTTACAAAGTTATCTGGTACTGCATATTAATTTTTCTCTTTATTTTATACAAATTAATCAGATAGTGTGAATACAATATCCATACGACCAAAAAAAATGTTACATAAAACATAGACATCACAACCAACGGCAACAGTAAGGAACCTTCTATTGCTATTCCACCACTTCTAAAAATGCTTGTTGGCTGATGGAGAGTAGCCCACAAGTTCACAGAAAATTTTACTACAGGAATGTTTATAGTACTAAAGATGGCAAATACTGCTGCTGATTTTTCAGCTCTTTCTTCATTATCAAAAACACTCCATAGTGAAAGGTACCCAATATATAAAAAAAATAAGATTAACATTGAAGTAAGCCTTGCGTCCCATACCCACCAAGTACCCCAGGTTCCTTTTCCCCATATACTACCTGTGATTAAGCATATTGCAGAAAAGACTGTTCCTGCGGGAGCAGCAGCATGTGCTAAAACACTAGCAATGCTATTATTCCATACTAAAGAGATAAAGCTTAGCAATGCAACAAGTCCATATATTCCAAGAGAAAGCCATGCAGAAGGTACGTGAAGGTACATAATTCGCACAATTTCTCCTTGTTTATAATCCTCTGGAGAGAAGATTAAAGCTAAAAATGCTCCAACTAAAAAACATGTGAGACACATAATCTCAAGCCAAGGTAGAGCTTTCTTAGAGAAATAAGAGAAATTTGTAGGCTTTAATAAAGACATTTGTTTCAATAATAATTATATTAAAAATTTATCAATTAGTTTAAGCTTTATCAATAAGATAGTTTTCCTCTATTTATGTAAACTAATAAATTAACACAATTTTAGTAGCAAGTTGTTTAAATCTGTACTATTATTTAGTATAATGCTATATAAATCATGGCTCTTAAAAAGAAGCTTAATCTATATTTAGTATCAGATTCAAGTGGTGAAACTGTTATATCAGTTGCAAAATCAGCTTTAAAGCACTTTCGTTCTATAGAAACTATTGAATATGTTTGGTCTTTTGTGAAAAAAGAAGAACAAATCGATAAAATTTTGGAAGGAGTCAATAAGAAAAATGACGAATGCCATTTCGTTATATGCACTATTACTGATGATAAACTAAGAAAATATTTAAAAGATAATTGTATAAAATTAGCAATTCCTTATAGAGCAATACTGTCACATATTATTAGAGAAATTTCCTCATATCTTGAAATTGAAAAAGACGAGAAACTTGACTTACATACTGAGATAAATAACGAGTATTTTCAGCGTATTGAAGTAATAAACTACACTATTAACCATGATGATGGGCAAAATATTCAAGACATCAATAAAGCAGACATAATCTTGGTTGGAGTTTCGCGTACATCGAAATCTCCTACTAGCATATATTTAGCTTATCGAGGCTATAGGGTTGCAAATATTCCTTTTGTTAGCGAGGTGCCTTTTCATGTCGACTTAACAAAATTAGAGAATAAACTGACAATAGGATTAACAATAGACGTGAATAGGCTAGTAGAAATACGTAAAAATAGACTTACTTTAATCAATAACGAAGGTAATAATATATATGCTGATCCCAAAAAAGTAGAAAAGGAAATTAAAAAAGCAGAGGAACTTTTTAAACAAAATAACTGGCTAATTATTGATGTTACGCAAAAGTCAATTGAAGAAGTATCAGCAACAATCATACAGCATTTTAATAAAATACGAGGAATTTATTAATTGACTAATTTCTTGTAGGAATCTACAATGTAAGCTATGTTAGTTCTTGTTATAGATATGAAAGTTAAGGGCTCACTAAAATCTCATCGCAGCAGGGATAAAAACTGTAAAGTTGTGAGAAGAGGTAGTAAAGTTTATATTATAAATAAAGTAAAGCCAAGATGCAAAGCTCGCCAGGGTTCTTAAATATGCTGCTTTGAAACAAGGTGGTAATTTATAATGACCACAAGTACAATGTGACAGCTCTGTATGTTCTGATATAAATGCCTACTGTGCAA
>CACRCM010000080.1:0-3457 GCA_902646575.1 uncultured Wolbachia sp.
GAGAGTTTAAGATGTATTGCTACTTGTTTAGCGAATATGCCTTCCTTTAAAAAGGCCGAACAACTTTAGTTTCTATACTGATACTTAAGCTTGTAGATACTTTTTATGAAGTGTGAGGTTATCCTTGAGTTAAAACTAAACCTATTTCTAGCAAATTATTTTTATAAGAACAATGTATTTCAGTGTTATAATATTCTAGTAATAAAGAAGTCATATAGACATTAACATCTTTTGCATCTAAATTAATACTATCTTTTTTTGTCAATTTATTTGCTAAAGATTTGCTCATTAACTTGTGCTTATTTAAAATTTTTATAGTTAATAATGTTTTACCTTCTGTTTGGCTTAATAAAACGGAAACTAATTCAACTTCTGCTACTACACTAGCTATAGTTAGCGCCATATTAGAAATTATTTTATTTATTTTTTCAATTAAATCTTCCTTACCTTTTACAGGATATTCGTCTATCTCCCACATGAACTTTACTTTTTTTTTAATAAGTAACTTTCAATGTTAGATTTAGTTTGGCCAAAATTGTAATTATCTGCTGAAGAAGAGTATGCTTGCTTCATAACTTTATGTTTATTTATTAAATCATCAGAACTTTCTTTAAGTAATGACAACGCTTCTTTGCATGCGGTGTCATTATTCTTGTTGCATTCTTCAAACTCTTCCAAGCCAAACATTATTCCATTCATAGAATTAGCGAAGTCATGAAGCAGCTGTCCTGACAGTAACTCTGTTATTAATAACATGTTTTTAATGTTTTCATTCATTAGGCGATTGTAAATGATTTAAATTACCCTATATTGGTAAATGTGTGATAGTCAATTGAGAGGAAGTTTCGTTGTACTTTTTGTGATGGCTTATTAATATAGTGTTAATAACTATAAAGTTTACAAAGAGATTATGAATACTTATTCTAAATCGGGAGTAGATCTTGAACTGTATAATAAGTTGATGAAAGAAGTCAAACTTATTGTTGAGAAAACTAAAAAAAAAGAAGTACTTAGCGAGGTAGGTTCTTTTTCTGCACTATTTGATTTTGCTAAGTTAGTTAAAAATTATAATCATCCTGTATTAGTTTCCTCAACTGATGGGGTAGGTACAAAGCTGTTAATAGCTCAAGAAATGAATAAACATGATACTATAGGTATAGATTTAGTTGCAATGTGCGTAAATGACTTACTTGCACAAGGAGCAACACCTTTATTTTTTCTTGATTATTTCGCAACGGGTATTTTGAATAAAGATGTTTTGCTTTCTGTAGTTTATGGTATTGTAGAGGGATGTAAGCAAGCTAAGATAGGGTTAGTTGGTGGGGAAACTGCAGAGATGCCTGGAATGTATGACAATAATCACTATGACCTCGCAGGATTTGTAGTTGGAATAATTGATAAAAGTAAAATTCTTCCAAATTATAGTATAATGAAGGCTGGTGATTATATAGTTGGCTTAGAGTCAAGTGGAATTCATTCAAATGGGTTCTCTTTAGTACGTTGTGTTTTTAGAGATTTAGGTATAAGCTATAATGATTTGTCTCCATGGAATAGCCAATTTTGGGGAGAAGTGTTACTTAAGCCAACAAAGATATATGTTGACTCTTTGTTACCTATTATATCGCAAGTAAAAGGTATTGCACACATTACAGGTGGTAGCTTGATAGATAATATCCCACGGATTCTTCCAAAAAATTTGTTTGCAAGTATAGACATTAATTCTTGGGAATGGCCAGATATATTTTTATGGTTAATGGAAGAAGGCAAGATAGGAAAGAAAGAAATGTTAAAGATATTTAATTGTGGTATTGGTATGGTATTGATCGTGGATCCTGAGAGGATGCAAAATGTAAAAGGTCATTTTCAAAAATGTGGGGAGAAGATTGAAATTATTGGAAAACTCAATGAGGCATGCGACCCTTCCTTTGATAGAGTAGTACTTAGTTAATCTAACTTTAATGACAATCTTTTTGCAACTTCTAAGTATGCTTCTTTTAAGTCTCCTAAGCTTAAACGGAAAACATCTTTGTCTAATTTTTTGTGTGTATTTTTATCCCAAAATCTACAATTATCAGGGCTGATTTCGTCAGCTAAGACGATTTTTGTATTGTTATTTATTAATCTGCCAAATTCTAATTTGATATCGACTAGGTCCATTCCTGCATTTGAAAATAAGTTTATTAGAAATGTGTTGGCTTTTAAGGTGATAATCTTAATTTTTTCTATTTCTTTATGAGATAACCAGCCAAAATATATGACATGGTTTTCATTTACCATTGGATCAGCTAGATTATCATTTTTATAAAAAAACTCAATTATAGGAGATGTAAGTCTCTTACCTTCTTTTATGTTAAATCGCTTACAAAAACTACCTGCTGCAATGTTTCTCACTACTATCTCAAGAGGTACAATTTTTAGTTTTTTAACTAGCTGTTCTCTTTCGTTTAGAGTTTTTATAAAGTGTGTACTAATTACCACTTTCTCAAGTTTTTCCATGATGAAAGCACTGATAAAATTATTGATTATTCCCTTACCTTTAATAACCTCGTGTTTTTTTTTATTAAATGCTGTGACATCGTCTTTAAAGTGCTGTATTACGGTTAATGGGTCTTTAGTTTCAATGATAGACTTAGCTTTACCTTCATATATTATTTTACCTGGTAGCATAAATGGTTTGACTATGTATTATAAACATTATATCAATTTCTACTTAGGTTTGCTACAAATCTATAAAGATGTTCAGTATTACAATATTAACCATATTTCCGGAGATGCTTCCTGGGTTCCTAAAGTATTCTCTTGCTGGAAAAGCATTAGAAAAAAAAATATGGAACCTTGAAGTAGTGGATATACGTTTTTTTGCTGAAGATAAACATTCAACAGTAGACGATGTTCCATATGGAGGTGGAGCAGGAATGATTATGCGTCCCGATGTGATTGGTAGTGCAGTTGATAGTGTTTTTTCTGCCCATAAGAATACTAGATTTATTTATATGACTCCATCCGGCACAAAATTTAATCAGAACATTGCAAGAGAATTAATAAAATTCTCTCATATAACAATATTGTGTGGTCGATTTGAAGGTATTGACCAGAGGGTGATTGATGAATATACTCCTTATGAATTAAGCATTGGAGATTATATCCTTTCAGGAGGTGAACCAGCTGCTATGGTGGTTCTTGATACATGTGTTAGGCTTCTTCCTGGAGTAATAGGTAATTCCGATAGTCTTACTGAAGAAAGTTTTAGTTATACTGGTGGTATACTTGAGTATCCTCAATATACTAGACCTAAGCAATGGAGAAAACGTAAAGTGCCTGAAGTTTTGTTGTCTGGTGACCATGAAAAAATAAATGATTGGAGGAAGAGACAGTCTCAAATTATAACAAAGAGACGTAGACCTGAATTATTAGGTGGAGAAATAAATGATAAATTTACTTGAAAAGTTTAATAATA
>CACRCM010000081.1:0-3421 GCA_902646575.1 uncultured Wolbachia sp.
ATAGTAACGGTAAACAAGGGAAAGGTAAATTTATTTGCATACAAAGAATACGAAGGCAAAATTAAACGATGTTATGGCAATTTTTTCAACATTCTTAATCCTAAAAGTAATTACAATTCCGCTTTCTCATATATCCCTTTGCAGCAGAAATTTTTCGGTTTTTTTTTTTTTTTTTCGCAAAAAGAGACAAAAAAGAAAAAAAAAGAAAAAGAAAGAAGGGAAAGGATAAATGAAAGAAGAAATGATGGATAATTTTATCTGAAGGGCCAATGAATTATTTATCACAGAGTTATGCATCAATATTGTTCGGTCATTTTTTTTTAATTTTTCATTTAACAATGGTAAAAGTCATTACTTTGTAAAATCATTGTTTTATTTGAATATTTTTTTAATGGGATAATTATGGCTATAAAACAAAAACTAGTTATGAGAGATAAATGTCGATCGACGGAAGGACCATAAAAAAAAGACTGAATGGAAATTGATTATACAGGTTTCCATCGGTATAATCATTTGCGCCTTTCTTTCCCAACCTTTTTCTTCCAATCATTCCTTCTCCTTCTCCTTTCTCTTTTTCCCTTTCAAAAATAATTGATCCAGAAATAAAAGATAATGAGCTAAAAACAGAAAATACTGATGCAAGAATTTAAAAAAAATGACTAATGTTCCCGCGATGGTATATTCATCGAAATCAATTCAGCATTCATATCTATATTTCTGCAATCATTATTTAGAAAGAAAATTTCAAAATAAAATTATTCTTTTCTTTTAGAAAAAAATATTTCGTTGGTCTGCTCCGTATCTCAGTTCCGCATTCCAGGATTTTAGTTTCTTTTATTACTCGTCTCACTTTCTGTATTTAATTCCCTTCTCTCATTTCAATGGAATTTCATGTTATCATTTAGAAAAAAAATATTTAATTTTTTATTTTCTTAAGTGATTATATTTTTGATTTTTTTTTTCATGTAAAAAGATGTCTGCTGATTGATTTTGGGATTTTTACTCGTTTTCAAATGAGTAAAAGTATTAGAATAACTAAAAACTTGTATAGAGAACAGGGACGATGGAACATGTTTTTATGAGAGAAATATATTGTTTAGATAATTGTTGTTGAATTCCATCTTTTCATTGGCTTCATATTCGATATTATTATTATTGGAGAATATTTAGTGCATGACGCAGTAACGCGTAAAAAGACTGGTTTTGGAAATATTTTAAAATATTTTTCAAACGTAAGTTCATCTAAATTTCATCCCATTGTTTTTTGAAACTTTCAATATTTTCTATTAAAAATTCTAGAATTTTTAACACTTTCTGTTAACTAGCAGGATGACATTTTTCATACAAGGTTATCAATATCAACAAAAGTAATATTAAAATTCAAAACGAAAATTCTTAAAATCGATCACATATCGCCATATATTTTTGAAGATTCACCATCTTAAAGGATAAAGATTAAACAAAATTTTATTATTGTCAGTAAATTGAACTTCTTTTGAGAAGGAATGATAATAAATGATTGAAAAAAAAAAATAATGGAGTAAAAAAATTGAAAAGAAGAAAAATGTAGTACTTCCTTTTTAGCATCTCATCTCGCAATACTTGAATGAATTTTCAAAGTACTAACCACTAGCAATCATTGTGATTATCAATCCTTCCAATATCTTATCATTCCAACGATACTTCCCTACTTTTCAAGATTAGTCTCTTTATAAAAGAGTATTTGTTTTAGGCATGTGCCTAATTTTAGAGCACTTTTCGTATTTTTTATGAAACTGAATAGATAAGTTTTTTATTTTTTGATTATGCGGCCATCCGTACATGTCATCCTTATTTCTCTTTTCTTTTCTTTTTTTTTCAACCAGCTGGCTGTCATTTAGGATAAAAGAAAAGTAATAAAATTAACGGAGTTCATTTGTATCAAGGCGATGTCGTAAATATGTGGTAGCAGCTGCTTTTAAATTAACCTTTTGCTTTTTCCCCATGGTTGACATCATTTTATGTCAATCAATTTTTTTTTTTTGTCAATTTTTTGCTATTCCTTTCAGCAAAAATAAAAATAATTTCTTCAAAAGTTTTTAGTTATCAAAAGAAATTTTGATGTAATTTTTAAATTTTATAAAATGTCAAAAACTATTTGTTGCATCATGAAATATCGACTAAATTTTATTTTTCAGAAACTCCTACACAATATTGGAAGTGTTTCCTTTTACCACATCGTGTGTATTTCTCTCAAGGATATTCTCGAAACAAAACAAATAGTGTCAAGGTTCAGGTATGTTTACAACTCTGATCCTTCTCATCCATCCAAGTTTCTATTTCTTTTTTTGAATATCTTTTATCATTTTTATGTGTTTAAAATTAAACAATTTCATGCAATAATTTCAAGCAGCTCTTCTGATCATTTATTTTAAGTAATGAAGTTTACTTCGCCATTTAAATTTTTAAAGTTTATTTTGATTGTTACTTCGACGCTGTTAGTTATTTATTTAATTATTTTTGATTCTTTTCTAATGATCAGTTTTATTAGCGAAAATTTTACACACAAAGTTTTGCTTATTTACACATATTTTATGTTGTTCCAAACATATTTTCAACTATTATTACTTTTTCCTCTTTTCATTGTGTTTTAGTTTTGCGCCTTTTTCCTTCCTTGTCTGCCATCTGTTTTAAATAGTTTGCAAAATTAAAACCATGTGCGAAAAAATTTTTTTAGACTAATTCAAAGATAAATATATTTATCTTCGAATAATATAATATGATAGCCGGTGGTTTGTTTCATAGATGAAATCATTAAGTAGGAGCTCGTTGATCTTTGAAAAAATTGAATGTTTATATAGATTAGCCTCTGAATTGATTTCAAGAAATCAATAAGTTTTCCATTTGGTTCAAATCTGTTTTAATGAAGAGACAATTCCGATGATCGAATTTTCAAAAACATTAAGATTCAGACTGTATAAAGGAGTTTGATGCTAAGCTTATTTCTATTAGTTTCGAATTTGTTTCGTATCACTCGCTCCATACCGACACTTACTTTAGATATTGAGACACTGCAGTAGTTTTATTTAAATTATCAGTAGATTTTCTGAAATAACTTACTGATAAATCTATTTATCATTTCTTCAGACATTACTAAACGGATAAATAGTTTTTATTATTATTTTTAATTTTTTTCAGTGATAAAATAATGATCGATTATACTTACAATAATAATAAGTGGAATATGATGTTTTCTTATAAATGAGCAAAGGAATCTGAAAGGAATATTATTACCAAAAATCAGTAATAAAGAATAGAAATTAATGCCATATATTTTCATATGTTATTGATTTCCTCCATCCCAACTCCATCTACCGATCCTTTTTCTTAATTACTTTTCTCTTCCTTCCTTTTTTCAACATGTTACTTTTCTGAAATAAAA
>CACRCM010000082.1:0-3401 GCA_902646575.1 uncultured Wolbachia sp.
CAAGCAAGCTTCTTGATTTATTTTCTCTAACTGGAGATGCATCTGACAACGTTCCTGGCATTCCAGGAATAGGTCCAAAAACTGCAGTTAAACTGCTAGATGAATTTGATTCGCTAGATAATATTATGGCAAATATTAGTTGCATCAAGCCAGTAAGGATTCGTGATATTTTCACTGAACATAAGGAAAAAGCATTCATTTCAAGAAAACTTCTATCGCTATGTGAAAAAGTGAATCTTCACTGTGATATTGCAAAGCATAAGGTCTATCCTCCAAACATGAAGAAATTATTATCTTTTTTAAAGAAATATGAATTTAATTCATTGATAGGCAAAGTAGAAAAGCTTTTTCTTTATAGTAAACCTAACATTGAAGGAAAAATAGAATATAGAAACAAAGAATTAGAAAAATTTTTGGAGCATTGTAGATATGAGGGTAAAATTGCAATCTACTGCCATTTTGAAAATAACATGCTAAGTAAAGTTTCCTTATCTTGCAGTGAAAACAGTATTTTCTACATAAATCAAAACTGCCTACAAGATTCGCTCATTATAGTGAACTCAAATTTACTTTCAAATGGGATGTTGAAAATAATACACAATATTAGAAAGATCAAAAAAACATTTCCTGCAATAGAGAAAGCATTATGCTCAGTTGATGATTTAATGACGATGTCGTATAGTCTTGACACAGGAAAGCACGATCACAGCATTCCAAGTATAGTTGCACATAGTTTAAGTGAAGATATAGAAGTTCTCTCAGCAAAAGCTTTAATAGCGATCCATAAAAAGTTAACGCAAAGACTATTTCAAGAAAAGCTTTTTACAATCTACGAACGCTTCGATAAGCCACTTGTAAAAGTTATACTCAACATGGAGAAAAATGGAATATTGCTAGATACTCAAAAGCTACAGGAACTATCCGGTAAATTTCAACAGTCACTAACTGTGCTTGAGAGTAACATATATAGCTTAGCAGGAGAAAGATTTAATATTGCTTCGCCAAAACAATTAAGTGACATTTTATTTGATAAGATGGGGCTTAGTAAAAAGAAAAAGTCAAAGTCTGGATCGTATAGCACAAGTTCTGAAGTATTAGAAGAACTTGAAATAGAAGGAGTTAAAATTGCAAGTAAGATCTTAGGTTGGCGACATTTAAGTAAGCTAAAGGGTACATACACTGACGCACTAGTAAAGCGGGTAGATCCCCTTGATGGTAGAGTACATACAATTTTCTCAACAACTGCAACAGGTAGGCTCAGCTCCAGTAATCCTAATTTGCAGAATATTCCTATCAGGAGCAAAGAGGGAAATCTTATCAGGCAAGCATTTATTGCTCCAAAAGGATGTAAGATAGTTTCTGCCGATTATTCACAAATAGAATTAAGACTCTTGGCACATATTGCAGATATTACAGCATTTAAAGAAGCTTTTGCGAATAGACAAGACATTCATAATATCACTGCAAGACAGGTTTTTAGAGTACAAGAAGGTGCAAATGTGGATAAGCAGCTAAGACAAAAAGCAAAATCTGTTAATTTTGGAATTATATATGGCATTAGCCCATTTGGCCTTGCGAGAAGGTTTAAAATTACCGTTCAAGAAGCTGCTGAATATATTGACTATTACTTCTCCTGTTATCCAGAGATAAAGATCTACATGGAAGAGAAGGTATCTGCTGCAAGGCAGCACGGCTATGTAGAAACCTTGTTCGGTAGAAGATGCTTTCTAAAAGACATAAACAACACAATCCCTTACCTAAGGCAATTTGCAGAAAGGGCAGCGATAAATGCACCCGTGCAAGGAACTGCTGCTGATATAATAAAACTTGCAATGGTTCAACTTTATGATCAGTTAAAGTCAGGTAAAATAATTCTCCAAGTTCACGACGAGCTACTGGTTGAGGTGGAGAACAGTAAAGTACAAGAAACAGCAAAACTTATGAAAAATGTGATGGAAAATGCAGTAAAAATTTCTGTACCGCTTGAAGTGGAGATAAAAATTAGCGATAACTGGGGCTCAAATTCTATTAATTATGACTTAAACGCTGCAAATTCTAAAAAATAAACCATTTGAATTAATATGAAAAATACACTATAATTAAAATATAGGCAAATGCAAATAGGTCAGTCATGATACCTCTGCAAACGGAGGATTTAAATCTTTCAAAGTCATCTACTCAGGTAATAAAGAGTAAAGTAATTTTCGAAGAGAAGCATAGGGTGATCTATGATACCTTTATACAGTCACTAAAAAATAAAGTACACTCTGAAGAGTCAAAGGAAGATGACAAGGTAATACTTACTTTTATGCTAGATCAAAATCAGGCTATATTTAAAAATGTCGGACCAAAAGATATAAAACAACTTAGTGAAGAGAATTTCCTTCAGTTTTTACTTTCTGTACTTGAAAAAATCAGAAAAAAAAATTTAGCGAATAAAAAAAATTTAAATAACGATAAAATAGGAAAAGTAGTTAATGAGTGCATATCTGATATATGCAACACAGAAGCTAAAGACTCTCTTATAAAGTTTGCTGGACGATTATTTGGAGTCAAGATAGATCCTAAGAATTTCTTTGGTTCTTTTAAGAATAGATTGCTATTTCCCGATAAAGGTAAAAAAGAAGATGATAAACTACCATTTAGCGATGAAGAAATGGTAATAACATTTTTACGTAAACTTTTATTTCCTATTATTCTTTTTGCTTTTTCAATACTAATATTTGGCACTGGCCCAATCACATTAACAATCAACGGTATTCTTCTTATATTGCCCATATCAGGTGCAATAAAGAGCCTTTTTTTTAATGACAAAAAAGGTACCTTATATAATCCTCATTCGTCAAGTAAGAAAAAGTGGAGTAATGAAATTAGTGGGGGCATTAGCAAAATTTTAGAAACCCAAATTGAGAAAAGTAAACAATCTGCTCAAGCGAGGGAAAATAGTAAGCCACCTACTGTACCTAAGCAAGCTAAGGCAAACCAAAATCAGTCCTTCCAGGAAAAAGAAAATAAACGGCGAAAAGTAACAGAAAGTCAGCATGGCTTATAACTCAGTTCCGCCTACTGTGATCGAGTCAACCTTAAGTGTCGGTTGACCAACTCCAATGGGTATACTTTGCCCGCCTTTTAAGCACGTACCAACACCGGGATCTAATTTTAAATCGTTACCAACCATAGATACTTTTTTCAACACTGTTGGACCATCACCAATCAATGTCGCCCCTTTGATTGGCTGTATAACTTTACCATTTTCTATCAAATAAGCCTCTGAGGATGAAAAAACAAATTTTCCTGACGTTATATCAACTTGCCCACCACTGAAGTTCACTGCATATAGACCCCTTTTTACGCTAGATATTATTTCTTCTGGTGTATATTTCCCTGGTAACATATAAGTG
>CACRCM010000083.1:0-3093 GCA_902646575.1 uncultured Wolbachia sp.
AAAGCGTATGATATGCAAAATTGGACCAAATATTTCCTGCTTTAATTGCGAAATTTTCTGCACCTCATAAATATATGGGGGAAAGAAATAACCACTATGAGAATTTATACTTATGGGTACCTTAGATAAAAGATTTGAATTTTTGTCCATTGACATCTTTTCTGTGTATTTAGTTAGTATATCAACAGATGCTTTATCAATTACCGGACCAATATCAGTGCTAAGCTGCATTGGATCACCAATTTTTAATTCTTGAGCCGCATCGCATATCATCTTTATCTGTTTTTCTGCTATATCATCTTGAATAAATAGCACTCTAAGAGCAGAGCAGCGTTGACCGCTACTTCGAAACGCGGAAAGTAAAACATCTGAAGTTACTTGTTCTAGGAGAGCTGAGCTGTCAACAATCATAGCATTTAGTCCACCAGTTTCAGCGATAAGCGGTACAATAGGACCATCTCTGCTAGCAAGCATTCTATTAATTATTTGAGCAGTTTGTATTGAACCAGTAAAAGCTACACCGGAAATTCTATTATCTGGTACTAATATCTTACTTAAATACTGACCGTCTCCTGGAATAAGGTGCAGTACATTTTTAGGTATTTTAGCTTCGTGCAGTATTCTAACAGCTTCATAGGCGATAATTGGTGTTTGCTTCGCTGGCTTTGCCAGCACTACATTACCTGCTGCAAGTGCAGCCGAAACTTGTCCAATAAAGATAGAAAGTGGAAAACTCCACGGTGATATACATAAAAAAACTCCTCTACCTTCAAAAAAAATGAAATTATCTTCACCCGTTGGACCTGATAACTTTTTCCAGTTATTCAGTTTATTTTTTGCTATCATTGCATAGTAACGTAAAAAGTCAACTGCCTCTCTTACCTCTGCTACTGCATCAGGTAAAATCTTTCCTGTTTCCACAATCAGAATGTAAATCAGCTTTCTCATTCTTTCTTCAAGTAAATCTGCAGCTCTTTCAAGGTACTCAGCACGTTCTTCTGCTGAAACATTCTGCCACTTAGCAAAAGCATTATGTGCTATTTCAAGAGCGTTCGAAGCCTGATTATTTGTTGTATTAGACACTTTCCCGATTATATTTTCTAAATGTGCTGGATTAACTACTTTAGTAGACTCAGTACTGTTAAATAGTAATTCTCCGTTAATTACCGGTCCAACTTGCCATTTCTTTTTGCTAAGTTCTTTCATATCATTTGCAAGTTGTGAAATTGTAACTGAATCACTAATATCAATGCCTAAGGAATTCTTCCTTTCCTTTCCGAAAATATTTTGTGGCAACGGAATGCTTGGATGAGGTTCATACTCTAAGCTTTTAGCTTTTTCTAATGGATCTGAAATTAATTCTTCAATTTTAATATTGGAATCATTTATCTGATGAACAAATGAACTGTTAGCTCCATTTTCAAGAAGGCGTCTAATAAGGTACGGCAATAAATCACTATGTTTACCAATTGGAGCGTATACACGGCAATTAATATTTGTTGCAAGTTCTGACATTGCATAATCATACAAGCGCTTACCCATTCCATGTAAGCGCTGAAACTCAAATCCAGGGTGGTTTTTGTCGGCAAGTTCCATTATAGTAGCAAAAGTATAAGCGTTATGAGTTCCAAAGCATGGATAAAAATGACTTGCTTTGTTTAAAAGTTTCTGTGCGCAGGCAAGGTAGCATACATCTGTATAGCTTTTTCTAGTAAACACTGGATACCCAATTAATCCTAATTCCTGCGTGTGCTTAATTTCTGAGTCCCAATATGCTCCTTTCACAAGCTTTACCATAATTTTATGTTTTGATCGAATAGCAATATCTTCAATAAAATCGAGAACAGATAAAGCACGTTTTTGATATGTTTGTACAGCAAAACCAAGTCCATTCCACTGAGAAAGCGATTCATCAAGACGTAATTGTTCGAATAAGACTAATGACATCTCAAGTCTTTCTGATTCTTCTGCATCTATACATAATGAAATGTTATATTTCTTTGCTTCATGGCAAAGCTTTAACACCTTAATTCTTAGTTCTTCAGCTACATTATCAAATTGGCTGAATTCATAACGTGGATGCAATGAAGATAACTTGATCGAAATTCCATGAGATTTAAAGCAATTACTAGTATCAGTAGACACGCCTATGGTTTTTATTGAATGCATACAGGAATTAAAATATTCTTCTGCATTCTCAGCTGTGCAAACAGTTTTACCAATCATATCAAAAGAGCATAAATATCTGCTGTGATTATCTAACTTTATACTTTCTAATGCTTTTTCTATACTCTCTCCAATAATAAAGTGCTTACCAAGCATTAACATCGCTTGTTTTACTGCTTTACGGATTACTGGCTCCCCTAAATTTTTAAGTAATCTGGAAATTGCATGATAGAATTTTGGATCTTCTCCGCTTCTTCTCAGAATATTGCTTCCTATCACTAAACTCCATGTAGAAGCATTGATAAACAATGAAGAAGAACGCCCTAAGTGTTTGCTCCATTCTTGATTAGCAATTTTATCTTTGATTAGTTGGTTTATTGTATAATCGTCTGGTATTCTAAGTAGTGATTCAACAATACACATTAATGCCACTCCTTCATCGTTGGAAAATGAGTACTGCTGCATAAAAGAATCTATGATACCTAGCTTGCTACCTTTAATTTTCTCGATAACTTGCTTTGCAATATTGTAAATTCTGTTTCTCGAATCAGCCGAAAGTTCTATCTTTTCTACAAGATAACGCATACAGTTTCTTTCGTCAGTACGATAAAATCCCTGCAAACGCTTTCGCAGCTCGTTAGGTTCTTGTATAGAACTGATCATAATTACCTATAAAACACCTTATACTATATAAGGCAAAATTATACCACAACTCCGCATAGAATAAACCTTTATTTATATAAAAGGCTAGAACCGAATAAAGAAAGTTTAGTAATTACTCGATAACTTTGCTAAGTCGAGAGGAGTGTGCAAGTATGTAGTTTAATATTCTACCACTCATTAAATACTTTAATTCAGTTGCAGTTTGCACGCAGCATTTGAGTTAAATTGATTACTCTGAATTATCCTTTTTTCTGATAGCGCATT
>CACRCM010000084.1:0-3001 GCA_902646575.1 uncultured Wolbachia sp.
ATTACTAATAAAGAATTGAAAGCTGAATTAGCTGATTCACATCCTATTACTCAGGTAATCAATAGTTAAACTTGTTGTTTTAAGTTTGTAGTAGAGTTAGACTTAAATAAATTTATCTGGATTTGTGACTTCAACTTTGTTATTTAATTTTTTTCTTATATTATGGGAGGTGCTTTATAGTTTAGTTACTCTTCCCATACTCTTTTTTCCTACACATGTAGTAACTATTTTTCTTGCTTTCTCAATAAAGATTGTATTATACATGCTTCGTTTACTGTGTGGTGTTGAATATGAAATTAGGGGAATGGAAAACGTTCCAAAGCAGCCCTTTATAATAGCTTCTAAGCATCAATCTCCTTTTGAGACATTTATTTTTATGTTTTTATTTAGAAATGCGGTTTTTGTTTTGAAACGTGAACTGAAGTGGATTCCATTTATTGGCTTGCATCTCATGGCACTTGGAATGATTTTTATCAATCGCTCGGATGGTATCAGCTCTATACGTTATATTGTTAAGTTAGCTAAGTTACGTGTTAAAGAAAATAGGAGCATAATTATATTTCCTGAAGGTACCAGAACAGTTGCAAAGCAAAAGACGAAATATCAACCAGGTGTAGTTGCTCTATATAGTGTATTATCTATTCCTGTATTACCAGTTGCTTTAAATACTGGTTTATTTTGGCCAAAGAGCATACTTTCTATGAGAAAAAATCCTGGAAAGGCAGTAATAGAAATATTGCCTCCAATATATCCTGGATTAAGCAAAGGCGAATTCTTGAAAAATTTAAAAAAAACTATTGAAGGAAAAAGTAGCAAATTGGCCACAAGAAAACTGGTATTGCAAATGACTGAAAAGCCTTTACAATAAAAAAAATACAGTGTTTTAGGTAGTTAATACATGGCAAATCATAAGAGTGCTAAAAAAATGATAAAGGTAACAGCAAAACGCACTTTAGTAAATAAAATTCGTAAAAGCAAAACTCGCACTGCTATTAAAAAATTAGTTAATATAATTAAATCTGGTGATAAAGAAAATGTCATTTTAGCATTTCGAAACGCTGAATCTAATTTGCACAAGTGTGTAAATAAAGGTGTTCTTCATAAGAATACTGCTGCGCGTAAAATAAGTCGCTTAAATGCAAAAGTAAAAGCTTTAATGACTGTTTAATGCGATTAATCTAAAGTTAACTAAGTTCATATATACTTTTTAGTTTGCATACTTTATATAAAATTTGAGTAGCTCGGTTATGGATAAAAAAGCGTTATTAGAATTAAACAATGGGTTAAAAGTTGAGCTACTCATATTAAGCGGAACAATAGGCCCTAATGTGTTAAATGTTAAGGATTTATATAAGGCAACAGGACTATTCACTCATGATCCAGGGTTTATTTCCACGTCTTCGTGTTCTTCTGCAATTACATTTATTGATGGAGATAAATGAGTTCTTAGATATAGGGAACACGATGTAGCTGATTTGACAGAGAATAATGATTTTGCTGCTATAATTTATTTATTACTTTATGATAAATTACCTAGTTTAAGTCAACACAGAACGTTTCTTCTAAAAATAAAAGAGTTATCTAAAGTGCCGGAGCAGGTTATTGATGTAATTAAAGCATTTCCAAAAACTGCTCATCTTATGTCAATTTTGATTGCATGTTTTGCAAGTTTGTCAGCATTGTACTATGAAAAACATGGTACTAATATTAATAATGAAAACCTGAATTTTGGAATCTCTGCAATAGCGCAGATTCCTGTAATTGTTGCAATGATATACAGGTAAATAGTGAAAATTTCTTGAGGATGATGTTCGGCGATGCTTTTAATAACGATAGGATTACTCTTTTTGCAAGAGCTCTGGATAAAATATTTACTCTTCATGCTGACCATGAGCAAAATGCTTCTACAACAGCTGTCAGATTAGTAGGATCTGCTGGTTCTAATTTATTAGCGAATCTATCTGCAGGAGTTGCTACACTTTTTGGACCAGCACATGGTGGTGCTAATGAGGCAACTATAAACATGTTAGAAGAAATAAGACAAAGTGGAGATATAGATAAATTTATTGAAAAAGCTAGGGATGATAAAGATCCATTTAGATTGATGGGGTTTGACATCGTGTTTATAAAAATTACGATCCACATGCACGCATATTAAAAGATGCTTGTGATGAGATTTTAGATAAGCTCGAACAAAATAATGAACTACTTAAGGTTGCAAAGAGGCTTGGGGGAAACAGCTTTAAAGGATGAGTATTTTGTTGTGCGTAAGTTGTATCCTAATGTTAATTTTTACTCAGGCATAATAATGAATGCTATTAATATTCCTTCAAATATGTTCATGCCTATTTTTGCCCTTTCAAGGACCACTGGATGGGTAACTCAATGGTATGAAATAATGAGTGACAGGGAAACCAAGGTTTGTAGACCAAGACAACTCTATATTGGTAAATGAACCTATACTTCTAGTTTTAAATAATTACCTTGAACTTAGTGTACAATTTTAAGCAAGTAAATTTTACGGTTCATTTAATACGTTTCTTAATTTCAGCTACAATCTTATCAGATTGACTTTCATCTGAGTTTAGATCAGCTACAAAGTGTGTAACATATTTTCCTCCAGGGCCAATGAGATATATTATCGAAGAATGGTTAATTTCCTCTTCTCCACCAATTTTGCTAATGTATACTTTATAACTTGTGATTACCTCATCTATTTTTTCTCTTTCACCAGTTAACATTTGTATTCTATGATCAAACTGCTGTTGGAATTCTTTAAGTTTTTCTGTATTATCCCGTTCAGGGTCGACTGTTATAAAAAATGTTTGTAGCTTTTTATTGGTTTTCTCATCTAGTTTTGCAAGTACCTCTGAGATTATTCCAAGATTCATGGGACAAACCCTTTTACATGAAGAAAACCCAAAAAAAATCATCATATATTTATCTTTAAAATCGTTACTGCGTATAATTTGATTATCTTGATTAATCAGAACAAAATCTC
>CACRCM010000085.1:0-2845 GCA_902646575.1 uncultured Wolbachia sp.
TCTACCAATTAAGCTATACCCGCACAATGGAGGAGATAGGATTCGAACCTATGTACGCTTTCGCGGACAGATTTACAGTCTGTTACCTTTAACCACTCGGTCACCCCTCCATAAAAACCTGTTAAAAAAGCATTGTCCCAGTATTCCAACCTAATCCTTTATTATATTTAATAATAAATACCTAAAATTAAAAAATCAAGCAGTAAAACTTTTAATAATTTTAATTATGCAGACTTTATTTTATATAATTTAATATTGTTAATAAAGTACCTAAACAAATAATGTGAATCATGAGTACCTGGCGCTTCTTCTGGATGGTATTGCACAGAGAAAACTGGATAATTTTTCATCATTATTCCTTCTATACTGTTATCAAACAGAGAAATGTGAGTAATCTCTACGTTTCTTGGTAAGAAAAACGGATCAACAACAAAGCCATGATTTTGGCTAGTGATCTCAATTTTCCTACTATTTACATTATAAACTGGATGATTGCTCCCTCGGTGACCAATATTCATCTTAATAGTTCTTGCTCCCAAGGCAATCGCAAGTAATTGATGACCCATACATATTCCAAGAATTGGTATTTTGGACTTTATAATAACATTTATTTCTGAGGTTACTGTCTCTCCTATTTTTTGTGGATCACCAGGACCGTTTGAAAGCACTATGCCATCCGGACACATATTTAATATTCTTTGAGAAAAACCTTTATCTGGCTTAATTAGTTTAATTATGCAGCCAAGTTCTATTAAGCGTGAAACTATACTAGATTTCACGCCGAAATCAACTATTATGACTTTATACTTTTCAATATTTTGAGCTCCGGTGTCAGTAACCTGAACGACAGAAGACTTACTAATATCATTGTTTAAACTGACTACATCAATTATTTCCATTCCATTTGTAGGTTTATATTCACCCAATTCGTTTGATAGATCTTCTATCACTTGAATAGTATGATCGCTATAGACACCAGCATTACACCCTGAAGGATAGGTTAATGAACATATTATTCCATTTTGATACCCATGCTTCCTTAAGTGCCTCGTTAAGGCTCTAGTATCAACTCCTGATATTCCAACTACATCATTTCTCTCTAACCAATCATTTAAACTAATATATGAAGAAGGATGAGACGCAGGAGAAAGTTCGCGCATAATTACACCGCTTGCAAAAATTTTTTTTCCTTCATTATCTTTGCTATTTATACCAATATTACCAATATGAGGAAAAGTAAACATTATAATTTGATCAGCAAAAGAAGGATCAGTTATAGTGTGCTGGTAACCAGTAGCACCAGTAGTAAAACAGATCTCACCTACACACTTGCCCTTTTTACCTATTGACTTTCCCAAAAAGCATTTACCACTTTGTAAAACTAAAACCGCCTCCTGCACTTAATTCTCTCTAATTGACTCAAGGTAGTATATAAGAGTTTTTAACAATACGATAGGTAAAAAACTCTTTCTAAAATTTTAAACCATAATTGCAAATGGATAAAAAATAACATAGGAAACACTTTCAATATATTCTTACATAAAACATGTCTTGACCACTTTCACACCTCATGTTAATTTAAATAAGTTATTTTAAGTAGAGTGAAAAGTTTGCGATGTACAATAATGAAAATCAATCTAAGAGAATAAATAAAAAGTGGCACATTATAGTAGCTAGTTTATTATTACTCGTAGTAACGCTACCATCAATTTTTCTTTTAGCAAAAATGGTTATAGGGTTAGCTATAGCTTCAATTATAGCAACAGCGACAAAAATTATCTCTAAAGCAGTATTGAATGTCTTAAATGATAAACAAGCAGATCAAAACCAAGTAACGCGAAAAACTACACAAAATAAAATTACAAATTTAGCTATTGGGCTAATGTCTATATTTGCAGGAGGATTATCACTGCTTATTTTAGCACAAACTGGGTTGACTTCAGCATGCGCAGCCATAGCTGCTTTAGCTCTGTATGAGCCTTTTAAAGGCGAGAAAATAGGCAAAAGCATAGACGAAAAACTAGATAATGCAGTTAATGGTATAACTCATTTTGTTATTAGTAGTGTTGAGAAATTTATTTCACCACAAAGCTGCCAGGTATAGCCTGCTTTGATGTTTGCTTTAGTATATTAATCAAGTAAATTGTATAATTCGTTTGTATTTCTCCTACTAACATAAATTGAATATATGTAGGGTTCACTTACTCTATAAACTTTTTCACCATGCTTGATTTTAAACCACGGATAAAATCTGCAACCATGCAAGGATTTCTTCCTTCCATTTGCACCACTTTAGGAATTAAAATGCCGCTTTCTAAGCTTATATGCATATCATCATTAATAATCTCACCTTGTGCTGAAGTTAAAGATGGATTTACTTTAAAATCAGCATCAAGTATTCTGAGACGTTTGTTTTCTATTTTGATAAACGCCTTAGGATAAAATGCTTTAACTTTCCTATAGGCAACCTCACAAGCATTACTTGCATATATTCTATAATCTTCCACTTTATCAGCGTAACATACATTATCATCTCTCTGTTCTAAAGGAACCTGTTTTTCAATTTCATTCAATATCTCCATTAGCAAATTACTGCCTAATATAGATAATCTATCATGCAACGTCTTGTAATTGTCATTTTTTCCAATAATAAACTTTTTCTGCTTTAGAATAGGACCAGAATCCAATCCTTCATTCAACTGTATAATGCTAACTCCAGTTTCTTGGTCTCCTGCTAAAATTGCATGTTGTATAGGAGCTGCACCGCGCCATCTAGGCAACAGTGAAGGATGAATATTAATACAACCGTATTTTGGAACATTTAAAATTTCTTTTGGAAGAATCA
>CACRCM010000086.1:0-2794 GCA_902646575.1 uncultured Wolbachia sp.
ATCACGGGTAAGGAATAAAGAACTTCAAAGCAGCAATTATAATTCTTTAAAAATTTAGGAATTTTTTGTGTTTTCTTTAGTGGGGTGATAGTTACTGAATACTCCTGATTTTCAAGTATCGTGCAACTAAATCTATTATCCCATTTAATGGAGCCATTTAATGGCAGACTTACAGATACTTCTTGTATCCTTGATGATTCTCTGATTATTAATATGTTTTCTCTATATTTCTTTATTTTACATTCGGAAAGCATACAATGAACGTCAGTGTCTCTTTGTAATATTTTATTAAATATTGCTATAAGACTGTTGTATCTTGGTTTATAATGTTTGCTACTAAGTACCATTATGGAGTAAAGAAGAAGTCTTAGAGCTATTTCCTCTGGCAATTTATAAAATTCACTTAGTCTGATTTCAATATACCCGAGATTATGAATATTAACACAGTCATTAAACGCAAGGCGAGTGTAGTAAACTAGAGCTTTTACAGCTCTTTTTATATGAAAAGCTGTGAGACATATTCGCTCTGTTAAAATTTTCTGGTTATCACTTGCTTTAAGCAAGTTACGGTATAATGTACGCCTGTATGTCAAACTCTGATTGCTTTTATCTTCAATCCATTTTAACTGATGGAGATTTGCGTATCTCTCTACTTCGCTACGGCTAAAATTTAAAAGTGGTCTCAATATGTGAATGCCATTAAAAGAAGATTTCCAATCCATGGATGATAACCCGTCTATACCGCTACCACGTTCAAGTCTGAGTAAGAATGTTTCTGCTTGATCATCTTTGTGGTGAGCAATAAGAAGGTACTTAATACCGTGATTTTTACACCATTCTGTTAACAGCTTGTATCGTGCTTTTCGTGCTTGTAATTGGATGTTACCTTTGACGCTTTGATTTTCCCATTTCAATATAAATGACTCCTTTACTCCAAGTTTTTTTGTGTAATTTAGAACAAACTCTGCTTCTTCCTTAGACCCTGAACGTAACCCATGGTTTACTGTTAATGCTACAGGGAGTGAATACTGTCTTTTTTTTGTCCAACTAACCATTAAATGTAACAAACTTACACTGTCAACACCACCTGATACTGCAACTGCAATTTTGTTATCATCGGTAATAAAACTTTTAATTACATTTTGAAATAATGACTCTAATTCCACTAATTTCATTTATATTTCTTGCATGATTTATTTTGTTAAGTCAATTGTACAGTAAGTAAGACTTACTGGATTCTAACACCATGCTAATATGCCCTTTTGTGTAATTCTTCCTTCTCTTGTAACCTTTAATACCCTTTTTTAGTACTACTGAATTTCTTTTGCTCTATTGTAATCCCAGTACCTCAACACTGGGATCTAGCTTTTAAGGCAAGAAAACTATTTCTTTGCTTCAGAAAATAAAAATTCTACCCTACGATTCTTAGCGTGCTGTTTTTCGTACTTAGAATTCTTAGAGTTATCTTGTACATAAACTAAAGGCTCAGCTTCACCTCTAGAGGCAGTTTTTATTCTACTTTCTAAGTAAGGTGCACAACTAACCATAAACTTTTTAGCTGCGTTTGCCCTTCTTTCACCTAATGCAATATTGTATTCATAGGAACCACGATTATCAGTATGACCAATTGCAGTAACCTTCATATCAGGGTTATTTTGTAACACTTCTATTACATCAAGCAGTGCATCTGCGCCTGCTTCAATAATATTAGATTTATCGTAATCAAAGAAAACTCTTTTTTCACTCATCTGTTTAGTAACAAAATTCATTCTGTTTGTTGCAGTTACTTCTTTCTTATTGCAAGAGCTTGCACCAGTAAGCAGCAAACAAAAAGAACACATTACAACCAATCTATTCCACATTGCTGAACCTCCATAAATTTTTAAATAATGCATGGCTTTAAATTTTATTAATTGATGATCTCTCTATATTGCAATATAGTCAAGAAAAATAAAACACTAAATACTTTTCTATAATCTTGTACTTAATTCTCTAATAAGAAGATACTGGATTTTGATAGAAGAATCTAGTAAAGGCATGGTATACGTAATTTTTTGTTGTACTTTGAGTAAATATGCTTTTAACTTTATTGTTAATCTATTACGATGTTAAACAGATTTTTTCTAAAAAATGAACAAATATGAAATATTGTAAGTTCTTAGAGGAAGTATTGTATAGGGTAGGGAATATCGAGAATACACTAAAAGTGCTAAGTCAAAGTCAATTGAATGTAGAAGATAAAATTGAACAAATGGGTCTTCTAGAAGAAATTAGACATGAAATTATTTCTCACGGCATAATAAAAGAGTTATTAATAAAAGCAGGTGCTTGTGATAGTGAAAAGAGTGCTAACAATTGGCAGCTGAAGTTAGTAGAAAGAATGCATAAAAATAGCGGTGCTATCTCCATTGATTTAGTAAGGTCCTTATCCAAGGCTAAGGTTGAGTGCCAGAGTTTATGGAGGCTATCTAGATATGAAACTGGTAACTTAGGGAAATTAAAAAAATGCTTTGCTGATTTAATTAGACTCATTCGTGAAGTAGCTTCTATAAAGTCGCAGCAGTTAAAGTGTTTGAAATATGATTCATTACTTGCTGACTATGATTTTGATATTACAGAGAGAAATATAAGGGAAATATTTCCTAAAGTAGGCAAGTTTTTTAGCAAAAATGTAGACAAAATAATTGAAAAGCAGAAGAGAGATAAAATTATTAATATGCATAAAGTTGCTGCTCGGAAGCAAATTGAACTTGGCTCATTATGTTTACAGCAAATGGGTGGTACATTATGCCAT
>CACRCM010000087.1:0-2652 GCA_902646575.1 uncultured Wolbachia sp.
AAAATAATTTTTGCTGGAAAGACACCATTCTCAAAGCACGTCTCATCAGGTCCCGTGATTAGACATTCCCATTCGAAAAAATTATCTTCATTGATAGGTCCAGCAATAATTCCTTCAGGTGGATTTAAAGTCAATTCTGTAACAAAATTCCTCACCAGATTCATACATTTTATGTATATTTGATCACTATTGCTTCATCTATTTCAGTTAGTAACTGAAACAAATAAAGTGATAGTGATAATAGGAATGAAAAATTCCACAAAAATCAAGTGCATTTTCCATCTTCTTCTCTATAATACTATATATAAACCTTCTATGTGCGTGCTTCATATCCAATATAAAACTATTACTATTTCAAACATAACTTACGCTTGTACTCAGCCATTAATCGCTTCAATGCATAACCTGCCATATTTCTGATCGATCTGAAATATCTCTCCGACTCTTAGCCCAGTAAATATACAAATATCATTATCTCACGGACGAACCCTTTAAATAAATGGTTAAGAAAAAAGAATCATTGGTGAATTATAAACTTTTTTTGCAATCAAACAGAACTATATTAGGAGGATTATGTATCAGTCTACCTATACTTTTGCTTCTACCAATACCATACCAACAAATATCACCCGTAAACAGGTTACATGACAATCAATTTAATCCTTGGCCAATACTTATCAAACCAAAAATCTTTTTTTAATAGAAATAATTCAGCGAATAGTTGTGAATGTACTTCGCAACACATAGAAATGTAATCTATATATAATTCTAAAACACTATCACTTGCAAAATCATCCCACTATTTTTATACATATTATTCCTCTTCTGTTAATTTATAAATTACATTTCTATTATGAACATATAGATCATTCTATTTTTAAATTTTTTGTTTGCTGGATAGCTCATGAAGAAGCATGACAAAATCACCAAGTATGTATGACAAATTCGTAATAAGCGTTTTGAATGCATATTTATTGAATCGTAAATAATAAGCAATATTATGTCAATAGGAGAAAAATTTATTAACGAGCTCTTAACATTTCGAAAGTCTACAATGTACTACAAACTGCCTTAAATTCAATCTATGGCTACAAAAAAATGCTTTAAATTAAATATGTTTCGCGAAATATAAATCACAAATGATGAAATGCACAAATTGTTGCCATGGAAAAAAATTTCTCTAAAAAGCTCCCGAAAATTACGAAAAAAATTGAAAAATCTTGGAACTACTTAATGATAAAGAACAATCTATATATCGATATTAAGAATTTTGCAAATTTATCAACTGAATTACAAAAATGAAAATTATTTCCATTTCCTCTTAACAATATTATGTATTTCTTTCTAAAATCTCTACATCACTGAATATAGAATCTAGTAAGGATTGAATAATGATGTTGGAAATATTGAAAAATGAGACTAGAGACCAGTATTCATCTATTGGTTTGCTTCTCCGTTTTAATAAAATTAATGATGCCATTAGTACTACAGTCATGAGTAGTGCATTGCGTATTCACTTCAAATTCTTTCTGGATAACTTTTGCCAACTGCTTACCGAGTTCAACTCTAAAACATATAAATTAAATATGAAATCGAAACATAATTCTACAATGTTGAAATTATTGCGTCTTGTGGAGTAAAGGAATAATTAAGGAAAATAAATATTATATTTGCAAAAATAAAACTGTGATGGCTTTCATGAAAAATAAAATGAAAACCTCAAATAAATGAACATGAATACAAAAATAAATAAATAAATAAATAAATAACAGAAAGAGAAACAAACCCCCACTGATCATAACTGTTGATATTCCAAATAATGCCCTGAACAAAAATCTTATGTTCGTATAGGGCAATCAAAGTGCCAAGAGTAAATGGAGTTACTTTAGGTAGAATGATTGAATTTGTGGGCTTATTTCCTTCAAATACCTGCAAAAGATGACATTTTACAGTGAATTTTATTTCTGCGAAAATAATATATCTTAGCCATAGACTATAATTTTCTAAAACAATGAGATGAATTATGAATCTGTCTTATTTTGAAGTTGACAGTGTCCCACATGCATAACTTATACTCCTGTTAGTCTCGATAAACTATCAGGAATGTGAAGAAACATTTGAAAGTGAGCCAGATTAAAGAAAAAGATCAAGTGATCTATACATTAATTGTGCAATACTAGTAAAATACAGCACTGAATATAAGAAAAGAAATTGCGCTATGTGCAGTAAAAAAATGAGTAGTATGATTAACAGAGAAATTGGGAGATTGTGGATGCTGATACCAGATGAAAAACTGACAAATATCTCCATTATATAGTTAAAATTCTATGCTATTCATATTTCTAAAAGTTTAGCATTTCATTTAAGTTTTGAATATCATATGAACAGCTGTTCGAACACTGACTTTATGCGGTAGTATGTGACGAATTTTTTCATCGCTCATTCCCGAATCTTTCAATTCTTTCGCAGCTTCTTCCGGTGTTTTGCCTTTCATTAGCGCTTCCGTCTGGGCTACGAAGTTAGAAAGCAAAATCTGAATTACATATGGTGATTTTAAAAAAACAAATTTCATTTTTTTTTTTCCTTTTAAACTAACTTTTTTCTGTATATGAAGATTCTCTATGAATGTAATAATTAGTCTATTCATATCTT
>CACRCM010000088.1:0-2310 GCA_902646575.1 uncultured Wolbachia sp.
AACAGCAAATTCAGGCGACCCCATAAAAACAACTCTCATTCTACTTCGTTTAGAAGATCAAGAATTTTTCACTAACTTGCTGCTGGCAGTTTCTACTAATTTTGTGAAATCATTTTTATAATTAACAGCCATTTCAGCAAGAATTTTTCTATTTAAATCAATTCCAGCAAGCATAAGCCCATGTTCTCTTACTGCTGCGTTAATACGTATTATCCACAAATGCGAAAATCACGCTTGCGATTTTTTCTATCCCTGTAAGAGTAGAGCAATGCTTTTTCAGCCTTTTGCAGTCCTTAACAATTTTTTGCATGTCCCTGTCAAAAAAAAAAAATTCAGCTTTTCCAAATGAACCATATCGATAGATATATCTTCTTTTCTTCGCCTTCTCCGTCTATCAATTCATCTATTTCATCTTATCTTTTTTCTGTACTGACCGTATATCGAAATCTTTCTTTTTGGAGAAGTTTGGAGAAATTCCAGCAGTATCATTGAAAAATGTTCAGTCGAAAAACCAACTGAAGGAAGATTTCATTCAAATTTATTACATTCTGTTGTAGAAACCACCAACTGAAAATATTTTTGAGTTTCTTGAGTTTGCATAATTGTGATTGCATTGCATCATCAATCACGCTGTTTTCCTCCTCTTTTAATGACATGGAGACCTATAACTTGACTTCCTTAAGGCTCTTCAGGATGCTTCGAGGGATTGTTTCTATAAATTACTTTACTTTGATCAATATTAGAGACAAGTTAAAACTGCGGGGAATGTAATGCGAGACAGACGTTAATCATTGATGAGATTCATAGCGCTGCTCAAATGGCCACCCTCTGAATGAGGAAGGAGTAAGTTCGGGAATACATGGAAAGATGGCCTCAATCAATGGTTCCACCCTCTTTTTAACGCAACAAGAAATCATTTGAGTAACTTTTCGTCACAAAATGGTGTCCTTTGTCGTGCAAGATGAACATTACTGTCTCTTTTCCTCCATCCAAGATTCTCATTCTTCTTTTTCTGCTTGCTACATACTGAGTTAATCTGCGAAACTTATCGCCTGATACTATTCAAAATCTCACATACCGCATCATATTGTCATTGTCATTGTGTCATATAACAGTGCTTCCTAATGCTCGAAGCATTTTTGGATAGCGATTATCAGTTTAACTGCATTTTTTGATTTCACAGAATATTTGCAATTAAAACTGAGTATTTTTTGAAAAAAAATTCAAGTAATGAAGCAATCTTAAACATAATTTTGCCTTCTTTCTTGGTTTTGTCATCTCTAAATGGTCATCGCTCTTTTCCCATATAAGACAGACTACCACGCCTTTATTCCTGTTTTCATATTTCCAGCTCTGGTTATGGATGATCAATGATGATTAATAAATAATTTTTTCGTATCTTCATTATTTATATAGATTTTGTTATTCTAGGATCTTAAATTTCGTGAAAATGCAATCAATTTACAAAGATTATATTTATAAAAAATTGTAAATGCCCAATGGAAGCATCGTTTTACATCCTAATGTATGTTTTGCAACGTAACATTTTGCTGTTTTGGTCTTAAATTTCGTGAAAATGCAGTCGGCTATAATTGGAAAAAATGCATATTCCATAATGCAAAGGCCTATAGGGACTGAACAAAAGTTGATTCATTCCCATCCGGTGAATTGTGATTGGAGTTAAGGAAAAGAACTGGCAGTAGATACCAGGAATAGATGAACCTTGCATTAAATATGCGATCGCAGAAATAATAAGTTCATTTAAAAAAATGATGTGAAATTAAACATTATTCTGAATAATAAGCTTTCTTGTGTTCATTCTTGTTCGTAAACTTTGCGAAGTATTTGAAGACCCAAGATTACTGCAAGTGATAGAATCAGACTCATATTCAGGTACTGCTGTCACCGATGGCTGATTGGAAGAAATATGCTCGAATAATTTTGCCTCACGTCGGTCTCGTCATCTTTTCGGTGCTGTATACTGTTGGTGGCGCACTTGCATTCTATTATTTGGAACGACCCAATGAGATTGCTGTGAGACGTGAAAGCTTGAGAGATATTTCTGTTCAAAGAAAACTTATGCTTGACGAATTATGGGTTATGCTGAACAACGAATCGGTCTCAGATGGTATAGACAATATTTTAGTAAATGAAGGATGGCTTCATCCAACGATGCTTCCCAAACAAAAGTTGGGAATGTGGAAGCATGAAATTCAAGGGAGTGAGCAGGTGGAACTAAAATATCAAGCAAGCCAGCACGTTATTACATCTCCTGCTTGCACCAATTTCACTGTTTCGGGAATGCAGTTG
>CACRCM010000089.1:0-2212 GCA_902646575.1 uncultured Wolbachia sp.
GTTTGCCATTATTATTTCTTTCAAACTCATTCAAAGAACGCTCAGCCCATTTATGGCTCATGAGCATTGATTTTTGTGTATATTCTTTGCTAACGTGAAACGGAGTACATTCATCCAAAACTAAGACTAAATCTGCACCTAACTTTTGTTGAATTTGCATAGACTTTTCAGGAGTTAAACAATAACTTTTACCATTGATGTAAGAACGAAAAACTGCTCCATACTCATTAACTTTGACTAGAGTTTTTTGTTTTTTTCTTATTCTCTTTATCTCTCCTAAAACTGATCCATGTCCTAAGCTAAATATCTGGTATCCACCAGAATCAGTTAGCATCGGTCCATTCCATCCCATCATCTTGTGCAACCCACCAAGTTTTTCTATAGTATCCTCTCCTGGTTGAAGCATTAGGTGATATGTGTTAGACAGTATTACTTGAGTGCCAGCTTCGCTGACTCTCTCGATATCTGCAACTTTAATTGCAGCCCTTGTCGCACAAAACATAAATGCCGGTGTTTCTATATTTCCATTTGGAGTTTCAATAGTGCCAACTCTTGCAGAACCTAATTGCTTAGTTACTTTAAATGAAAACTTTTTTTTCATCTACTTATTTGCAAGTTCTACTACAATGTTCTCTACTTTTTGAGGAGTAAGATTTTCATAAAAATCATTATTGATCTGTACAACAGGAGCACTAACACATGCACCAAGACATTCAACCTCCTTTAAAGTAAACAGATTATCTTTAGTGGTCTCACCAACATCAATTCCTAGTTTCTTTTTAAAGGTATCCAGAACTTCTTCGCTACTACATAACCAACAAGGAGTTGTTCTGCAAATTTGTACAAGATATTTACCCACTGGTTTTAAATTATACATAGTATAAAAATTTGCTACCTCGTACACACGAATATGTGGAATACAAAGCATATCAGCAATGTAGCACATTGCAGATCTAGGAACCCATCCACATTGTTCTTGAATCAGGTATAGCAAAGGCATAACAGCACTACCCTCTCTCCCTTTTGGATACATCTCTATAAACTTTTTTGCCTTTTCAAGATTTTCTGATGTAAAACTAAATTGCCTTTCTTTTTCTTTCATCTATAAAGATTACATAAGTCTCAACAGATTATATATTTGAATGATCAATAATTGCAATCAAACTTCTTGTATAACCTAGAAAGAGGTAAATATTTTAAATATCATATTTTTTACAACACTGCGATTCAGCTGTTCTTAAATTTCCTTAATAATAAAATATCAAAAGCTTTAATAAGCAGAAAAAGACAGAAGAAATCTTAGCTAGTATTTACTTCTAGCACTGGCGTTTTTTCTAAGCCTTAAGCGTTGCAATTTAGCTACTCTTAAACTGTATCAGATACCCTAAGTTTAAATGCTCAGAAAAAAGACAAAAGAAATCCTCATACAAATAGTTATTTATTATTCTCTAATCTTGTAAATTGATGTTCTCACTGTCTTTAACGTTCTACAAGTGCATTTCAGCTTATATGGATAAAAACTAAAATCCAGTAAAGACATAAAGCCATATAGTGCAAAAAATAAAATATAAGACACTAATCTCGTAATACTTCCATCACTTAACCTGCAAAGGTTGAAGATAATTGAATATCTTTATTAGTATAATAATAGAGTTAGCAAGAGATTTATTAAAGAATTTTTCTATGAGTTACTCCAAGAAGCACAGCTACGCGCTCCGCCTTTAAATAAAGATAAAAGCACAATTACTACGAACAACACTCCACCAATGACTGATATAGCTCCACCCGCGATAAAGCAGGTACGTGCTAATATTGATGAAATACTTGGCAAATCCGCAACTTTTCTTAAGGCACTGTATCCACCAAGCCAAACAAGACCAGTAATATGGAGAAAATGTCCAAAGCCATAGGCATAAATTTGCAATTTTACCACAAAATTTTCTACCTCTTTACAGTTCAGTTTTGGCAATAACCAATAAACAAAATTCATAAAAGCTATAGTGATACCAATTACAGAACCGTGATAATGAGCAGGAATGGTAACATTTCCTTCAACAGTTAGTACTCCAAGCATGCCTCCATAAGTGAACAACACAAATGAGTGTAATAAGTAACTGTTCTTATCATTAAGTAAGCTTTTTATACTACGACACACTAATATTGTTAAAAAACACGGCAAAATTGCTCCAGCAGTTCTCATATGCCAAGTAAA
>CACRCM010000090.1:0-2203 GCA_902646575.1 uncultured Wolbachia sp.
CAAAGATGAAAATATACATGGTGATATTTCCATTTTCTTTATCTCTCAGAATGCAGCATAACATACTTCGTTATAATCTTATTCATTTGACCTTCCTAACTCTCAGGAGTTAACAATTTTAAATGAATAAAAGCTAACTAGAGGAGAATGATTTAAACGGAATAATTGGAGCAATGCTTTAGCAAAATATAAGTCGGCTTGAAGTGACGTCACTATTTGTCCCGACTACTTCTCTCTGAATTCTAGAACTTCATGAAATCCAAATGCTTTAAGTTCCGACATTTTTCTAATGAAACTCTGGTTCGGGTAGCAGTCTTTTTGTAACAAATGGCACGATCTCGTTGCTGTTGAATACTCGTATCGAAAATTCGTTGGTTCTGTAGTAAAAAGAAAGAATCAGAAAGTAATTCGTCATCAGAAAGCAGTATTCCACAGAATTATAGGAATCTAGTACTCGAATACTGATGATAAATCCTTCATAATAAAGATATTATCTCTCCTTAAGCAAAAAATTCCCAAAATTGCAGTTATTGGAGTTCCACGTATATCATTAATGTTAACAGAAAGCACAGTCAAGAATCTAAGTCTCAGGAATTTTCTGTAAATACTCCTGTTAGTGTGCTATGTGAACGAATCACAAGATCACCAAAATTAAAACTTGATCTGCCGTCAGGGAAGCTAGATTTTCCGAAGGCTAAAAAACATGTGCAGAAGTAGCAAGAGCCAAGTATTGGTTAAGCTGCACCACTCTTTTTTGAATAGCTAATTCGTTCCATCCAGCTAGAATCGTGCGATAAGTCTCTGAGATCAAAATTTCATATACAATAAGTCGCCAAAACGATAAACACATTTGCCCCTCAAAATGACAAACATGCTCGCCGCCAAAATGATAAAAAATGTTCACCGCCAAAACGATGGACATATTTACCGCCAAAATGATAAACATGGCTATCGCCAAAGCACAGATAAACAAGTAAGGTCGACCAATCATAAGGCGATACAGTGGAAATCAAAAAAGAATGGGGGAATCTCGGAATATTTCAAAGATTCGAGTTTTGAACCATAGTATAGTTCAAGTTCGACAGTACAGTTCGTTCAGTTCGAAGTTCAAGTTCGAAATAGCAATAGCAATAGTTCGAAAATCATTTGATGTCGAACCGGGACTTTCCATATGCATCTAATTAGAACTTTCGGATTTTTCCGATATCCCGGGAATTTTGGAATAAGATTTGGATATTTGAATTTGGTTAATATTTGAGCAGGAATAGCTATTAATATAAGATTATTCATTGCAAGGATGAAATCTTTTAGGTTGATTGAGGTATTTCTGACAACAGCTGAAATCACCCGTTGAGAAAGAATGCTCCTGAAATTGAAATTGTGGTGGAAATATTGATATCTGAAGTGCGAACTTTAGTACAAATTCCAGAAGTCGAACAAATATTTTTCATAAGGAAAGTTCACCAGAAATGTCAGCAAGAATTAAATATGAAGTGAAAGATATATCGCGATATATGTGATTTTGATCATTCGTTTCATGCTTCTCTGCTGTATTTCACTTTATATTAATTTCTTCTCAGAGAAATTCTTTCCTTTATTAGATAGATAACCATATCCATCTATATTTACCAATTTGATTATCACAATTTCATTCGTGTAATCTAGATCTGGACAATTTGCGAGAGCAAAAGAAAACAAGTCAATATGTCATTAACCATTTGAAGAAAGAGGAAGAATCAGTCGCATTACAGGTATATTATCAGTGCATATATTTTGCTTTGAAAGTGAGTCTCAGTTAACAGTACTTTTACAGTTCAATGACGACCAGATGAAAGTTTAAAATCATGTTTTTCTGATTGATTTCAGCATTATTCAAATTGATGAGCTGCATTCGAAACAGAACACGCTGGCTACAAGAAAAAAAAGAAGAGGAGATTTCTTTACGTTTGGAAAAAAACAATAGTATATATAAATGAAACATATGAAAAAGTATGCGATTTTAGCAGTTCAATTTTATATACAGAGACAGAGAATTTTATAAATTTCATCTAATATTCTACCGAATTTCTTAGTCCAACGTCTACGATTTGAAAAATGATATGTTTTGAATACTCTGCAAATGAGTACATATGAACACCCAAAACACCGGTTTCGTTAAGGGAATCTGTTTCTGTTTAAGTGCGTAACGAAAGTAGTGCACTTC
>CACRCM010000091.1:0-2173 GCA_902646575.1 uncultured Wolbachia sp.
CACGCTCCGCGTGGCCGACCCAGCTAATAATAAATAATAATGAATTTTTTGACTCCGTCCCGTACCGCGTCTTTATGAGCGAACAGAATTTATTCACCACGCCTTCTTTCTGCATTGACTGCGACTCTTCCTGCAACGTTTCAAGTTCTCCATCGACTGATTTGAAATTTTCATGCCGCGTTGCATTGGGGTAGGCGCGTGTTCTTAAGGCCAGTAATTTGAGCTTTTCGTTTATTTTTTGCTTTATGAGAGGTGTAATTCATTTATTTTTTGATTTATGGGGAATGTAGTTGCGTTGCACAGATGTCGAGGTCATAATGGTGTGTAATGCAATGTTTCTTTCAAGCAATTTGTGAATTATATCTTCTAATATTCGGCTAATATTACTTTTAATATTAGGTCGTGTCTTGGATTGTCTCTTTGTCGTAAATATTCAGTGTTCATTTTGACATAACGTTTCAAGTGTTAAGATTTTGACACAGCATCACATTCAGGTAGGCACATTGTTTTTGTATAGATATATCTACTTTTTAACCTTTCATACCTGTGACAAATAAAAGTAAGTGAGCGGACTGAATTTATTAAGCGATTTCTGCAAAATGGACTTGACCTTCAGTATACAACGCTCCATAGGCTCGGTAAAGTATGCGCGTATTCCAATGCAAGGTTCTATCAAAATTTCAAAGCAATATATAAAAACTTTCGGAGATTTAAGATTTTGAACAAACGAAAATTTACGACTGTTAGTATTTTTTAATATCATGTATAATTTTTTGCAGTAGCAACAGTTCAACAATTCAATTGAACTATTTCCAGTTCAACTTCTATCATGATTTCCTAGAAATAGGTAAAAACTTTTGGAGATTTTAAGATTTTGAACGAGCGAAAATTTACGACTGTTATATCTGTTAATACCATATATTTGAGCAGTTTCGAATTCAATTTCAAGTTCAGTCAAAAATCACTTTCGAGAATAGTTCAAAATCTATCTGCTTTAGTTCATCTAAATAATGCTTGGCAGAAGAAATCGAGCTTGGGTTTTCGTGCTCGTGCAGCGGAAGCACTACGACGATTCACTGCAAATCAAACAGAGGAAGAACGGTCGTCAGCGAATGAACGAAGTAGACAAAGAATGGCTCAAATGCGAGCAGAGCGACGTGCAGCCAGACTTGAGGAAGCGCGATTGCGAGCATGTCAATCTTCGGCAACTTCAGGTTTGCTTCCTTTTGAACAGAATAAACGTGATAGTCTGAGAGTGACTGAAAGACGTCAACAAGAAACAGAAGATCAACATCAACAGGACTACGTGCGCAGCAATCACGTGATCATAATCGCCTTGCATTCCGGTATAACCCAGCTGATAATTATAGCTTGAGTCCGCATGTTCTCATTGGCATTATGAATGAAGTATGTCCTTATTGCAAGATTCTGAAATTCAAAGAAGCAAAAGGAATGTGTTGCGCTGCCGGAAAAATTAAACTACCTCAACTTGACGCCAGAACCATTTGCTTGCCGGATATAATGCCAAATCAAAGCGTTTTCTGTCTAAAATCAGAAAATATAACTCCTGCTTCCAAATGACATCGTTTGGCACAGAAATCATAACAACACAATTCATGCCAACTTTCGAAATGACAATTTTATCATAAAGTCGGCTCCTACTTCCGTTGCAGATGGTCAGCATAAATTCCTACAAATGTATTTCATCGGTAATAGCAATGATGAATTGAGTGCATATTGCGGAATTCATACTTACATAGAAAGATCCGTCGTTTCCCAACTGCAACAGCTTTTTCACGAATAATTCAGTGAGTTTGTTCAAAACAACACAGTTGATATGATGCCATCTGATTTATACAAGATTATTATTCATGCTGACAAAACACTTGCTGGAGAAAACGTGCGAAGATTCAATGCTCCAACGATAGACGAAGTGGCAATTGTTATAGTCGAAGATCAATTTGAATGTAAAGATATTGTTCTTCACAGGAGAAAATTGATAAAAATTGCAGGAACTCATCGATGCTACAATGCTCTGCAATATACAATCATTTTTTGGTATGGTGCCTATTGTTATCACTTCAACGTTAAGATGATAAATTCAATCAGTGGCGAAGAAAAAAATATGAAATGCAGCGCAATGAACTGTTATTCATATCGATTAATGATTCGA
>CACRCM010000092.1:0-1944 GCA_902646575.1 uncultured Wolbachia sp.
GTGCAAAACTATAAATAATTCACCGAAGGATAGAAGGCAGCCATGTAGCAGAATTTTCAAGAGAAACAATTCTATAAACAATGGTATTGTTAACACAGTCTCTCATGATAGAGAGAAATGGCTGATAAAAGAAGTGTAACCATAATGGCGTAACCAAACAAATCTCTGCACAGACGATAAACTACTGTTAGATTGAGAGAACAAAAGCTAGTTGGAACAACGAAGCTGAAAAAGGAAGAATGGTAGAAGGAATAGTTGTGATCGATGTTACTATTGCTGGCATATAAGAATATCAATGAAAAACAATTGGATCAATTATTCAATGCGACGAGAAACATGAATATTTCAACGAGAGAATTTGGCACCATATCTGAAAATAGCAATGTCTAACTAATCTATGATTAGCACGAGAATTAAATTATTTATGTTTTATGTTACGTTCAATAATTTAGTTTTTTTTCTTAGTGAAATTTGATCTTCCCTAGCAGAAATTTTGGTGCCATAAGCCGAGAATCCGACATATCAATAAGAATTGCAAGAAGCGCGAATCAGCAAAGAGGAAAGATTAGTTTTTGACGAAATTAGAGAAATGAATCCATCTACCTGATCAGCATCTTTCAAATGAAGGCAGTATGTGCAGTATGAAGTGTGATGAAAGATATTCGAGGAAAAACTACATGGACTCGAGATGCATGTTGAAGTAATGGACATCATCAATAATGCTTTTAGAGTATTATAGCTGTGTGTGCAAAGGATGGAAGAGAGATCAACATTTAAGAAAAATAATCGACACAAAATCCACAAGCGAAAACGTAATTATGTGGGTGAAACCCGAAAGATATAATTATTTGTATACAGGAAAAAAAAGATGTACTTAGTTGCATAAAGGAATAAAAAATATGGTTGGGAAGATGTTGGCAAAGTCAAAAGATGCAGTTATGAAAAACAAGAGATGTTAAAGTCAAATAGCACGAAAGGGGTCAACAAGCTGAAAGGATGAACATATTACTGTCAATAACACCTGATACACAGGTAAACAAGTAAAGTTAAACAATCATGAAGAGATACGTTGAAGTTCAAATAAGGGCTTCGAAAGATTTAAAAGGGAGCAATTAGATGGCAGTAAAAGTTTTGGTTCAAGTTCAAGTTTAGTTACAACTCGGCTCCAAAAACAATTCGACAGCAGCGACCAAGTTCAACAGCACTAACGACAATTCATCAGGAGCATCAGCAATGAAGGAGCGAAAGAAGAAGACGATCAAAAAAGGAAAGTATAAACTTAATAAAGATCTTTGCTGTCCTAGCTGAGTTACAACAGCAAGAAGAATCAATCTCCAATCAACAAAATGCAAACAAACAAGAGGAATTCTTTCCTCGAAATCATAAAAATCGACAATTTCTCAATGCCACGAGCCGAGATGACATCCACGATATTGGAAATGCTACTCCCGCGAAAGAGGACATCCTGAAACTTTCCCTCAACAAAATGAAAGAAATGGATTGGAGACAATTGACCAACATTTATCAGATGACAAACAATGTGAACAATATAAAAACCGAAAGGCGATCATTGATGAAAAGATGGAAAGAATTGAATTATATGTTTGAACGCTCATGATTATCACTGATAAATGGCTAGATTGCTTGCAAAATATCCCACCATAATAATGAAAGAGGAAAATGGAATATTTGGAGATAATAGAAGACGATCAAGAAATATTGAACATAATAAATGAAGAGGAAGAAGCATTGTTAATCTTGACCAAACACAAGAATGGCTGGAGCTAAAATCGAACGCAAAGTATACGAAGAGAGTCGGGAAAGTTTTTTATATTGTGACAGAGACGAATCTTCGTGGGAAAAATTTTATTGGCTAGAATGGATTTTTCTTTCACACTGTAAGATAAAATCAGACTGAGATATATTACGAATTTCTATCACACA
>CACRCM010000093.1:0-1829 GCA_902646575.1 uncultured Wolbachia sp.
TATTCAGAACAGCAGAATTTTGCGTAGCACTGAAAATTCAAATTTTTAACGCACCTTGAAAATTTTAAAATTTTTAACGTCCGAATTTTCTTCTTCCTTAAAATTCAAAATTTTACTAGATATGTTTCTAGGAAATGAATTACATGCGTTTTAATTACATCTAAAATCAAATAGTTTTACTATTTGATTTGTTAAAACTAAACATGTACGAACCACCGCACCAATTCTCTAAAACCAAGTATCAAGTACCATCCCATCCACCGAAACCGATTCGCTCAGTATTGTCCTCATTACCCAAAATGGCAAAATTATAAGCTGCATTGGAAATTCAAATTTATTCTCCCGCAACTTTTTTTCCTATTGCGAAATTTAAAATTTCCTTCGAAAACTGCTAACCTAAACCTGAACCTAAGTTAAAATTGCAAAAAAAAACAGTAAAAATAGATTAAATCTTCGTACATGACTTTTTTTTACCATATCTGGTCCAGTAATAAACATGTATGAGCTGTTTCTTACCATGAAAGTAAAATCAATTAATGTTGGAGAATAAACTGTACCACCAGCACCTGGTCCCATGATTAGAGAAATTTGTGATATAACTCCTGATTTATCAACATCACAATTCCAGAAGCATGAGTTGAAACGTGACGATATATTCCTTCAAGCTTAAGAGAAACATCAAGTTTTGCAAAAAAAAAAGATTTCCAAAAAACATTGTTTACAATAGAGAGCGCATGGATTTAGCAATCCACAAACCATTGGAGTATACCAAGATAATCAGTATTTTATTCCAATCAATCGTTCCAAAATCAACAGAGACAATACTTAATCAATTGCGAATTCCAAAGGAGCAACGCAATTTAAAATTCCTATGCAGCGCATGTATAAGCTCAGGCGTAACATTACCTAAAGCTACGCCTGTCTTTTTAAGGGGCTGAAACTTATGTAGAGGACACATAATATCAGTAAAAAAATCAGCATTGAGCTTGTTGCTATAAAATTTATTGCTTCTTTAAAACCGATTTTCCCAATAAAAATTGCTCCGATATGTGTGTCTGCTTTGCTTCTTTAATCTTACATTTTGAACCTTTAAAAGAGATTGATCTTAAGTAATATTATGATTTTATCAAGCCAGCAAAAGCATATAAAGATTCCACGTGAAAAAGAGAAAGAATTAGATTTAAAGAATTAAAGAAAGAATTAGATTTAAATAACAGTTACTAAATTTAAAGAAGCCCTATATTCATTTATGCCGCAGCATCAACTTCAAATAGATGCATGTCCTCATTACATGTAATATTAATTAATATTCTTGAGTATCTTTCATTGACATATTATTAAGCAATGGATTGGATATTGCAACCTTTGAAGCGGTAACTGTCCTATCTTTCCCTCCTGCCTTTCTAGTACCAATCATTACTTTACCCATTTCGCTCATTCCTGTTCCTGTATTAGCAAAATCAAGATTAATGAGTCCTGGCACAACCATTATGTCATTTACTCCTCTGAGGCCAATATGCAGAACTTTTATTAGCCATTACTTCAGTTCCTGATTCTAACTTTTTATCGAGAAAATAGAGTATGGAGAAACAAATTATCGATTATTTCCTTCCATCGGTACTATTACTTGTATGGTATATTTGAAATGAAGTTAATCTGAAATGAGGTTATGCAGCCTTTTTTTTTGCCGATTATTCGTTTCTTTCGAATTTCCATTCACCTTGAAATGTTTTTTTTTAACCTTATTTATTGCTTATTTTAATTATGGTAATCAATTTTCTGCAAACAAAACTCCAACATTCAATGAATTCCGCTAGTTGATCTTTCAA
>CACRCM010000094.1:0-1740 GCA_902646575.1 uncultured Wolbachia sp.
CATAGTATAAAATACAAAACCTTGGTATATGGGCAAAATTAATGAAGATACTAGATTATCTATAAATAATAGTAGATAGTTTTCCATATGAACTTACCAGGTTGTTGTACCATCTTCGTTATCAAAAATTGTAACCTTCATCCTTTTTAATTGATCTCTTATTTTGTCGGCAGCATCGTAATCTTTATTTTTTTTTGCTGCTTTTCTTAAATTTACTAATCTTTCTATTTCTTGGTGGTCTACGCCTACGGTAAACCACTCTTGATAGCTTGATTTAAGAAGACCAATAAATCGTGCACTCTTAACAAAACTTTCAGTTAATTTGAGCTTTTTATGTTCATTGTTTGTTTTGTTGATTTTTGTGGCCATTTCATGCAATATAACTAAAGCTTCAGGGATATTTAGGTCATTTTTTAAAGCCTCTATAAAATCTTTATAGACTTCTGTATTGCTTTCATCAATGCTTGCTACATCCACACTACGTAATAATCGATAGAACTTGTTTAAAGTTTCTTGCGACTCCCAAATAATATCTCTTGTCCAATCGAGTGGTTTTCTATAATGAGTTTTGAACAGTGCATGACGTATTACTTCTCCCTTTATTCCACTATCGAGTAAATCTCTTACTTTGACTATGTTAAATAAGGACTTGCTCATTTTTTCTTCGTTTACCGTCAGGAAACCATTATGTACCCAATATTTTGCGAACATTGATCCACCAAATGCGGATTTGCTTTGCGCAATTTCGTTCTCATGATGAGGAAATTGTAAATCTATACCCCCACCATGGATATCAAAATCTTTGCCAAGATATGCATATGCCATTGCCGAACATTCCATATGCCATCCAGGTCTTCCTTTTCCCCATGGACTATTCCAGTGACTTGAAAGCTTATAGTCAATGTCGTTTGCTGGTTTCCATAGTACAAAATCTCCTGGATGCTTTTTGTTTTTACCAACTTTAACTCTGCTGCCATGATCTAATTCATCAATTTTTTTTCCTGATAAAGCACCATACTCAGGATAAGATTCAATACTAAAATATACATGTTTATTGGATTCGTAGGCATGATTAGATATTAGCAAATGTTCAATTAATTTGATAATGCAATCTATATTTTCTGTTGCTTTAGGCTCATGTGTTGGTTCTACACAGTTTAGACTTTTCATGTCTTCATGAAAAGCCTTGGTGTAATGTGTAGTTATACTTTCTATACTGCTATTTTTCTCGCTTGCTGCATTGATTATCTTATCGTCAATATCGGTTATATTACGCACATAGGTAACTTTGCCATAATGAGATTTAAGCAACTGAAATAATACATCATAAACAATAGCAGAACGTGCATTACCTATATGTGCTGTATCATATACAGTTGGTCCGCAAACGTACATTTTTATATGACCTTTGTCGATCGGTGTAAAGAGCTCTTTTTTTTTTGTTAGAGTATTGTAAAGCTTAACCATATACAAAGCTTTTCAGAAAAGAAAATGCTCCAATTATGAGCTGTGGTCCTTCAACTATTACAACAAGGGTAAGTAATAAACCACACAAAGATACTAGGACTCCTAATATAGAGAGAAGTCCATCTTTACTCATAATGCCAAGTGAAATGAAAATTGTACCAATTGCGGGAATAAAATTAGTTAAGGGCAGTGGAATGGCTATCGATAATGCACAAATCAACATTATAAAAGCTAGAATTTTCTCACCAGGTCCATAGAAAATGAAAGGTATTC
>CACRCM010000095.1:0-1679 GCA_902646575.1 uncultured Wolbachia sp.
ATATGCTGCTTTGAAACAAGGTGGTAATTTATAATGACCACAAGTACAATGTGACAGCTCTGTATGTTCTGATATAAATGCCTACTGTGCAATAGTGGCTAAGTTGCAGTAGATGTATTTAGTTTTTTGTTCATTTTCTCGTGTTACACATTTTTTAGTTTATTATATGTAATAAACACAGTAATTATCTCTAGAAAAAAAAGAAAGAGTTGCTGTGTTTAGATATAGTTTTATTTATTTCTTCTTTTCACTATATTTCAGCATCAGTGCAATTATAGGTAAACATGGCTTATTAGTATTAATGGACTTTTTAAAAAAGTACAATAAGCTTTTGCTTAAGAATATCTATTTTAAAAAGGAAAATGTTAAGTAATGAAGTGTTTGACTTATATGAAAAAGCTCAGATTTGGATTTACTTGATGAACAGGTAAAAAATACTTTAGGTTATGTGAGCTCTAAAGATCTAATGGTTATGCTTGTAATACGGAGTAGCAAAGAAGTTCTACCTTTAATGAAAGAAAAAAGCTGCTATAATTCAAGTAAAAACATTATAAATGAGGTGAGAGTGAAAGATATTTTATTGGTGCTTTTAATGCAGAGTATGTTTGGATTGTCATTATTTGCGGCTGATCCTATTCTGATTAATTGTATTAAAACGCCAGAAATTTATAATCTTGACCCGCAGCCGAGAAACTTTAATTTTTCAAATAACTTAAGAAGGAAACCCGGTTCTTCAGTTAGTGCAACAGGAGAATTAATAAATATAGTGGGTAGAATTACTGATATAAACTGTCTACCAATACAGAATGCTGTGGTTTCTATATGGCATGCAAATTCGCACGGCATGAGTCATTATGATGAAGATATAGAGGAAGATAAACTTGATCTGAATTTTGCTGAGTCAGGAAAATTTATAGTAAATAACCTTGGCTATTATAGTTTTATTACGATAGCACCTGGTAAATCTGGTGATAGAGCTCCACATATTAACTTTTTGGTTCAGCATCCAGATTTTCCAGAATTCACAACTCAAATGTTTTTTGCTGACTATTATTACAATAATTATGTTGATTCTGTCCTTAGTGATTTTATTGATAGTGGACTTGCGAGCCTTTTAATAGCATCATTTGTTTATAATGACCAAGCCATTAAAACTTATACGTTTAATATTACTTTAGGTGGATATAATAGGTTTTCTGGTAAGAGATAAGACTTGTATTTTTCAGTCATTTTGATAAATATTATCCTGATTAAGTATGGAACTATAAACAATGAAGATAATAATTTCTAGAATTCCACCTAATTTAAAAACAATAGTTACAGGTTTGTTTGAAGGTAACGAAGTTGTGAGTAGTAACTATAGTGTTTTGCAAGAAAAATGGATTATAGACAGTATAAAGCAATTTAGTGACTTCAATGGAGACTTTGGTGAGTTTTTCTCTATTACTTCATTAGAGGGGAAAAATATCATAGTTATTGGGCTTGGTAAGAGAGGTGAATGGAACGAAAATAAAGAATTAAATATTGGTGGCAAGATATATTGTGAATTAAGCAAATTAAAAATTAAGCAAGCGGTGATTTCAATTGAAGGTAATGCAGCAAATATCGCATACGGTGCACTTTTACGTAGCTTTAAGTTTGATAAGTATAGAACTAAAAAGGATGAAAAAGTTACAGAA
>CACRCM010000096.1:0-1660 GCA_902646575.1 uncultured Wolbachia sp.
AAAACATGCGCGTATTCGACTGCAACTTTGTGTCAAAATTTCAAAGCAATAGGTCAAGGACTTTCTGGTATTTAAGATTTTGAATATAGATAATGTGCGGGTTTGAGAACTTGGGAAGTTTAAGATTTTGAACAAACGAACATTGACATTTCTATTCATATAGATTAGCTGAAGCCGGACACGCGAAGCGTGGTCGGCCCCCATAGATAGATGGATCGGCCATGCTCCGCATAGCCGGGCCAGCTAGTAATTAATAATAATAAAGAATAATTGAGGGTCAATGTCGATTACCCTCGCACGCCAACAGAGGCGCATCATCATCACGCGCTAACAAAGGCGCTTTTTTCTGCCATTTTATATAGAGATTTCAACGGAGCGGTTTAATGCTCCGACTCGGGTTTTTTTCCCTTTATGTCGTTTTCTCCTTTTTTATTTAATAAATTTATCATTAGATTTGTTTTATTGATATTATTAATCTTTTATTTTTGCGTAATAAATAATAATAAATAAAAAGTACTGATGAATAATAATAAATAATGGTAAATATTAATAATTAATGATAAATAATAATGAATTTTTTGACTCCACTCCATACCGCGTCTTCATGAGCGGGCAGGATTGATTCAACAGGTCTTCTTTCTGCATTGACTGCGGTTACTTCATGCAACGTTTCAAGTTCTCCATCGATTGATTTGAAATTTTCATGCCGCGTTGCATTCAAATAGGTGTGTGAATAAATAAGGCCAGTAATTTGAGCTTTTCGTTTCTTTTTGCTTTATGAGAAGTCTAATTCATTTATTTTTTGATTTATGGGAAATTTAGTTGCATCGTACAAATGTCGAGATCATGATATTGTATAATGAACGTTTACTTCAAGCAATTTGTGAATTATTTCTTCTAATATTAGGCTAACATTACTTCTAATATTAGATCGTGTCTTGAAATGTCGCTTTGTCGTAAATGTTCAATGTTCATTTTGACACAGAGTTTCAAGTGTTAACTCATTAATTTGAAATTTTGACACACATTACTCATTAATTTGAAATTTTGACACACATTACTCATTAATTTGAAATTTTGACACACGTTACAGAAAGACACGTTGTTTTTGTACAGATACATTTACTTTTTTACCTTTCACACCTGTGACAAATAAAAGCGAGCGGACAGAATCTATTAACCACGCTCACTTTCTGCAAAATGGACGTGACCTTCAGTATGCAACGCTCAGTAAGCTCGGTAAAATGCGCGTATTCAATGCAACTTTCTATCAAAATTTCAAAGCAATAGATAAAAACTTTCGGAAATTTAAGATTTTGAACAAACGAACATTTACGACTGCTGATATTTTTTAATATCATGTATAATTTTTTGCAGTAGCAACAGTTCAAGAATTCAGTTGAGCAATTTCCAGATCAACTTCTATCAAGATTTCCAAACAATAGAAAAAAAATTTTGTAGAGTTTAAAATTTTAAACAAGCGAACATTTACAACTGTTAGTATCTTTTAATACCATATATTTGAGTAGTTTCGGATTCAATTTCAAGTCCAATCAAAAATCAATTTCGAGAATGGTTCAGATGCAATTTATTTGCTTTAGTTCATCTAAATAATGTCTGGCAGAAGAGGATCGAGTTTAGTTTTCGTACTCCCACAGCG
>CACRCM010000097.1:0-1517 GCA_902646575.1 uncultured Wolbachia sp.
AACTGAGAGTTAATTTAAGAGTGATTGATTATATTTTAGCAAGAATAGAACGTTCTTTTCATAGTGTTAATAAAATTATGGAGAGAATAGATAATGAATCTATGGGATCAAATATTACTATTCCTTTTGTTAGTACTTTACTAAAAAAGAGTGATTGTTATATATATTAAGAATTTATTAACATCTATGCTCTAGTAAATAAGCCACTATTTAATCACATTAGTACTATAAAAAATTATTATGTTAATATAGATATAATTAGATATGACCAAGGGATAGTGTATTATAGTAGTTTATAAGGTATTTTCTATAGATTTGAATGTTATAATTTAACTATGGTAAAAGTAAGATCAAGTCAAAAAAAAAAATTAAGACGAAAATTTATTGTGCTTATAATATTAGTAAATGCTTTATTTATTTCGTATTTCCTAATAAAAAATATGAGTAATATTTCTAATCAAACTGTAATCAAAGAAATAAATATAGGGGCTAATAGCTAATAGTGCAGAATAAACAGTTGCGGTAAAAAAGGAAACCTTTATATAACGTATTATATAGATGCTTTGGTATCAGAAAGATCTGCTATGCAAAATGCTTTAGAAAGTTATTGTTCAGATTTACTTCAACTTGAGAGTTTTTTATTTAAAAGTGGTACTACTTTAGTTAGTGCAAGCAAAGCTAACATTAAAGATTATGTTAGGTATCTGAGTACACAAAAGAAATATAAAAGTAGTTCTATATCAAGAAAAATATCTGTTATGAAAAATTTTTATAAATGCCTATTTAATGATAGAATAATAGATTTCAATCCATCTCCGGCTAGTGATGATGAATTAAAAAATCCAAGAGTTTCTCGTCCTTTACCAAAGTATTTGAGTGTTGAGGAAATGATTTTACTAATGAACACAGTCAGAAAATCAGTAAGCAGATCAAATAAAGAGATAAGCAATAGGAGACTATGTGCCATTTTAGATATCCTTTACTCTTCTGGTATGCGTATTACTGAACTGATTAATATGAAGTTATGTGAAGTGTTATATTTAGTAAACAATAGTGATAAAGAATGTTACATAATCATAAAAGGAAAAAGTGGTAAAGAAAGGAGAATCCTTTTTAATGAGCAAGTATTAAAAAGCCTTAAAAATTATTTATTAGTTTGTCACAACCTAATACTTGGAGATAAGGAATCTGATTGGTTATTTCCAGGTAATAAACCTAATAGGCCGATTACAAGGCAGAGAATCGGTCAATTAATTAAGGAATTGGCGAGAAAATGTAATATCGATGAAAGTAAAATCTCTCCGTATGTAATTAGGCATTCTTTTGCTACTCATTTACTGGATAGTGGAGCAAACATTGAATTGATACAAAGAGTTCTTGGTCATACTAACCTTTCTACAACACAAATATATACTCACATTACTAATAAAGAATTGAAAGCTGAATTAGCTGATTCACATCCTATTACTCAGGTAATCAATAGTTAAACTTGTTGTTTTAAGTTTGTAGTAGAGTTA
>CACRCM010000098.1:0-1469 GCA_902646575.1 uncultured Wolbachia sp.
AGTTGTAAGGGTAACTGGCAAGGATGTTCCATTACCCTATGCTGCAAATCTAGAAAAAAAAGCGTTACCACGAATAGAAGATATAGTTGAAGCTGTACATCAAGTTTGCTTTAGAAAAACTTAGTTATTCAGCAGAAAGAACGCAGCTAAACTGAGAAATATAAAAGCTGAAAGAATATCAGTTGTGGCTGATGTTAGGATTGAAGAAGAAACAGCAGGATCGGATTTTAAACGATGGAGCATTATAGGAATAAAAGTTCCAATAAACGTTGCAATGATCGACATCATAACCATGGAAGCCACAAAAATAATCTCCACTTTAAAAGTGTGAAATCTTATTGTTAATACCACAAGCGAAATAATAGATAGAATTATTCCATTTATCAAACCTATCAAAAACTCTTTTATCAGTATTCTGTTTGCATTTTGCTCAGTTAAATGTTTTGTTGCGATTGCCCTGATGGTTAACGTCACTGTTTGAGATCCTGCGTTTCCGCTCATCGATGTAATTATTGGCATAATTATTGGAAGTACTACAAAGCTCTCTATCACACTATCGAAAAACCCAACCACTATAGAACATAGTGTTGCTGCTAAGAGATTAAATAATAGCCAAGGTAACCTTTGAATTATAGTTTTATGTATAGGAGCATTTATATCGGCTTTAGAAGATACACCGCTTATTTTAAGTACGTCCTCCTCTGTTTCTTGTTGAACAACTTTTATGACGTCTTCGATTAAAATCACACCTATAATCTTACCTCGCTTATTTACTACTGGAGCTGATAGTAAAGAGTAATCTTTAAATATTCTTGCTACTTCCTCTTGATCCACTCCAGTTTTAATGATCTTTATATCTTGGCTCATTATCTCTTTTATTGTTGTTTGCCCTGAGTTGAATATTACCTTACTTAAGTTAACACTGCCTATAGGTTCAAGTTTTGAATTAATTATAAAGATTTGATGAAATTTTTCTGGTATTTTTTTATAGTTACGCAAAAATTCCATTAGTTCATTTATCGTCCAATAATATGGGGCTATAACCATATTTTTATGTATCAACCTTCCTGCACTTTCTTCTGGATACGATAATAGCTCCTCTACTGGCTTTCGAGTTGCACTAGGCAAGTAGTTAAGTATGTTTCTTATAGACTTTCTATCTAAATCTTTGACTATGGTTACTATATCTTCTACGTTAAGAAGCATTAATAACTTTGCGGTATCTTTCACTCCTAGTGTTTCTATGATTTCTACTTGTAAATCTGGTACTACATGCACTAGAGCATCACTTAACAAGTGTTGGTCTAAAATACTAACTAGTTTTTCTCTGTGATCACTGATTGAAGTGGATAAAAAATATGCTAACTGAATGCTATCTATTGTTTTTACAATCTTACGAGCATTTTCTAACTTTTCGTTATCAAGTGATTCAATTAGGTCATCAATAGCTTTTTTATCTAAGCCATAAT
>CACRCM010000099.1:0-1389 GCA_902646575.1 uncultured Wolbachia sp.
ACATATTTTTTGATGGTTTCTATAAAGTTTATAATGATAATAATAATATGGATAGTGAGGATGAAGGCCTTCTAGCTACCATGAAAGAAGGTGAAACATGCAAATTGATTTCTGTTGACCTAAAACAACATTTTACTCAACCGCCATTACGTTACAGTGAAGCAAGTATCGTAAAAAAAATGGAGGAAATCGGCATAGGACGTCCATCAACTTATGCGATAATTATTTCTGTACTGCAGGACCGTAAGTACGTTACACTAAATAACAAAAGATTTATTCCAAGCAGCCGTGGTAAAATCGTTACCATATTTTTAGAAACTTTCTTTCAGCATTGTATAGAATATGATTTTACGGCACAAATGGAAGAAAAGCTTGATTTAATCTCGAATGGACGTACAGATTGGAAAAAAGAACTAAGCTATTTTTGGATACCATTTTTTAATCTTGTAAACTCTGTTAAGCAAATGACGCATGATGAAATTTTCGATGGCATTCACGACCTGGTAGTTGATTGGTTTTGTTCCGAGGAAGAAAAGGAAGAAATAGGTAAAAAATGTTCTAATTGTTCTGATGGCTCATTGAAATTGAACTTTGGAAAAGCTGGAGTATTTCTTGGATGTTCTAACTACCCTATATGTAATCATACAAAAGAAATTACTGGCAGCAATGACAATTTAGAATACCCAAAAAGTTTAGGTATAGATAATGTGACAGGGCAAGAAGTGGTAATTAAAAAAGGTCCTTTCGGACTTTATTTAGAATTTAATAGTGAGTCAGAAAAGAAAAAAACGGGGTCTATACCAAAAGACATAAATATTAATGATATTGATCTAATCACCGCAACACAGTTACTTTCCTTGCCAAAAGTAATTGGAGAACACCCAAACACTGGAAAAGAAGTAAAAATGGGTCTTGGACGATTCGGGTACTATATCTTCTATGATGGTAAATACTTCTCTCTTAAAAAGAGCTTAAAAGAAGTATTGGAAACGCAGTTGAATGAAGCTGTACAAATTATCGCAAACAGCCCACGAAAAGAGCTAAAATCTCTCGGGCTTAATGAAAATGGAAAAGAAGTTCTCATTCACAATGGCAGGTACGGATTTTATATAAAGAGTGGCAAAACAAAAGTCGCTTTAGGCAAGAATGCAGATATTGAAGGCATAGACCTGAAGAAGGCCTTAGATTTGATTAATAATAAAAAGTAAATATTTAAAGAGCATATGTTTACAGTTTTTCATAAAAAGAATTAAAATATCAAATTTTTAATTAAAAATAACTATCAATTATTAATATATAAGTTAGATTACGTTAAATGGTATCAGAGGCTATGACTTGTATAAAATCTTAAAGGAGTATCCCGATAATAAAAATGGACTAGTAAATTAC
>CACRCM010000100.1:0-1343 GCA_902646575.1 uncultured Wolbachia sp.
TGCAGCAATATGGCGTGGACCCATGGTCACAAAAGTACTTTATAATTTGCTAATGGGAACAAAATGGTCAGATATAGAATATTTAATAATTGATACACCACCTGGAACTGGTGATGTACATCTAAGTCTGATGGAGAATTTTAACTTAACTGGAGCGGTGATAGTTTCAACTCCGCAGGAGCTTGCTTTGATTGATACTTATAGAATTTATGATATGTTTACAAAGCTCAGCGTACCAGTTATTGGTATTGTAGAAAATATGAGTTATTTTATTCAAGGCAACTCAAAAATATATGTTTTTGGAAAAGATGGCGTAAGAAAAGTATCTGAGGAGTTAAGAATAAAACTCTTGGGCAGGGTTCCTTTAGATCCGCAGATATGCAGTGCTTCTGATTATGGAAATCCTCTGATGCTAAGTAAGAATTTGATGAAGATTTATAAAAACATTGCTAAAGATATGGGGTCTTTTATATACAATCTATAAAGGTTGTTTAAACTTTTTTAAAATAGGTAAGATGTGATTTTAAAGGGTCAGCAAATGAATTATGATGTAATTATTTCAGGTGGTGGGTTACTTGGTTTTATTGCTGCCATTGGTCTCAGCAATAACTCTATGTCCGTAGCTGTGATTGAAAAAAGTAATCTACAGCATGTAATTAATGACAATCGAGTATTTGCTATCTCTCAAGGTTCGAAAAAAATATTGGAAAAGTTAGGAATTTGGCAGATCGTAGAAAGTGAAGCAGAACCTATACTTGATATATTCATACTAGATGAAAATAGTCCGGTTACTGTACATTATGATCATAAAATAGTTAGTGAAGAACCAATGGGCTATGTTATCAGTAATACTGCTATATGGGACGCAATCAATAATAATTTTTTGAAAAAGCTGAACATATATTCTCCACTTTCCTATAAGACAATTATTTGTGATGCAGGATATGTAGAGGTTATTCTGGATAATGACCAGAAATTAATATCGTCGTTACTTATCTGTGCTGAGGGTAAAAACTCTAAATTACCGGAGTTATTTTCTATACCGGTAATGAAATTTGATTACAAGCAAAATAGTATAGTGTTTAATGTAAGACATGAATTAAATCACCAAAATTTAGCTGTAGAACGGTTTTTTCCTGGTGGTCCGTTCGCAATTTTGCCAATGAAGGGTGGCCATACTTCTTCAATAGTTTGGACAGAAAAATCTGAAGTTTCTAAAATGCTAATGAACTTAGCTGAAGAAGAATTTATCATAGAGCTCAAAAGAAGATTTGGCTCTTATTTAGGGGAAATTAGATTAGAGGGTAGAAGAAAATCTTATTCTTTGAGTTTTGCTTTTGCAA
>CACRCM010000101.1:0-1287 GCA_902646575.1 uncultured Wolbachia sp.
TATGCAATGCGATATTATAAATGAACTTGAAACTTTAAAGGAAAGGTTTAAAGATCAAAAGTTTGACGTAATTTTATCTGATATGGCTCCAGAATCTTGTGGTATAAAATCGTTGGACCATATCAGAATCATGCTTCTATGTAAAGCAGCACTGCACCTTGCAAAGCATTTCCTAAATTATGATGGTAAGTTTGTAGTAAAAATCTTTCAAGGAGAATTTGACAAAGATTTTTGCAACGAGCTAAAAAAAATGTTCAAAACGGCAAAATATTTTAAACCAAGATCAAGTAGACCTGAATCTACAGAAATGTATTTAGTAAGTTTAGGCTTTACCGGTAGCAGATCTTCTGTAGAGTAATGGTAAGCTTTCTAGTCCTGCTCTACAGCAAATTTCAATACTATATGGGTAGCTATAGTGCTATTAATCAGCAGAATAGCAAAAACTAAAACAGTAATAAGCAATATATGAGTATTCAAAGAGAAACTTTCAAACTGAATCAGTAATTTAAAATACACAAAAGTTGGCATTATAATTGGTAAAACAAGAATTTGTGGTATTCCTGATGCTAAGTTATTTCGACCAATCATTAATGCACTTCCAGTAGCTGAAATATTAGTTACTATCAGCATATTGAGTAACAAAGACAAGCCAGCTGTTATTGAGTATTTAATATCACTGCCCAGAACTACAAAGCTAAATATGGAAGAAATTGCTGAAATTGGCAAACCGAATAATATCCAGTGAGCAAGAATTTTATAAGCAATCATAAATTTAGAGGAAAGTGGCTGTATAAAGATTTGCTCTAATATTCCGTCACGATAATCAGAAGAAAATAGATCACTTGTAGAAATTTGCAGAACAAAAGTAGCACATATCCATATTAATGCTAACATAACTTCTCGTTCATTATTATTTCCAAGTGTAAACGAAGATAAGCTTAACATTACAATAAAGATGCATATTATATAGGCAAAATCACTATTACTTATCACTAACTTTTTTATTGAGCTGATCATATTAGGCTTTTAAATATTTATTATAAATTATAGTGTTTACTTTGAGATAGTGTAATTTCTTATTCATAAATTACACAGGTTTTATTATTTAACAAGTAATGCAATTATGAAAGAGTTATCAAAAATAAAATTACCAGAAGATTATACTCCTTCAGAGGATGAAGAATATATGAACGTGAAGCAATTGGAATATTTTAGCTTAAAATTGCAATCAATGCTTGTTGAAATGGAGAAGCAAGAATTAGAAGACAGTGCATACTATTCTGATGA
>CACRCM010000102.1:0-1250 GCA_902646575.1 uncultured Wolbachia sp.
CAATACATCTTAAACTCTCTTATCTAAAAATGAGACAATTTTTTATAAAAGAGACATTAATCTATTTTTTATAATCATTAAGGTCTAGTATTATTTTATAAATGTAGCGCTCACTTGCATTTTTAATAATAAACTTTACACCATTTTTATACCTGACAATTTCACCTTCAGAAGGTACCTTACCGGCAATTGAAAGAATCAGTCCACCAAGCGTAACATAATCCTCTTCTGGATCACGTAATTCTATCTTTAAACTTTCCTCTATATCTTTTATAAGAGTCCTTGCTGACACTTCAAATTTATTTTGAGATAACTTAACGATTGTACATTCAAAAGATTCATTTCCACTGTTAACGTTCGGTACTAATTTCTCTATAAGGTCGATCATTGAAATTAAACCATCAGTTCCACCATATTCGTCTAGTACAACAGCTAAGTGTGGTCTAGAAGACCTCATTTTAATAAAAAGGTTAGTAATCTTCATTGAAGGCGGAATAAATATTACGTTTTGCACAAGGCTTTTCAAGTCAAAGGTCTCATTTTTATCAAAAAGAACATCTTTCACATAAAAGAATCCTATTATGTTATCAAAGTTATTTTTATAAACCAGTATCTTAGTGTGGTGAGTACTTCTTATCTTTTTTATTACTTCATGTTTACTTGACTCAACATCTAACGCACATATTTCTGTACGTGGAGTCATTATATCAGTTATATTACAATCGTGAAACTTCAGCAAATCATTAAATATATTAAAACCTGGCAGATTTTTTATTAGTACTTCAGTTGCACATTTTCTCAGCACATGAAATTTCCCAAAAAGGAATAGAAAGACTTCACATACAATCTTTTCTCCTAAAGTCCTTTTTTTATTCAAGTTACTTCCTGTAATAGATGAAACGCTTTCATATTAGATTTATCAAGAAAACTGTTGTCAAATATTTAATAAGTGTGTGAATAACATTAAATTAACCTGTGAGTTGTATGTTGATATGAGATATTAACAGTTCCTCAACAACTTTCTCACCAGCATATACATAGTTATATAACAACACACAATAAAAAAAATTTTTCATAAAAAGAAATTGCCAATAATTTAAACATTTCACTCATGCACACAGTTTACAATAAAAAGCCGGTAACATGTGAAAGTTATTAACATACTTATCCACAAGTAAGATGAAAAAAGTTATCATCAATCTTTGAAATAGTAATAAATTATTAAGAGATCTATTATTATTATATATATA
>CACRCM010000103.1:0-1098 GCA_902646575.1 uncultured Wolbachia sp.
TATTAAAAGATACTAACAATCGTAAATGTTCGTTTGTTCAAAATTTTAAAGTCTCCAAAAATTTTTTCCTATTGCTGGAAATCTAGATAGAAGTTGAATTGAAAATTGTTCAATTGAGTTGTTGAGCAGTTGCTACTGCAAAAAATTATATATGATATTAAAAGACACTAACAACCGTAAATATTTGCTTGTTCAAAATTCTAAATCTTCGAAATTTTCGCTCTATTGCTTTGATATTTTGACAGAACGTTGCAGTGGAATACGCGCATACCTTACCGAGCTTACTGAGCGTTACTGAATGCCGCGTCCATTTTGCAGAAAATGAGCCAAATTGATAGATTCTGTCCGCTCACTTTTATTTTTCACAGGTGTGAAAGGCAAGAAAGTAGTTGTATCTATACAAAAACAACGTGCCTACCTGAATGTAATGTGTCAAAACTTCAAATCAATGAGTTAACACTTGAAACGTTGTGTCAAAATGAACATTGAACATCTAAGACAAACAGGCAATCCAAGACACGACCTAATATTAGAAGTAATATCAGCCTAATATGAGAAGAGATAATTCACAAATTGCATAACGGAAACATTTCACTATACACTATCATGATCTCGACATTTGTGCGACGCAACCAAACTCCCCATAAATCAAAAAATAAATGAATTAAACTTCTCATAAAGCAAAAAACAAACGAAAAGCTTAAACTACGTGCCTTCTTTATTTAAAAACACGCGCCTATTTGAATGCGACGCGGCATGAAAATCTCAAGGAACTTGAAACGTTGCAAGAAACAGCCGCAGTCAATGCAGAAAGAAGGCATGGTGAATTAATTCTGTCCGCTTGCAGAGTTAAAAAATTCATCATTATTTATTAATTATTATTATCTATTATTATTTGTCATCATTTATCAGTATTATTATTTATCATCATTTATTATTAATTATTGTTTATTATGCAGCAGTAAAAAATCAATAATATCAATAAAACAAATCTAATGATAAATTTATAAAATAAAGGAAAAAACGACTAAAGGGAAAAAACCCGAGTTAAAACATTAAGCTGCTCTCATTGAGATCCCTATTTAAAATGATAGAAAA
>CACRCM010000104.1:0-1089 GCA_902646575.1 uncultured Wolbachia sp.
TAAAACTACTTTACCAGAATTTTTGATTTGGCTCTACTATGAAGATGAATTAATTTATTTTAAAATTAATTGCTTGCTGTTTGCAAAAATATTTGTATTACTTGAGTAATACCAGTTGATGAAAATTAACCATGGAGCTTAATAAAGTTGCAGCATCGATTCTTCTTTCTGGGCTAATGATTATGATAGTCAGTAACGTAGTTGATATGCTTTACAGTCCAGAGGAATACAAAATTGAACACCAAACAATAGTAGCTGCTGGTGACAGTGAACCTCAGCAAAAGATTGAACAAGTAGCGCTTGATATTCGAGTGCTCATGCAGAATGCTAGCTTCGAGAAGGGTAAATTAGCTGCAAAGAAGTGTGTAGCTTGTCATAGTTTTGAAAAAGATGGACTTAATAAGGTAGGGCCAAACTTGTGGAATGTAGTTGGAAATAAAAAAGCACACCTTGGTAATTTATTTAATTACTCAAAAGCAATGCTCGAAAAGGGTGGAAGGTGGGGATATGAGGAGCTGTTTGTTTTTTTAAAGAATCCGAAAGCCTATATAAAAGGTACGCGCATGGCATTTGCAGGTATTTCTAACCCACAAGAAATAGCTGACTTAGTCAGCTATTTACGGCGATTAAGTGATAGCCCGATTGATTTACCAGAATAATATGGGTTACTGTAAATTATTTGATGAAGATGGTAAGTATATAGCATATCGAAAGTTAAAAGGGAGAAAAGCTTCTATAGCCTTTTTTGGTGGATTTGCATCCAGTATGAATGGAACTAAAGCAACTGCTATTTACAAATTTTGCCAAGAAAACAATGTAGAGCTTGTACTGTTTGATTATTTTGGTCATGGTTATTCAAGTGGTAATTTTATTGATTACACGATAAGCGATTGGCAAAAAAATTGTGCTAGAGTTATTAATGAATTAACCAGTGGTAAACAGATAATTATAGGCTCAAGTATGGGAGGATGGATGATGTTGCTCACTGTTCTTCAATTTCCAGAAAGGATTGCAGCGTTAATTGGTATATCATCTGCCCCTGATTTTACTGAAGATTTGATATTCAAGCAGTTATCAGCTAAGCAAAAA
>CACRCM010000105.1:0-1079 GCA_902646575.1 uncultured Wolbachia sp.
AATTGAGACTATCTCAGCGCGAAATAATAGATGGAGTATTTGAGAGAAATCAGTGCGTACCTAAATTGTTTGCAAAGGACCATATAGCAAGAAATTGAAAGATGATGGAGAAACTGTATTAAGAAATGAATCAAACAACTCTCGAGGACTGTGGAAATTGGCAAGAGTAAAGGAAATTAAGAAGAGTAGAGATAGATAGTAAGAACTGCATTAGTGGAAATGCTCAACGAGAAATATCTTAAAAATGTATCCCCTCGAGGTCAACGAAACAATGAGTATAGATGGAGAAGAGGTGAAGAATGACTCGGAGAAGTGAGAGGAAATATACGAAAGAACAAAGAAAATGTCTAGGAATGCAGACGAAAATATAACATCAAGAACAGAAAATACCATTAGAAAACGTATACCGGTAAAGAAGTTTCTGCCTGATGATATTGAGTTTTCCTCGATCGGGAACCGGGAGTATTTTGGTAGAATCGAAATATTTTATAATAAAAATATAACGTAATAATCCAGATATTTTATATAGAAATTTGTAATAATTCTCAAATGAATCATTATTCATCTCTTGGCACAAAGATCTTTCTTTCATCTTTCGATCTGCTAATGGAGCTTATATGCATTGTATGAAATATCGAGATCCATGTTAACTGTCAGGAAAGATTAAAGACTGTTGTAAGCATTATCCATCTCTTATTTGGTAAGTCTTTTGTATAATGAATGTTATAAGTCTCCGCCCACTATCAGTACCAAAGATTATAACATAAAAAGGAACTACCATAAAGAGTAAACTTGTTGTAAACATATGGAGCAAACCCATAGAGCAAAAATAGCACAAAACCCTTGCTCTATAGAAACAGACTACTTTACCAGGCCCTGATAATTTTGATATCAACTGTAGTAAGCAGTTCCACAGACTTATCGTTAATTGTTAAAGCATGGCACGGCGGCGCAAATTATGTCTATTCACTTTTAACCGCTATGTGCCGCTTGCAAGTATGTTCGGCTATATAAATGTTTTACGTTCTATATCTCAAGGAAGAGCTCAATATAGTATGCATTTTTCTTGTTATGAACAA
>CACRCM010000106.1:0-1048 GCA_902646575.1 uncultured Wolbachia sp.
TCATAGTTAGTAGGTAGAGTTACTTAGATAAATCCAGACATTTTATATAGATTTTAAGCTTTTTATGAAATTAGTTTAATATTGCAAACATCAGTATAAGTTATGCAAGCTCCAAAATCAGGTAATACTGAACAATCAAGCTCCATCTCAGTAGATACCGGTAAATACAAGATGAAAAATATGGCAATGAATTTGAGATTATTGAAGGCTATGAATTTATAAATGCTTATAACTTAAATGAAATCATCCTTTACTTGTCTAAAGATTATTTATTATAATAACAATCCTATGTCTTGTCTTATAGCATAGGATACAAAATTAGAGCCAAGTTTATTGAAGAGGAATCATAATAGTATTATTCATTTTATTATAGTGATGAAAAGTGTGCTAATTTTGTTTTAGTGGAAGATAGGAACATAATGCAATAGCTTATTCCTGTCCTCTATTATAAAAAGTTTTAATTATATAATATCGATATAGGTACATTTTTACTATTCAGAACTTTCATCCGATGACAGAAGAATTCATTGTAATTTCTATAACTCACTTATAGATTTGCAGTCTAATTTCTTCATAATATCTTTAAATCTCATGTTGAAGAATAAGGGTCAAAAATTAAAGATTTTAAAATTAATCTTACGGTTATAGTATAGAAAGAGTGTTGCTAAAATAGCTGTTTTATATCTCAATGAAACCGAAGATGCTTATGTTGCAATTTTTGTCGATTCGATGATTTTCGACTTCACTGCTAGTGAATTTCATAATGACGTTCTTCTCAAGAACAAACTATTAAGTAGTAACTCAACACAGATAAGATCTAGTGCTAATAGAGTAAATACTTGGTTCACTTGATCACGCTTATGTAAGGTGATAATTAAGAAATTAAACTAAAATTAGAAGAATATTCTACTCATAAAATAGATAATGGCCATTATAGAGCTATTTCTCTGTTTACTAACCTCTGAGAATGCTAGGTAAAATTAACTGTGCGGCTTTAGGTGGTGCTTAATATTATGCTATTAATTTAGTTGAATATGCTTTTGATTAA
>CACRCM010000107.1:0-1024 GCA_902646575.1 uncultured Wolbachia sp.
CATCAGGCATATTGCTAATTACATTAATCTGATTTACTATCTTGTTAGTGGGGTAAAAATAATTTTTTATAAATTCCTTATATATAGTTGTTAATTTATATATATCATCTACTAACACGCATTCATTTACTTGATGTGTGGTTTTGTTGACCATACCAAATTCAATCACTGGACAAACATTTTTGATAAATGCAGCATCAGACGTGCCACCACTTGTGCTCATCACAGCGTCAATATTGGTAACTTTATTTATTGCATCAAGCATAATATCAGTATTCTTATCGGGAATAGAAAGAAAGGCGCCTCTGTTGCTATGAATAGAAAGCTTATAATTGTTGGTTACGCTGGAGCATATCTCATTGACTAACTTGAATAAAGTATCAGGCGTTTGTATATCGTTATACCGAATGTTGAAATTTGCAACTATTAAATCGGGTATTAGGTTGTCAATATTATTTCCAACATCAATAGTAGTAACCTCACAATTTGAAGGCTGAAAATATTTATTACCATTATCAAGAGTAGTATTTCTTATCTTACTCAATATTGATATCATCTTATATATTGGATTGTCAGCTAAATCTGGGTAGGCAACATGTCCTTGTTTTCCATGGCAAGTTAATTTGAATGTTGCAGATCCTCTTCTGCCTATTTTTATAGTGTCGCCTAGTTTTTCGTTGCTGGTTGGTTCAGCAATTACACAATAGTCCATCTTTTTTTGTTTACTTTCCATCCACTCTAAAATTGCTTTTGTTCCATATTCTTCCATGCTTTCTTCAGCACTGGTAATCAATGCACTTATTGAACCGTTAAACTGAGATTTTCCTACAACAAAGTTTACTATAGCAGAAATAAATGCAGCTACTCCACTTTTCATATCAGCTGCTCCTCTTCCATACAATATTCCGTCTCTAATTTTTGGATTAAATGGATCAGATGTCCAGTCTTTTAATTGACCTGGTGGCACAACATCAACATGTCCAGCAAAACATAAATTTGGCACTCCATTTATATATTTTGCATA